>NC_019908.1:1277778-1597222 GCF_000325665.1 Brachyspira pilosicoli P43/6/78
TTTACTCCTGTACTTAATGCACATGACATTTACATGCAGATGATAGTTGCCGTTGGCGGGATTGGTAATGAATTAATATTAAACAAGTATTATAACTTAGACAGAAAGCTTTATTACTATAGGGAGGAAAAAAGAAAGAATAAAAATTTAGAAGTTAATTTAGATGGTTTAATTGATACATTATATAAAACATTGCTACTTTTACTTGGAAGTAAAAATGTATACAAATATGGTTTTAGAACTTAAGTTTTGATTATTTAAAGGAGCATAAATGAGAAAAAACATTATTGTGTTATTATCAATATTTTTTAGTATAAACTTGGTATACGCTCAAACTACTAATACATTAAGTTACGCTCAATATATGGAAAATATTAGAGATTTAATACCTGAACTAAAAATAAATGCCGTAACAGAAACAAATGCTGAAATGAATTTACTTAGTGCAAAATCAAGCGGCGATGTTAACCTATCTGCACAACTTGGAGCAGTTGGTAAATATGGAAGCTTATCATCAGGATATACCGACCCAACTTTAAATCCTTCTATTGGTGCTACAGGCATTCAAGCTGGAATTGGACTTGGAAGTTTAATACCATATACAGGCACAAAATGGTCTGTTAATTTAACACACAACTCTTTTCTCACAGGAGATTTAGTTTCACCTGATGGTACAAAAACAAAGTTTCAAAATTATCAGCCATCATTAACATTAGAAGTAACTCAGCCTCTTTTAAGAAACTTCTTTGGGGCATTAGATAGATACCCAATAAAAGATGCTGAATATGCATTAAATATAGCAAAACTTCAAAGAAAATTAGATGATGCTAGTGTTTTAGTAGCTTATCAAAAATTGTATTATCAATGGATAATGTATGAAAAGCTATTGGAATATTATAGAAACATGTACATTACAGCAAAAAGATTTGAAAACCAAATGAGAGACAGATACAATAATGGACTTATAGATAATGACTCTTATCAAAATGCTAGAACACAAACTTTAGTTTATAGCGACTATTATGCACAAAATAAAATCGCTTTAGACACATTGCTCACAACTATAAGTTTCTTCTTCCCTGTAACTAATCTTAAACCAGACCACACAACTTGGGATTCTTATTTGGATTTGGGAAGCAATATGACTATGGAGGCTGTTGCTTTTGCTGATAGCGTTAATGGACAGATTGCATATCAATCAAAGATTAGAGCAGAATATGCTTTATCTGCAATGAAAAATGGTACATTACCTAATTTAGATATAGTAGGAAGCGTGAGTTTAAATGGAGTAAGCCCTAATACTTCTGGTTATTTTAATTCATTTGGAAGTATGACTAATGTTGACTTTTTTGCAGGAGTACAATTCTCCTACCCTCTTGGTAACAGAGCTAATGAAGCACAATACAAAATGGCTGAAAACTCATTATACGGAATAATAGCTCAATATGATATGCTTGAAAAAGATTATAACACACAGCTTCAAGGATATATTTATAAATTTGAAACATATAAAAATTTAATGAACAGTAAAAGAACACAAATAAGAGCAATAAACTCAAGAATAGCAACTCAGCTTCAAAAACTTGACCAAGGACGTTTAGAAATAGATGATTTACTTACTTCAAGATTAGACTTAGTAGCAACGCAAACAGAACTCTTAAACTTACAATATGAGTTTATTACAACAATATTTGATTATAGAGCATTACTTGCTATGGACTACTAATAAAAGTATTTTAATGAAAAACAATAGAAGTTAATATCAAGGAGAGTGACTAATATATGGAAAGAATTATAGTATTTTTTGCCAAGAAAACTATGCTTGTTAATATAATAGTAATTGCAATATTATCTGTTGGAGGATATTACTACTTCAATTTACAAAAAGAATCCATTCCATCTACAGATTTAGATATGATGTTAGTATCGGTAATATATCCAGGTGCTACTCCGCTTGACGTAGAGCAAAATGCTGTTATACCAATAGAAGAACAGTTACAGGGTATATCTGGTATAGATGAATACAATACAACCATTATTGAAAATGCAGCGATTATTATAGTAAAGCTAGATGAAACTATACCAAACAGACAGCCAATAAAAGATGAAATATTCAGACAAATGCAAAACGTTCCTGACTTATCTACAGATGTAGAAGAAGTTACAACTTATGACTTAAACCCTAATAAGATGTCTATATACACATTAGCTGTACACTTTAAAGAGGGAATGGAAGGCAATGAGAGAGAATTATTTGATGTAAGCCAAAGACTAGAAAATGAGCTTGTAAGACTTGATGGTGTGTCTGAGGTAAGAATAAACGGAAGAACTGACCCTGAAGTTAAAGTATATGTAGACCCTGTAAAAATGCAGGAAAATTATATATCTTTAAGCGATGTAGTTAATGCTCTTAGCATAAGAAACGTAAGAGCTACTGGCGGTGATATGGAATCTGCTGGTAAAGAACAAACTGTTGTTACTTTCGGTGAATTTCAAACTCCAACAGAAGCAAGCAATGTTATAATACGTTCTACATTTAATGGTCAAAGAGTAAGAGTAAATGATATAGCTCGTATAGAAGAAGGCTTCGAAGAAAAAACTACTTTGATGAGAGTAAATAGAGCTTCTGGTTATTCTTTAGATATAGTTAAAAACGAAAATGCTGATATTCTTAAAACTATTGAAACTGTAAACAAATATTTAAAAGAAAATGCTGATTTAATACCAGATAATATTCAAGTATCTGTAATGGGCGATAAATCAAGAACTATAAATTCACTTTTAAGTATTGTAACTTCAAACCTTAT
The DNA here is from genome assembly GCF_000325665.1 of Brachyspira pilosicoli P43/6/78. Lineage (NCBI taxonomy): Bacteria > Pseudomonadati > Spirochaetota > Spirochaetia > Brachyspirales > Brachyspiraceae > Brachyspira > Brachyspira pilosicoli. The sequence continues at coordinate 1,280,586 of NC_019908.1, forward strand.
TCAAGGATTTATAATCATATTTATAACTTTGATTATATTCTTAGATTTCAAGAGTGCGATGTTTACAAGCTTGGGTATGTTAATAACGATGTTTGCTTGTTTTATATACATGCAAGTAACAGGAATTACATTTAATACTATGTCATTAGCTGCTATTATTACTGTACTTGGTATGATAGTAGATAACTCAATAGTAGTATCAGAAAATATATTTAACTTTAAGCAGGCTGGTTATAAAGGACTTGAAGCTACAAGACTTGCTGTAAGCGATGTTGTAATGCCGATGCTTGCTTCAACACTTACAACTGTTGCAGCATTCTTCCCTATGCTTACAATAAGCGGTATAATGGGTAAAATATTAAATATATTCCCAAAAATAGTAATATTTACTCTTGTTGTTAGTATGCTTCAGGCTACTTTACTCTTACCTAACCAATTACAAGATAAAGAAGATAAATACAAATCATACAAACCTAAAAAGAAAAGATTTAATTTCAAAAACCCTCTCGATTTCGACAAAGATGCTTTATTTGATAAAATGAAAATACCTTTCGGTGCTGCATTAGAAAAACTAATAAAAGTAAGATATATAGTAATAGGTTTCTTTGTAGTTATGTTTATAGCTTCTATATTCTTAGCACAAAACAGCTTCAAAAACTTCGTACTTATTTATGATACTAGTGCTGACACTATAGTAATTAACATAGAAATGCCTACTGGTACTACAAAAGAAGTTACAACAGAAAGCATAGCTAAAATAGAAGATGCTGTATCAAGGGTAGTAAAACCAGAAGAGCTTGTTGCTTTATACTCTCTTGTTGGTAAGCAAGTTGACCAAGAGGTTGTTTCTGAAGAGAAAGGAAGTTTAGCTGGTATTATGGTTTATTTAGTTCCTGCTGCAGAAAGAGATAGAACTGCTGATGAGCTTGTTGCTTTAATAAATCAGGAAATAGATAAGACAGATATAAGACAAACTGTTCCTGTATTTACTATGAATACAAAAGGAAGTGTTGACCCTGGAGACCCTGTAGACATTAGGATAGTAGGTAATGATACTGAGCTTGCTAAAAAGGCTAAAGAAGATATAAAATCATATTTAGCTACTATACCTGGTGTTATAGATATTGATGATGATGATAAAGTTGGTAAAGAAGAATTGAGAGTTATGTTTGATTATGACAAGATAGCTGAACTTGGTGTAAATGTTGCCGGTGTTGCTAATGAAGTGAGAACTGCATATTATGGTACTGAAGCTACATACATACAAGAGCTTGAAAATAAATTAAACTTTAGAGTACAATTTGATGATAAATATACTTATGATACAAAATATCTAGAAAACTTATTAATACCAAACTCTACTGGAAGATTAATTTATCTTAAAAACTTAGCTACTATAGAAAAAGCAGACGGACTTGCTACTTTGAAACACTATAACGGTGAAAGAACTATAACAATTACAGCTGGTATAGAATATGGTAAAAATACTTCTCAGCAGGTTATGAATGCTGTTAGAGAAAAATATAAAGATTTCTCAAAAAACTATAGAGGATTAAAATTAGAGTTTGGCGGTGAGGCTAAAGAAACTGTAAAAGCATTAAAACAGTTAGCTTTCAGTTTTGCTATGGCATTTATATTTGTATATATTGTATTACTACTTCAGTTAAACAGATTTATACAGCCTATCATGATAATGATAATTATTCCATTTGGTTTGATTGGTGTACTTCTTGGATTTGCTATTCACAAAATGCCTTTATCATTCATGGGTGTTGTAGGTATTATTGGTTTGGCTGGTGTTGTTGTAAACAATGGTATTATACTTGTTGACTTAATTAACAAAATTATTGATGAAGGTGTTGAGGGCGGTAAAAAAGGAGTTGCTAAAGCTATTGTTGAAGGAGCTAAGCAGCGTCTTCGTCCGGTATTTTTAACTACTGTTACTACTGTAGTTGGACTTTTACCTACTGTTTATGGTATAGGAGGAAGAGCTGATATTATTATTCCTATAGTTATGGCATTAGCTTATGGACTTTTATTTGCTTCTCTTCTTACACTCATATTCTTGCCTTGTATGTTCATGGTAATGTTTGACTTAAGATTAATCAAGATACCTGAACCTATAAACAGAAATGAGGATATGACTACTATCATAACTAGCACAGGCAAATAAACTTTTTCATATTTTTCTTACATTAAATAAGCCGTTATATTAAAATAATGGCTTATTTTTTATTTAACAGTAAATATATTATTTTGACAATTTATAAAATTTTATATATAATTTTATAAACATTTATTTTTAGGAAAAACAATGAGAATAGGATATGGATATGATTCGCATGTATTTCAGGAGAATCGCAAATTAATTTTAGCAGGAATAGAAATACCATATCATTTAGGATTAAAAGGTCATTCAGATGCTGATGCTGTAGTACATGCTTTAATAGATTCTATATTTGGAGCATTAGCTTTAGGAGATATAGGAAGTCATTTTCCAGATAATGATGAAAAGTATAAAGATATATCTTCTATGGAACTATTAAAACAAACAATATCTATCATGAAAGAAAAAAATTATACTCTATCAAATACTGATATTACTATAATTATAGAAAAACCTAAAATGAGAGACTTTATAGATGTAATGAGAGAAAACCTATCAAAGGCTCTTAATACTAGTATAGATAATATTTCTATTAAAGCTAAAACAAATGAAAAAATGGACGCTGTTGGCGAAGGCAAAGCTGTAGCTGTACATTGCGTAACATTATTAGAAAAAATATAAGAGAAAAAACATGGGAACAAAAATTACAAACAAATATTTACTTGACTTGGTATCTAGAAGCTTTGCTTTAACTATACCCCTATTAGACAAAAATAAAAAATCTAAAGTAGAAGTACAGTATTTATTAGCAAGAATTATAGATACTATAGAAGATTCTATGCATAACACTAATGATAAAGAAACGCTAATAACAGGATTTATAAATATATTAAAATCTTCAAGTTTAGAAAATATTAAAAACCTTGATAATTTTAAATATATAGTATTAGAAAAAACAATAAATGATAATGATAAAATATTGATAGAAAATATAGATTTGGTGTTAAAAACATTTTTTGGTTTTGATTCTCATATAAAAAATATGTCTATATCGTATTTAAATGAAATGGGCTATGGAATGATATATTATCAAGACCATAGTATAAATAATTTTGAAGATTTAAATGATTATTGTTATTATGTTGCTGGTACTGTGGGAGTATATTTAACTGAACTTACTAGGGCTTTGGATAATTTATCGCTTGACAAAGAAAAAGCAAAAAAGTTTGGAAGATTTCTTCAAAAAGTAAATATTATTAAAGATGTAAGAAATGATTTTAAAGAAAATAGAATATTCTGGCCTAAAAATCTATTTAATGATGATAATATAGCATCATATTTTCAAGAAGAAACTTATAAAGATAAAGCTATAGAGATTCTTAACAAAATGGTTGATAATGCTATGGATGATTTTGAAGATACTATAAAATATATAATGGAAATAGAAAAAAAAGCTGTAGGATATAGGCATTTTTGTTTGATAGCAGCATTAATGGCATATAAAACTCTAAAGACAATGTATAATAATTATAATGTTTTCTCTGGCGAACCTATTAAAATAGCAAAAAAAGAAACTATGGATATTGTTGCTAAAGCAAAAGCAAACTATTATACAAATAAAAAATTAGAAGATTTACTAGAAACATATTTATCTGAAAAAGATAATAAAGCATCAAAGGAAGATAAATAATAAACTAAAATTACCAATATATGAATTATAATTCTTTTGAAATTTTTATATTTTTGTTATAATTATAATATAAAATAATTATAAGGAGTATAAAATGAAAAAAAGATACTTTATAATTCCTATTATAAGTATTGCTATTTGTTTGTTTATGGGATATTTAGCTGGAATATCTGTAAAAGCAGATAATTTCTCATGGTATAATTCTCTAAATAGGTCTCCTCTAAATCCGCCAAATATAATATTTCCTATAGCTTGGAGTATATTATATCTATTAATGGGTATTTCAATAGCTATTATAATAAATAAATACATAGATGAACAAGATTTAGAAATAAAGAAAAATATTAAAAATTATATATTTCTTTTTATTATTCAGTTTATTTTAAATTTGTTTTGGACTTATATATTCTTTGGATTAAAAAGTCCATTGTTTGGTTTTATAGAAATAATAATTTTAGATATACTTATTATAATTACAATAATGAAATTCAAAACTATATCAAAAGCAGCAAGTTATATATTAATACCTTATATTTTATGGTGCTTATTTGCAAGCTATTTAACTCTCCATGTATTAATATTTAATTGAATAACAGAAAACTATAAAGGGTTAAAAAATAAATGAAATATTTGCAAAATACTCTCTGCTTGATATAGGATAGCCCTTTATAGTTTCATATTTTATATCTAGAATATTTTTTACTCCGCATTTTAAAGAAAGTGTCTTTTTATAATTAAAAGAAGATATTAAATCAAAAGTTGTATAAGATTTATCAGAATCGCTTTTGGTAGTATTATTATAATCATCTCCTATATACTGAACATTAAACATTAAAGCATATTCATAATTTAAATTAATGCCATAAACATATTCTACAGAAGTATTAAATTGATGCTTTGGAAGACCTGGAAGCGAATTATTATTGACACTCAAATTATATGTATTCTCTCCAGAAAGATAAGAGTAATTACCTTTTACTCTAATACTAGAGTTAATAGAAGCCAATGGTATATTAAAAGTAATAGTTGTTTTATTTCCTTGAGCCATTAGATAACGATTATTTGTAATAGTTAAAGTATCCTTTTTACTTGTTACAAAATACATGCTTTCTATCACTATAAAACTTATAGGCTGCAATTTTATTCCTAAAGTTCCGCCTTGATATATATTTTGATTTTTTATATTATTAGTTTCATTTTTCCCTAATAAACCAATATCCGTTTGTAAATCTAAAAAATATTTACCTGTAAAACTTATCTCATCAATAGGCTTTAAATTAAAACTCACATCACTTTTTAAATAGGTTCTTAAATCTGCATTTTTACTCTTTCTGCCAGTAAACCCCTTCTCTTCTCCAGATGTATCCAATTTAAAATTAAGTGAATTATCATCTTTTTTTATTTTATAATTCAATACATTTAAATTACCATAGGTTTTACTTGAATTAGTTTCTATTTTTTTATAAGTTATTTTTTGATTTGTAAGCTCTAAAGAAACACCTTCTAATATATTTTTATAAATCAGCTCTTCACCCTGAGAATATCTAGAAGTAACTATATTATAAACTATATTACCATCATAAATATTATATCTTATATCAATAGAATCTATATTATTTTTATCATACAAAAATAAATATATCTTCTTCTCTTCATCATTTAATCTTTTCCCATTAATTATAAATGTGGATTGGGAATATACTTTTTTATTTTTTATGTTAATGTTGCTAAACTCTTTTATAATTTCTGCTAAGTTCTTAGATTTAGAAGATTTAATATCATTTTTTCTAATAATTAAATAACTATCAAAAAAATTATTAGTGTTTTCTTCTATATTTTCAAAATTAGTGCCATCTTCTATATTATCAGTATTCTCTTCTATGTATGAAAATAAATCATAAGAAAAAACATTAATTATAATTAATAACAATAATAAAAATCTTTTCATATATCAATATTACAAAAACTACCAAAATTTATCAACTGTAATTATATATAACAAAAAAATAGAACAATAATAAAATAAATCAAAATATTAATTATAATAAAGAATTGTTTTTTTATACCGATATCTTATAATAAGAAGTATGAAAAAATTAATTATATTATTTATAATTTTATCTATCAGCAATCTATATCCTAAAATAGATATGAAACAATCTACTATAATAGAAAAAAAAGATTATGGTTATATAGTTTATGCTGAAGATTATTATAGACTCTATTCACTTCCTTCATATTATGCTGAATATGATTTGCTTAGAAATGTGGATTATTTAGAAAGAGCATTAAATGCACCTTTTGATTTTGTAAACAGAGCATTAACAATAATAGAAACAGAAGAAGCATATACTAAATATAAAGACCTTATGCATATGCAATTTAATTATCTTATCACTCAAAATTATATATATTTAGCAGGTCTTTATGATAAACAAAACTATTATTTTTATAATTCACAATTTGATGAAGATATAAAAAAGAGTTTTGAATATGCTGTTTATTTTTATAATTTAGCCAAAGAAAGATGGATAGTTACTAAAGATTTAGCTGAAAAAGTAATGAAAAATAAATCAAAACTAGAAATGGATAATTTAATAGATAAAGCATATAAAATAGCTCTTGGAGAAATAGATTATAATAAAACTGCTGACAGACAATTAAAGCATATAGAAGAAATCTTAAATATGATGGAATAAGTATGGATAAATATTATGAAACAGAATTTGAAACCATAATTAAATCTAAAACCAAAATATATAATGATGATATTACTATAAAATGTCAAAATATGAATGGTATAGTTACTTATTTTGAAGGCAAGGCTATTGATATATTTATAGATGAAATAAAAAATAATAATGCTTTATTAAAAAATTCTAAATTTTTCACTAGTGTATTATTAGATGAAAAGGAAGTGTCTAATAAAGAAAAATTTAATGAAGCTGAATATTTTTACCGTATTTATTTAAACTGCATACCATATTCTAATAAACTTAAAGACGAAAACAATGAAACTTTAAAAAAAATATGTAAAGAAAAATCTGAAGAACGCTTTTTATTTTTAGAACCAAATGTTGATAAATTAAAATCAATATTTAAATCTACAAAAAAGATAAATATAGATACATTGTATTTAATAGATAGAATATTAAGTGATATAGGAATATTAATAAGAACTGATTTTATTAAATATATACAAGCTATAAAAAAATCTATGATTATAGGCAACAAAGTAGATAAAAAAGACATGTATATATATCATATAATGAGCAGTATAGTTTCTTATTTAGAGCATAATAATATTTTTAATTATATTTTTGATAATCATGATTTTCAAGATATTAATATGATATCACATAGCAACAGAGTTTCATTGATGATGATAGAGTTTATGCTTTATTACAACAAAGAGTTTAAAAATAGATTAGGAAACAAATTAAGGTTAGAATATAAGAATAAGTATATAGATAAATACAAAAAAATTATATCACATTTTGAAAATGATATACCAATAGATAATTTAGAAAGAGTATTTAAATTTGGAATAAGAAAATTTAGCACCACTGAAATTATTAATTTTTCTATAGGTGCATTATATCATGATATAGGCTTATTAAAAATATTTGATTCTGTACCTATGAATAACTTTCTAAAAGATACAGACAACAATCAAGACTTGCATGCATTAAAAGGATATAACTTTATAAAGAAAACTTTGAACTTTCAAGATGATGTTTCTTTATTAGTAGGACTTCATCATGACTATTATGGATATTCAAAAAATAATCTTATAAAACAATTTTTAAATAACAAATATCCAGACAATATATTATCATTTGAAGCGGAAGATTTTATAAAAGGCGAAGTATATGCCTATGTGCCTTCAAAAATATTAGAAATAATAGACATATTTGATGTATTATTATTTATGAACTCAAGAAAAAAAGAAAATATAGAAGATGTAATAATATATATAAAAGATAAATTAATGGCAGATGAAATAAAATTAGACCCTATTATTTTAGATTTGTTTATTAATTATTTATCTGAAACTTATGAAATAAAATTAAATATTACTACAAATTAAAAAACTCTTTTAAAAATACTCCAACGCCATTATCATTATTACTAACTGTGGTATATTTAGCATTTTTTTTCTACATTGCTTTCGGCATTTCCCATAGCAACACCAACACCTGCAAACTCAATCATCTCTATATCATTATAATTATCACCAAAAGCCATTACACTATCTCTGCTAATACCTTTCTTATCACATAACCACTTTAAAGCATTTGCCTTATTTGCATCTGCTGAAAGTATCTCTAAAAAATTTGGATTTGAAAAAAGAAGTATGAACTGTAAATAAATTATCAATATTCTTTTTTTACATCTAAAAGTATATCATTTTCTCCAAGTATAATTATCTTTTGTGCTTCAATATCATCATTAAAATTTTCTAATCCAACTATTTTATTTTTTTTATCAACTTTTTCAGTATGAGTTTGAATTTTAAAATTATCTTTGGCAACTATATATTTTTGTATAGAATAAATATTTAATGAAGTATCATTTATATATTTTTCTTTATATAGATTTATTATTTCTTTGGCTATTTCTCTTTTTAGAGGATTTGTAAAAATGCAATTAAAATTCTTATCAACAACCATAGCCCCATTAAATACTATAGATTCACCATTATTTTGTAATTCCTCATAATAAAAATCCATAGAAGAAATAGGTCTTCCTGTAGCAATTACAATATCAATACCTTTTTCCATAAGTTTTTTTAAAATGGTTTTATTATAATCACTTATTTCACTATTATCATTAAGAAGTGTGCCATCTAAATCACTAGCTATTAATTTTATATTGTTATTCATAAATTAAATAATCCTTTTAAAAACTTACCTAATCCATCATCTTCATTAGTTAAAGCAATATAGTCCGCTCTTTGTTTTAATATATCTTCACCATTCTCCATAGCAACGCCAACACCCGCAAACTCAATCATTTCTATATCATTATAATTATCACCAAAAGCTATTACATTTTTTCTGTCAATACCCTTCTTATCACATAACCACTTTAAAGCACTGCCCTTATTGATGCCAGAAGCTAAAACCTCTAAAAAATTAGGGTGAGAAAATGAAGTGTGAACATCAAGATTATCTCTTATATAAGTCTCAAGATTAGAAAGCACATCATTCTCTCCAATAAATAACATCTTACTAAAATTATAATTATCAATAGAATCAAACCCTATAACAACGTCAGTAATATTTTCTTTTTGAGCATAATTTTTGAAATATATATCTTCTTCAGAAACTATATATTGATTTCCATTATAAACATGCAAATAAACATCATAGCTTTTGGCAATATCCATTAAATAAAAAACATCTTTCTCTTTAATAACTTCATTATATACAATATTTCCTTCACTATCAGTAATAACAGAACCATTGCAAACTATAGAATAATTATTATTATCCAAATATTTACTATATCTCTTAAGACCATCAAAAGGTCTTCCGCTTGCAAATATAAGCTCTATTCCATTATTAATGCAATGTTTAAGCACATCTCTATTATAATCGCTTATCTCACTATCATTATTAAGAAGAGTGCCATCTAAATCGGTGGCTATTAATTTTATATCATGCATGTTTTATATAATACCATAAAAACAATCTAATTCAAGCACCTTTTTTTAACGCATACTCTTATCATAAGGTATACCAGAAGCTTTAGGGGCTTGAGAAGTTTTAGAGGTAAATGAAAGCACAATTAAAGTAGCAATATAAGGTATCATTTTATAAATGCTGTTTGATATAGGCAAATTAGCAAGCAAAGGTATACCAGAATATGCTGAAGCGAGTGTTTTCATAAGCCCAAAGAAAAAAGCAGCATAAAGTATTCTAATAGGTTTCCATTGACCAAATATTAGCACAGCCAAAGCCAAAAATCCATATCCAGCAACAGTGGCATTAAAGTTTGTAGAAGTAGGTATAACAAATACTAATCCTCCAAGTCCGCCCAAAGCACCAGATATAGCAACACCAATATATCTTATCTTATAAACATTAATACCAACAGAATCAGCAGCCTGAGGGTGTTCTCCGCAGCTTCTAAGTCTAAGACCGAATCTTGTTTTATAAAGCATAAACCAAGATAAAGCTAATATTATAAAACCTATATAAGTTGTTATATAAGTATTTTTAAATAATAAATTGCCAATAATAGGAATATTGCCAAGTATAGGTACAGACTCTATTCTAAAATTATTAACAAAACTTATTTGCTGAACAGTTTGAATAGCTCTTGTAACATATATAGCAAAAGCAGGTGCAAATATATTTAAAGCTGTACCGCTAATAACCTGATCTGCACTCATATTAATAGCAGCATAAGCATGAAAAAGAGAAAATATAATTCCTGCTAAAGCAGATATAATCATAGCCAAAAATAATGTAATAGTAGGAGGGAAATTTGCTCCAAGCCTGCTTATAAAAAATATTCCCGCAAAAGCTCCTATTATCATAATACCCTCAAGAGCAATATTAACAACTCCGCTCCTCTCAGAAAACATTCCTCCCAAAGCAACAAGTAAAAGAGGAATAGAAAAAAACATAGTCTGCTGTACTAAAAAATAAATTGTATCCATTGAAAACTCCTTTTTTTGTTTTTTTATCTTTTACTAATTGCATTTAATCATTAGCATTTGTTTCTCTATTTTTGTTTATCTTTTTAGATATAAATCCAACAATAGATTTAAAAAGCAAAGCAAAAGCACTAAAATAAATAATAGAAGCAATAATCATCTCTATTATCTCAGGTGTAAAATCATAAACCTGCATATAAAATCCGCCAACGGTAATATGAGCAATAAAAAGCCCAGCAATTAAAACGCCTATAGGGTGAGAAAGACCAAGCAATGCAATAGGTATACCCATAAAACCCTCTTCAGCAAGCACATCAACAACCTCAATATGCTTACCAATACCAGATAAATAAAGAAGCCCGCCTCCAAGTCCAGCTAAAGCACCGGCAATTACCATAGAAAGTATAATATTTCTTTTTTCATTAATACCTGCATATCTGCTTGCATCTTTGTTTAATCCGCAAGCTTTAAGCTCGAAGCCAAAAGTAGTTTTAGAAAGTATTATATAAACTATAATAACAACTATCACAGCAACAAAAAAACCGCCATTAGCACTAGAGCCTCTAAATAATACATCTAAACCCATACCAGGCAATGTAGCTGAAGGAGGAATATTTTGCGATTGATTTTTTAGCATATCATAAACAGTTAAAGTAACTAAATAATTAGCAAGATACATACCAATATAATTCATCATAATGCTTGAAATAACTTCATTAACATTAAATCTTGCTTTAAGAAGTCCAGGCAAATAAGCCCATAAACCGCCAGCTATAAAAGAACCAATTAAAGCAATAATCCAATGAATTGCAGGAGGTAAAAATGTACATTTAATTGCAATAAAAACAGCAACATAAGCACCTATAATAAATTGACCAGGTGCTCCTATATTAAAAAGACCATTCTTAAAAGCAAATCCAACAGAAAGACCTGTTAATATTAAAGGAGTAGCTGTATATATAACCTGGCCTATTCCTCTCATTCCTCCAGAAAAACCTCCAGAAAGTATAGTTATAAAAGCAGGAAAAGCATCTCTTACATTACTAACTAGAAGTATTATAAGACCTAAAAGTAAACCTATAATAATAGCAAGAAAAGATGAAAATACATTTACAAATCCATCTTTCTCTAAAAAACTCGCAAATTTATCTTTTAAATTACTGCTCATTAAGCACTCCTTTTAGAACCAGCCATATATAAGCCTAACTCATTAATAGTAATATCTTTATTTAACATATTAGCTACAATTTCACCTTCATATATAACAAGTATTCTGTCACTTAAATTCATAACCTCATCAAGCTCTAACGATACAAGAAGAACAGCCTTACCGCTATCTCTCTGTGCAATTAATTCTTTATGTATATATTCAATAGCCCCAACATCTAATCCCCTAGTAGGCTGAACAGCTATAAGTAAATCAGGATTTCTATCTATCTCTCTCGCTATTATTACTTTCTGCTGATTTCCTCCAGACATGCTCCTTGCAAAAGTTTTAGCACCTTCCGCACTTCTTATATCAAACCTTTTTATAAGTCCATTAGCATAATCTTCAATTTCTTTAAATTTTAAAAATCCCTTATTTTGAAACCTATCAGTAAAATAAGTTTGAAGTATAGTATTTTCAGCAAGCGTATAATCAAGCACAAGTCCATGTTTATGCCTGTCTTCAGGAATATGCCCTATGCCGCTTAATGTCTTTTTTCTTATAGATAAATTAGTAATATCTTTTCCATTCAAACTAACACTTCCGCTAGACATATCCATAAGTCCTGTTAAAGCATATATAAGCTCAGTTTGACCATTTCCATCAATACCAGCAATACATACTATCTCTCCAGCACGCACATCAAAAGAAACATTCTTTACTATATTTTTTTCACTATGAGGAGATTTAACATTCAAATCCTTAACTGATAATATTATATCTTTTGGTTTAGCTTCTGTTTTTTCTACTACTAAAGAGACCTTCCTTCCAACCATCATCTCAGACATCTCTTCTTTTGTAGTAGTTTTTACATCAATAGTCCCAATATATTTTCCTTTACGAAGCACAGAACATCTGTCAGCAACCTCTTTAATTTCATTTAATTTATGAGTAATAAAGAGTATAGATTTACCTTCTTTTGTTAAAGACTTCATTATCTTCATAAGTTCTTCAATTTCATGAGGAGTAAGTACTGCGGTAGGCTCATCAAAGATAAGTATTTCATTATCTCTATAGAGCATTTTTAATATTTCAACTCTCTGCTGCATTCCAACTGTCAAATCACTAATAATAGCATCAGGATAAATTTCAAGTCCATAAGTCTTACTTAATTCCATAACCTTTTTTCTAGCATCATCTACTTGAAGCACTCCATTTTTTACAGTTTCCACCCCAAGCATAATGTTTTCTAAAGCCGTAAAATTATGAACAAGCTTAAAATGCTGATGCACCATACCAATACCTAAAGCATTTGCTGTATTAGGATTATCAATATTAACTTCTTTTCCATGAACTTTAATAATACCCTCTTCCTGTTTATAAAGTCCAAAAAGAACGCTCATAAGTGTAGATTTGCCAGCACCGTTTTCTCCAAGCAAAGCATGTATCTCACCTTTTTTTAATTGTATGGTAATATTATCATTAGCTACTATTCCCTTAAACTTTTTTGTGATTCCTAACATCTCAACTACATATTCCACAATATATCCCTCCTAAAATATAGGGATACCTCATCAAAAGGTATCCCTTTTATATAAAAATAATTTTTTTACTGTATAAAATTAACTTTAACAATATTTAAAGGAAGCTTATTAACAGAATCAGCATCAGTATCTTTAAGAAGTTTGATGTTTCCAGCAACTAATTGCTGATATATAGCATCATAATTATCTTTAGTAAAGTTTTTAAATCTTGAAGTTTCCATAGGAAGACCAATACCATTAACTTTAGCATCAAGTACAACAGATTGTCCGCCAGGGAAATTATTATTATAATAAGCATCTATAGCATCATAAACAGAACCACCAAGCATTTTTACAGCAGAAGTAATAACAGTTTTAGACTCAGCACTCTGATCAACATCAACACCTATAACAAGACCATTATTTTGTTCAGCAGCAGCCATAGCAGAGTTTCCAGCACCGCCTGCAGGAGCAAATATTACTTGTACACCGCTTTGATACCAAGAAGTAGCAAGTGTTTGATTTTCTGGAGTAGGATTAAAATTACCAACATAAGTATAATTCATTTTAATAGTTCCGCTAGCTAATCCTAATTCCTGAGCTGCATATTCTGCACCTTGTACAAAACCATAACCAAATCTTATAACAGCAGGCACAGCCATACCAGCCATAACACCTAAATTAGTATAACCTTCTTTTACTATAGCATAACCAGCTAAAAAACCAGCTTGCTCTTCTGCATAAAATACAGAATAAACATTGCTTTCTATTCTAAAATCAGTATAAGTACCATCTTGAGGAGCACCATCTAAAAGTATAAATTTTACATCAGGGTGAGTATCTTGTGCTTTATATACAGCAGGCTCAAATAAAAATCCAGGTGTAACTATAACTTTAGCCTTACCAGCAACAGCTAAATCTATAGCATTTATATAAGCATCTGTAGATTTTTCTGCAGGCTGATAATATTTATGAGCAATTTTTTTCTCTTCTGCATATTTCTTCAAACCTTCCCAAGCTCCCTGATTGAAAGACCTATCATCTATAGTACCAACATCAGTAATCAAAGCCAATTCATACCCCTTACCACCGCTTCCGCAAGATAATATCATTACAGAAATAAATAATAAACATAAAAGTTTTTTCATATTTTCTCCTATTCTTTTATAAAATATTTATTGCTTAATTTTTATTAAAGCCTTAATTAATTTATTTAACATAATTTATTTTTACTATATTCAAAGGCAATTTATCAGGGCTATCAATGTCAGTATCTTTTAATATTTTTATTTTGCCTTCTATTAGTTCATTATATATTTTATCATAATTTTCTTTAGTGAATTTCTTAAATCTTGAAGTATCCATAGGAAGCCCTATACCATTAACTTTAGCATCTAAAATTAAATTTTTACCGCCTGCAAAACTATTATTATAATATGAAGCCACAGCATCATAAACAGAACCCTTAATATTTTTCATAGAAGAAGTAATAACAGAACTTGATTCAAAGCTTTGATCAACATCAACACCTATAACAGAGCCGTTGTTTTGTTCAGCAGCACTCATCACAGAATAAGCAGCACCGCCTGCAGGAGCAAATATTATCTCTACCCCATTTCTATACCAAGAAGTAGCAAGCGTTTGATTTTCTGGAGTAGCATCATAATTTCCAACATATGTATATATTATATTTATACTATTTTTAGCTAAATTCATTTCTTTAGCAGCATATTCTGCCCCCTGTACAAAACCATATCCAAATCTAACAACAGCAGGGTGAGCAACTCCTCCCATAACTCCTAAATTAGTGTAGCCTTCTTTAACTGCAGCATAACCAGCTAAAAATCCTGCCTCCTCCTCAGCATACAAAATAGATACTGTGTTATTAGCTGTCTTATAATCAGTATAAGTACCGTCTTGAGGAACTCCATCTATCAATATAAAATTAATGTTAGTGTATATATCCTGTGCCTTATAAATAGCAGGTTCAAACATATATCCTGGAGTAACAATCAATTTAGCTCCGCCTTTAGCAGCAAGCTCTATAGTATTTAGATAAGAATCTATATCCTTCTCTGGAACTTTATAGTATTTATATTTTACATTATTTTGCTGAGCATATTCTTGTACGCCTTCCCAAGAACCTTGATTAAAAGATTTATCATCTATAGTTCCTAAATCTATCAAAAGAGCTATCTCAAAATCATTAGATTTTTTTTCTCCCATGCAAGATATAAAAAATAGAGCTATATAAATTAATAAGCATAAAACTTTTTTCATATTTTCTCCTAATTTTTTTGTAAAACATTTATTGTTTAATTTTTATTAAAGCCCAAAATTATTTTTTATCATTATCTATCAAAACTTTAATAGATTCTATCACTAAATCTATAGCCTCTTCTCCTGTATAATTTTTTGGGTCGTTTATACCATTTTTTATTCTCTCTTGATTATGAAGCACAAGCATAGAAGCACCTGTTCTCACTCCCTTAGAAGCTCCAACAGCAAAAAGTGCAGCCGATTCCATCTCTGAAGCCAAACAGCCAGCCTTTATATATGATTCCCATTTATACAAAAGCTCTTTATCAACGGCCATACTCTCTGGAGCATGCTGTGCATAAAAAGCATCTTTACAATGAACAATACCCGCATGAGTTTTTATATTAATTTTTTTTGAAGCATTAATCATAGCATCTAATACATCTATATTTGGTACGCAAGGAAACTCATTAGGTATATAGTTTCTCATAGTGCCCCCAACCTTTATAGCACCGCTTACTATTACAACATCTCCAGGAAGCACATTCATATTCATTCCGCCGCAAGTACCAACACGTATAAAAGTGTCTGCCCCCACCTTTATAAGCTCCTCTAATGCTATAGCAGTAGAAGGTCCTCCTATACCATGCGAAGTAGTAGAAACCTTAACTCCATTTATATAACCAGTATAAGTAACATATTCTCTAAAATCTGCTACTAGTTTAGCATCATCAAACCTCTTTGCTATTTTTACGCATCTTTTAGGGTCTCCAGGCATTATAACATATCTTCCAACATCACCTTTTTTTAATTTTAAATGATGTACTAAATTCTCATCTTCTCTAAAAAAAGGTTTTGGCAAAGCGTTTTTTGTATTAGACATAAAATATATTACCCTCTCTTTTCTAATAATACTATAGCTTCTAATGCAGTTAAAATCATATTATCTATATTTGAAGAATAGTTTAAATGTGTACCCATTCTCTCTATCATAGTGTTTTCTACAACATGCATAATTCCGCCGGCCCTCACATTTCTAATAGCCGCACAAGAAAAAAGAGCTGCACATTCCATCTCTGAAACTATAGCTCCGCATAATGTATAATATTTAAGATTATTTTCAAATCTCTCTCTAAAAAAAGAATTCTCAGGCTCTAATTCACCATAAAAACAATCTTTACTATGAACAACACCTATATGATAATTATAATTTTTTGATTTTGCCGCATCTCTCAAAGCAAAGACTATATCAGTATTAGCAATAGCAGGATATTCAAAAGGTATATATTCTAAAGAAGTACCCTCATCTTTTATAGCAGCCTGAGCTATAGCTAAATCACCAGGCTTTACTTTTAAACTAAGTCCGCCGCCTGTACCAACACGTATAAAAGTATCAGCCCCCACCTTTATAAGCTCTTCCATAGCTATAGAAGCAGAAGGACCTCCTATACCTGTTGATGTTACACTTACAGGCACATTTTTATATTTTCCAGTAACTGTAACATATTCTCTGTAATCAGCTTTAAACTCTACATCATCTAAAAAGCTTGCTATATACTCAACTCTTTTAGGGTCTCCTGGAAGCAAAACATATCTTGCAACATCACCCTTCTTTAATTTTATATGATACTGCAATAATCCCTTATTAGAAGCTTCCTCATCATAGAATGCTTTAGGCTCTCTATATTCCATTTATAATAATCCTTGATTTTTTATTTTATTAAAGAAATTACTTTAAAGACTTCATTATAGCTACACCATTACTAGTACCTATTCTATTAGCACCAGCATTTATCATTTTTATAGCATCTTCATAAGTTTTGATTCCGCCGGAAGCTTTAACTCCCACTTTATCACCGACTGTTTTTCTCATAAGCTCAACGTCATGCTCTGTAGCTCCTCCTGTAGAAAAACCAGTGGAAGTCTTAACAAAATCTGCTCCAAACTCTTTAGCTATCTTACAAGCTAACACCTTCTCTTCATCTGTTAAAAGGCAAGTTTCTATAATTACTTTAAGTACTCCAACATGACAAGCATCTCTTACTTTTTTAATATCTCTTTCAAATAAATCTATCTTTTTGCTTTTTAAAAAACCAATATTTGCTACCATATCTATTTCATTAGCACCGCTGTCAATAGCAAATTTTGTTTCATAAGCCTTAGCCTCTTTAATCATAGCTCCAAGAGGGAACCCTACAACTGAACAAACCTTAACATTTGAATGTAAAAGAAAATTGTACGCAACATTAACATAAGCAGAATTAACACATACCGAATAAAAATTATGCTCCTTAGCTTCTATACATAATTTCCTTATATCATCTATTGTAGCATCTGCTCTTAATATAGTATGATCTATAAATTGATTTAGATTTTCCATTTTTTATATACCTCTATATATTAGGATATAAAATATTATGCTCTTTGTCAAATTTATTTTTTCGATTATATATAAAATTTATACAAAAAACAATTATACAACGTCTATAGACTTTCTTTTAACCTTTTTATATATATAAATATACATTATAGCAGACAATAATATAGATACAATATCCGCTATAGGCTGCGACCATATTATACCTTTTATGCCAAAAAATTTAGTGCCTATATATATAGCAGGAACAAATGCCAAACCTTGCCTGCATATAGAAAGCACCAAAGAAGGCAAAGCTTTTCCTAATGCCTGAAATGTAGACATAAATATAAATTGAAAACCTATAAAAGGTGCTACAGAATAAGCCGCTATTAAAAACCTAGAACCATACTCTATAACCTCATCATTATCTATAAAAATCCTAATTAAATCTTTAGAAAATATAAAAGCAACGACTAAAAATAAAATACCAGAAATAAAACTAACCAAACAAGAAAGTTTTATAGATGCATTCATTCTCTTATAATTTTTTGAAGCAAAATTATACCCTATAAAAGGCTGTACCCCTTGACCCAAACCTATAAACACTAATAGTACAAGCGTAAATATCCTTTGAGATACTCCAAGCCCAGCAACAACATTATCATTATACCTAGAAGCAAAATTGTTAATTAAAATATTTGCCACACTTATAAGCACATTGTTCATAAACACAGGAAAGCCAATAGAAAATACATTGCTTAATATATCACTGCTAATTAAAAAATCTTTTATCTTTATAGAAAGAAAAGTGCTTTTTTTAAGTATATAAAAAGTATAATATAAAAAAGAACAAGCATTTCCTATTATAGTAGCCAAAGCAGCACCCGCAACTCCCATATTCATATAAAGTATCATTATAGGGTCAAGTATAATATTTATTACAGTACCAAGCATCATTCCAAACATAGCCTCCTTAGAAGCTCCCTCAGAACGCACAACCTGCCCCATAGACATTTGACAAACCACAAATATAGCACCAATAGCAACTATAAGTAAATAATCCTTAGCAAAACTATATGTATTAGAACTAGCTCCAGATAATTTTAATATATTTTCTAAAAACACAAAAAATACTATCATACATACCAAACCAGTAACAACACTTGCATAAAATACAAAAGATGAAACCTTCTTAGCTTTATCATAATTCTTAGAACCCAAACATCTGGATATATATGAAGCACCTCCTATACCATATATAGAACCAAAAGACATAAGCACTAAATATATAGGCATAGTTAAAGAAACAGCAGCAACCTGATTAGGGTCATTTGTTTTGCCTACAAAAAAAGTATCAACCATATTATAAAACACATTCACAAGCATTCCTAGTATTGTGGGGAGTGCTAATGTAATTAATGCCTTATAAACAGGATAGTTCTCAAACACATCAATTTTTTTATCAATCATATATACCTCATAAAATTATTTTAGTTTGATAATTAAAAATATATTATATTTTTTATTAATTCATATATTTTTATAAATGTATTATCAACTTTTTCCCGACGCACACTGTGTGGACTTCGTCAAAGTTGCAAAAAGTGCAAATATTTTTATCTTTCTATGTTAGAAATATATATATAAAATAATAACGTATTTTTAAATAAAAATTCATCATTTTTATTTATTATTTATAAAATTCGCAAATATCCAATACAGTCTCAAAAAGTGTATATTAATGATATAAAAAAGCCCCAAATAAATTAATATTTGGAGCTCTTAACAATCAACTCTTAGATAACTCTTCTACCTCATTTTCTCTGTAGGTCTTTACCTTTTCAACATTAAATAGCAGCGACTGCCCATCAGAATCAACATTTATATTATCGCCCTCTTCAATATGCCCGAAAAGTATCTCCGTACTAATATAATCTTCAACCTCTTTTTGTATAGCACGTCTTAAACTTCTTGCACCATATTTCTTGTCAAAGCCTTTATCTATTATATAATTTTTTGCATCATCAGTTAAACTTATAAAAATATTTCTATCTTTTATAGCTTCATTCAACTCTCTAAGCATAATCTCTATAATATCTTTCAAATCTTCTTTTGTAAGAGTATGGAATACTATAATATCATCTATTCTGTTTAAAAACTCTGGATTGAAATTCTGCTTCAATTCTTCCATAGCAAAGTTTTTCATGTCATTAATATCTTTTTCACTTCCAATGGCATTAAAACCTAAAGAAGTTCCTTTAACAATATCTCTTGCACCCAAGTTGCTTGTTATAATAATTATAGTATTAGAGAAATCAACCTTTCTTCCAAAGTTATCTGTAAGCTGCCCCTCTTCAAGCACCTGTAAAAGTATGTTTGTGATGTCGGGGTGAGCTTTTTCTATTTCATCAAAAAGTATTAAAGAATAAGGTTTTCTTCTCACCTTCTCTGTAAGTCCGCCTCCCTCTTCATATCCAACATATCCAGGAGGAGCTCCAATAAGTCTGCTTACTGCAAACTTCTCCATAAACTCACTCATATCTATTCTTATAAGAGCATCACTATCTCCAAACATAAACTCTGAAAGTACTTTAGCTAAAGCCGTCTTACCAACACCAGTAGGACCTAAAAATATAAAACTTCCAAGCGGTTTTTTAGTACTTTTTAATCCGGCTCTTGCTCTTCTTATAGCTTTTGATATAGATGATATAGCCTCTTTCTGACCTACTATCTTACTGTGAAGTTCATCTTCCATACCAATAAGTCTTTTACTCTCAGAATCTAATAATCTTTTTACTGGTATATTTGTAATTTCTGATATTACATGTCTTATATCATCTTCATTAATAATTGTTTCTGTTTTGTCTCTTTCGCTTCTCCACTCAGCTTCTTTTTTATCCAATTCCTCTTGTAAAGATTTTATAGCATCTCTTAATTTAACAGCCTCTTCAAAATTCTGATTTTTTACAACAGTCTCTTTTTCTTGATTAAGCTCTTTTATTTTATTTTCTAAATCTTTTAATTCCTGAGGTCTTACCATATTCATAAGTCTTGCTCTCGAACCTGCCTCATCAATTAAATCTATAGCCTTATCTGGTAAATGTCTTTCAAATATATATCTTTTACTTAATACAGCAGAAGCATAAATAGCCCCATCAGTATATTTTACTTTATGATGCTCTTCATATTTAGATTTTATTCCATTTAATATTTCTATAGTATCTTCAATAGAAGGCTCTTCAACATTTATAGGCTGAAATCTTCTCACCAAAGCACCATCTTTTTCTATATATTTTTTATATTCATTAATTGTAGTTGCACCAATACATTGAATCTCTCCGCGTGAAAGTGCAGGCTTAAGCATATTAGCAGCATCTAAAGCTCCCTCTGCTCCTCCTGCTCCAATTAAAGTATGAAGCTCATCTATAAATATTATAATATTGCCAACTTTCTTTATCTCCATTACTATGTTTTTTATTCTCTCTTCAAACTCACCTCTATATTTAGTACCAGCAACAACAGAAGATAAATCTAAACTCAAAACTCTCTTTTTTAATAATATATCAGGCACATCAGTAGAAACAATCTTTTCAGCCAACCCCTCAACTATAGCAGTCTTACCAACACCAGGCTCTCCTAATAGTATAGGGTTATTTTTCTTTCTCCTTGAAAGTATCTGTACAACTCTCATTACCTCGTTTTCTCTGCCTATCACTCTATCTAAAGCCTTTTCTCTAGCCATTTTAGTTAAATCACGGGCAAACTTATCTAAAGTAGGAGTTCTTGCTGTGTTATCTTCTTGAATAGTGCTAGAAGAAGATTCAGAAATATTTGATGAAGAACCAGATTTACCTCTAATTCTCATCATCTCATGTCTTAATGTTTTTAAATCTAAATTATAGCTAGTAAGTACATTATATGCTATTCCATTTTCCTCTTTTAAAATACCAAGAAGTAAATGTTCTGTGCTTATGCAATTATCTCCTAATGATTTAGCCTCTTCTGCCGCTCTGCTTATTAAATGCTGAATGCGTGGTGATGGAGGTATCTTACCAAACAATTTAGTGTTGCTTGTAGATTTTACCATAGAAGATTCTATATCAAATTTAATTTTTTCTATATCTATTTTTAATTTATTTAAAACATTCACAACTATTGAATCAGTTTCATGAAATATTCCTAATAAAACATGCTCTGGAGTAAGCATATCATGATTTAATCTCTTAGCTTCTTCCACAGAGTGTAAGTCTAATATTCTTATAGCTTTATTAGTAAGACGAAATGGATAAGACATATTGTATTCCTATTAAATTTATATATTATATTTCTTTTTCAATATTTATCGGATATAAAAAAACTAAGCTTATAAAAAAATAGAATTGCATATTACAGTAATATATACAATTCTACTATATTTAATCACTATTAGAAGAAATTACAACCTAGATACATTAATAACAGGTACATTTCTTCTATTAGTAGAAGCTGTATTAATATTATCCAACTCACTATTTTTTATAACACTAGGGTTAGTGTATAAAAAAGATAAAATCAATGCTGCAATTATAGCCATAGATAATACAAATGAAAGTTTTCTAGAGCACATCATAGTATACATATAATCAAAAAGAGTATTTTCTTTTTTTACTATAGTACTTTCTACCTTAGCCCTATTTAACATGCGAACCCATTCATCATCTGGCAAGTTATTTAAATTGAAATAATTCCTTTTTCTTTCAATTTTAGTTTTAAATTGCATCATTTCATGTAATTTCATAAAAGAGTCCTTTCTTTTTCTAACAAAGTTTTCATTTTTTTGAGAGCATAAGAATAATTACTCTTAGCAGAATCACTAGATATATTTAAAATATCAGCTATCTCTTTATAAGAATAATTTTCATAATATCTCAAAATAAATACATCTCTTTGTTTTCCTTTCAATTTGCTAGAAGCTGTGTATATTTTCTCTTGCAAATACACTCTCTCATATTCTTTTTCGGTATTATATCTCTTATCGTCCACAACCTCTAATTTTTCAAGATAAGGAGATTCACGTCTATAAGCCTTAGAATACATATTAATAGCAGTATTGCTAATAATTCTGTATAACCAACCTTTAAAATAGTTTCTCTCTTCATATCTTCCTATAGCTTTATATACACGGATTAAAACATCTTGAGTTAAATCCATAGCATCTTCATAGTTATGCATAAAGCGATAAGATATATTAAAGATATAATTTTTATACCTAGTAAGTAAAATATCCAAAGCTTCATTATCCCCATTCTTGTGGGCTTCTATTAATTCATAATCTTTTAATAATTCTTTTTCTTTTGTCATCATTATTTGCCAACTCCATTACTGTTTACATATATAAAACAGACTTTAAACATTTAAGTAAAATCAAGCCATATAAGTTTTATCTTCTTTTAAACCAATATTAGTTTTTTTAACAAAATCTTTATCGCTTGAAATTACTACCTCCCTCTCTTCAAATGCTTTCTCTATATCTTTTTTAGTTAGAGTTAAAGCATTACCCTTTATACCATCTAAATTAAAAAGTATATTAACCATAGCAGTTTCAACTATACTTTTTAATGACCTTGCTCCCATATTCATAGTAGAAGCTTTATCCACTATATAATTTATAGCATCATCTGTTAATATTAGCTTCTTTCCTATGCTTTTAAAGAAATCTACATATTTTATTATAGGTGATTCTTTAGTTTTTAGCAATATATCTTTAAGATTATCTTTAGTAAGCTCATTTAGAGTAACAATTATTGGTATTCTTCCTATAAACTCTGGTATCATACCATATTTCTCTACATCTTTCACATCAACCTGACTAAGTATTTTATTCTTTTGAAGTTTATTTAAAACCGCATTAGAACCAAAACCCAAACTGCTCTCACCTTTAAGACGCATCTTTATAATATCTTCAAGCCCCACAAAAGCACCGCCGAAAATAAATAAAATATTCTTAGTGTTCATAACAATGCCGTCACTAGAATGCATCATTCTTCTGTCGCCAAACTCAGGCACTCTAATATCCTCTCCATTCATCATAGAAAGCAAAGCCTCCTGAACAGCCTTGTCCGAAGGGTTGCCTGTGGTAGATTGATGTGCATCAGCTTTTGCTATCTTATCTACCTCATCTAAAAATACTATACCATGCTGAGCTTTATCTAAATCGCCATTAGCCTTCTTATAAAGATTATACAAAACAACCTCAACATCATCTCCAACATAACCAGTTTCAGTAAGCGTAGTAACATCTGCACGTGCAAATGGAAGACCTAAAATATCTGCTAATGTTTTTACTAAATATGTTTTACCAACACCAGTAGGTCCTATCATAAGAATATTTGACCTAAATGGTATATCTTTATTTCCATTTATTCTTAAACAATGTAAATAAGCATGAACTGATAATGCCTTTTTAGCATCATCTTGACCTATTACTGTTTTGTTAAGCTCGGAAACTATCTCTTTTGGTGTTAATATTCTTGGATCTTTTATAATCTTCTTTTTAGATTTTGTATCTATATAATTTTCTTTGTTTGTAATATCTAATATTAAATCATAGCTTTCTTTTTCTAAAAAAGCAAAAACTATCTTTGAATTAACAAATGTAATTAAAGTATTAGATACCTCTAAAAGACCAATACTTGAATAAGGCTCATGAGATAAAACAAGTATGCCGCTTGACATTAATCTGCTTTTACTATCGAAATAATGATACTTGTTAATATAAATATCTGCATCCATTGTGATGAGTTCTAATATTCTTCTTACAGATATGGCAGACATAGAATCCCCATAAATCGTATAAGTAATTAAACAATATAAAATAAATCTTTCATCATCATTTAATTCAAACTCATTTATAAATCTTTCTATATTAAAATTATATTGTTTAAATGTATGTATCTTTTTTAAATCTTTTTTTATAGAATCTATTAATATAGCTATCTCATCATTATTGTTATTTACAGTTTTTTCATCATTAATAATTGTTTCATCATCATAACCTAATACTCTATTGATATTATTAGAAAGTCTTCTTGTCATATCATTTCTATCAGATATTAAGTTTAATGTATATACAATTTTACTTACGCTTTCAAAATAATCTCTAAAAGCCTCTTCTCTATTTTTATATTCCTTATTATTTTTTTTGTCTCATTAATCTCCTCTCATTATACAACAAAAAAACCTTATTCCAAATTACCAACTAAATCATACTCTGTATTATGCACTATTTTTACCTTTACTATATCGCCAATATTGATATTATCAACATTCTTTTTATCAAAGTAAACCTCAACAAATCCATCAACTTCAGGAGCATCATATTTACTTCTGCCTATAAACTTATCTTCCTCTTTCTTCTCTATAAGTACATCAATGCTTTTTCCTATAAACCTAGAAAGTCTCTCTTCAGATACCTCAAGAGCAATTCTCATAAGTTTATCTCTAAGCATTAATTTTTTATTTTTACTAATCTTCTTTTTGTTAATAAGCAAAGCATCAGTATTTTCTTCTTCAGAATATGTAAAAACTCCAACCCTATCAAGCTTCATCTTTTTTACAAAACTAACCAACTTCTTAAAGCTCTCAACAGTCTCTCCAGGAAAACCTACAATTAAAGAAGTTCTTATAACCGCATTTTCATCATAGCTTCTAATATAATTTATCATATCCTTGTAAAAAGAATATCCCCTGTTTCCTCTGTTCATATCTTTTAATATATCCTTATCTATATGCTGCAAAGGTATATCAAAATAAGGGACAACTTTTTCTGTTTTAAACATAGCATCTATTATACTTTTATTTAAAACAACAGGATTTTGATAAAGAACTCTAATCCATTCTATGCCGTCAATAACAGAAAGCTCTTTTAATAAATCAGGCAATGCTAATTTTTTATATATATCATAACCATAATAGGTAGTTTCATGGGCTATTAAATTTATTTCTTTAGCACCATTTTTTGCATATTCTCTAGCCTCTTTAACTATGTCTTCTATTTTTCTGCTTCTATGTTTTCCCCTTATTGAAGGTATAGCACAAAAACTGCAATTAGCATGACAGCCGTCACTTATTCTTATGTATGCACTATAATTTGTAGAAGTATTTATTCTATCAACATACTCTTTGTATGTAGTATTCTCTTCAGCATCATGAAAACCGTCTTTCTCTACAGCAGTTAAAATCTTTTCTAAATCATGTATACCAATAGCAGAGTCAACTTCCTGAAACATCTCCATAAAATTTTCTTTATATCTCTCACTCATACAGCCAGATACTATAAGCCTCTTACATTTGCCGTATTTTTTATAAAGAGAATGGTCAAATATAGCATCTATTGACTCTTTCTTAGAATCTTCTATAAAAGCACAAGTATTAATAACTATAACATCTGCATCCTCTGCTTTATCAACTATCTTGTATCCATTTTTATTTAATATAGCAAGTATATGCTCGCCATCAACCGTATTCTTCTCGCAGCCTAAACTATGTAAATATATGTTTTGCAAATCACAATATCCTTATTTTTATTTTTTTTCTAAAAACTATTTTTTTAATTTATTTTTAATAATTATTTAGTATCAGTCATAATCAAATTGTATCTAGTAGAATCATTTAAATTCTTAGTCCACTTAATAGTTTTATTAACAGTCTCTCCAAGAGCTCCAACATCAACTATCTTTCCATTAACCTTAACTACAACCTCGCCCGCATTACCTATAGTAAGCATCATCACGTCTCTAGCCTCTAAATATAATGTTTTACCGCTTAAAAGATTTGTAGTAGCCGGTCCGCCAGAATCAATAAAATATCTTAAATAAACAAAATGCTTAGCAGTTATCTCTATTCTAATATTTGATTTCTCAGTATCTTGTTCTATATAAGTTTCCCCATCTATCACAGGCAATTTTACATCTGATGCTACAACCATATTATTAGTAATATTATTTTCATTTAAATAATTAGTATTTTCTTCATTGTTGTAAACAGAATTAATCATCTGATTCTCTTCAAGTTTTTCCATCTCCACAGTAGCCAAATTATCATAAACTTCTATTATACTTATCTTAAAATCATTAATTCCGTTTCCATTCAAATCCAATATTATAGGATTGCTCTTAGAAAAAGATAAATCCTGACCATTAATATTCATTCTAATAACATTGCCTATACTATTAAATTTAATTGTAGCAGATATTCCAAGCGGCTTGAAATATATAATATCTCCAGTTTTTACATTCTGCCTAGCATTATTATCAACAATGTTTCTTGCTATCTCAACTTCTCTTTTATTATTATTCTTATTTGAAGAGAATATAGCTTTTATATTATTTATATTAAAAAATATAACAGCAAAAATAACCAACACAGCTAATATCATTATAATAGGTACAAAAGAATTAGCTTTGCTTTTTTTATTTCTAAGCTTATTTAAATCTCTTTTTGTAATATATAATAATTCTGCCTCAGCACTATTTGGAGTATATGTTTTGCTATTTACTGAAATACTGCTGTTAGTTTTTAAAGTCTCTTCTTTTTTAGTTTCTTCTTTAGAATCTTCATTATTATCAGAAACAGTACTTTCTTTTATTTCTTCTTTTTTAGTTTCTGATTTTTTAGCTTCTTTATTTTCTTCTTTCTTTTTAGGATTTATTTTAAACTTTCTAGACTTTGATATATCTTCTTCGAATTTATTTCCATTTCTTTGCAAATTATAACGCTCTATCATAGCATCAGAATCTAATGAAAGCTTATCACTTAAATTTTTAATAAACCCTTTAACATATATCTCACCAGGCAACAAATCAAACTGTTCATCTTCTAGAGCCTTTATAAATTTAGATACAATATATGTGCTTGACGCTAACTCTTCTATGGTAAGACCTTTTTTTTCTCTGGCATTTTTTAATATTTGTCCTATGGTTTCCATATAATTTAAAATCCTTTAAAGTTTTTAATTGCCTGATATTAAACCATCTTTTAAAACCTGCATCTCTTCAGGTATAACAGGTACAAATGTCTTATTATCATATTGAACATTATATCTAATAGACTTAAATAAATATTCTACAGGAACATTCGTCGTAGATATTCCAAGTATTCTAATAATCATACCATCTTCAGCAATCCATAAATGTATTGTAGGAAAACCAGTTCTATCAACACTCGCTTGTTTAGGAGTAAGAAGCATATGATAAGCTAATCTGTTATCATCACCAGTATATTGAGAACTGCTATAACCTGATATATTTAAAGCACTTCCGTCAAAACTGCTCACTGGTCTTAACGCCCTATCAGAATAAAAATCTATATTATACTTAGATATAAGTCTAGATATGCCTGCTTTTGTATAAATAGCACCAGAATCACCATAATGCAATGTTTGTTCGCTTACAACCTTTTTTCTTGGAAATATCATCCACAAAGTTTTACCGTCACAATATATAGAATCGCTATTAGTACCACCTGAATATTCTAACTTAAATATATTTGGATTTTTACTTATAAGAGTACCGGTTTTTATTTTACTTCCATTTCTTTCTGTAAAGCTAGTTGAAAAACTATTCATAGTAGCAAATCTGTTGGACATCATGCTAATAACTTTCTCTGGAGTCATTATCTGCGAAAACAAAGGGATTGAAAATAAAAATAAATAAAGTCAATATCTTTTTCATAATTTTCTACTTTTTTCCTAAAAATAAAATAATAGTGATTATACCTATAATATAACAAAAAACCATAAAAAACAAGCATTAATAATGTTATTTTTAATTATTATATTTACATAGTGATATATTTTTTAATTTTGAGTAATGTAAAGTTTATGTCATAAAATGTTGATATTTTGTAAAAAATTTGTTATATTTAAAAATATGATTAGGAAATTTGTTAGTAGTTTATTTCTTATAGTGATTATTTCTCTTGAATTATTTGGATATAACTCTATATTATTAGATGACTTACCAGAAAATTCCAAAATTTTTATAGAAAATAATTTTAATAACACTAGTATAAAAACCATAAATAAAATAAATAATCGTTTTTATGTATTATTAGAAGATAATTGTTCACTAATATTTAATGATGCAGGAACATGGTGTGAAGTAGATGGTAAAGATAAGCCTATACCCACTGATTTTATACCAGAAAATGTAATGTATACTGTTAATAGAACTAATCCAAATACAAATATATTAAAAATAGTAAAAAAATGGAATACTTATATTATAACATTAGATACTCATATTAATATATTTGTAGATTCTTCAGGCATGCTTGTAGGACAAAAGATTCCAGATTAATAAAAAGGATAGTAATGAAAAAAGTATTTATATTATTAATTATATTCAGCTCAGTCCTTGCTGCAGATGACTGGAAAGTTGATCCTAATGAGCTTCCGCAAAGTGCTATAGATTTTATAAATAAGTTCTTTCCAAATAATAGAATTATATTAGCTGAAAGAGATAGAAAAAAATATGAAATAGTACTTGAAAATGGCGTGGAGTTAGAGTTTTTTATTAATGGTGAATTAAAAGAAGTAGAAGGCAATTATGTAGCAGTACCGCCAGAAATATTGCCAAAAACAGTTGCAAATACAGTATCTGTAACATTCCCAAATACTACTATAACAAAAATAAAAAAGAAATGGAATCTATATGAAGTAAAACTTAATAATTCTATGGCTCTTTATATAGATGTTAATGGACAGCTTTTAGGACAAAAATTTGATGATTAATATGCAATTTTATCTTTATTGCTTACTTGACAATTTAAAATTATTCTATTATATTATATTTTATAGAATAGTATATATCTTTATACTGGAGGGCTTTTTTTGATTTATGGCTGATGAACTATTTTCGAGAAAAGAAACAGTAAAAGATATTTTTTTAATTGTAGAAGAAAAATTAAAAAAAGGTCTATTCCAAGACTCTATGGAAGATTTGGATAAAATTATGTCTATGGACTTTGAATATCCGAATCTATATGAAAATATATCCTGTGTGAAGTTTTGGATTAATAGAGCAGACAAAATAGAAAGTTTTAAAGGAGATTATTTAGAATACTGCAAGTTTTTAGATTTGTCTTATAAAAAATTTGAGGAGTTTATTAAGACTAAATCATATAATAAAACTTTGATAACAATAAAGGCTATTCATTACTTCATATACAATAACATTATAACAACTATAATGCAGAAAAATGTAGAAGAGATTAGAGGTAAAGATGAGCTGCATTTATTAGCTAATGCTTTTATAGAGCTTGGAGACTACTCAAGAGCATTAAAAGCATATGAATATTTAAATGTAATAGAGCCTTATAATGGTAATACGCTTTCAAATATAGCACAAATTAACCATATATTGGGAGATACTAAAAAAGCAAAAATGTATATTAGAGATGCTTTGTTTTATGCTCCTTTAGATATAGAATTTGAAAGAATTACTATTGATGCAGTAAGAGAGATTAGAGATATTATTATAAGAAGGGGTATTCATAATAATAGTCAGGAAGAAATTATCTCTTGGATGAGTGCTTACGGCGAACTTATGAATATTTTAGATATTAAAAGAGAATTAACTAAAGAAGAAGAATTTGAATTAAGAAAAAATATATCTAAACTAGAAGCAGATTATAGAAAGTTAAAATTAAGAGAAGCTACTGCTCCAAGACTTTTATCTGCATATGCTTTTTTAACAACATATTTGATAATGAGGCATACAGAAGAAGATATGGATGAAATTAAAATATGGGGCAGAAAAATGTCTGAAATAGATAAAGATTTGCTTCAATTTTATATAAAAATTTTAAATAAGGGGTAAACAGATGTCAGAAGCTCTACAAAAATTAGAAAATATATTTTCAGAAGAAACTTTTACAAGAAAACCTTTATTAAATTATACTGTAAAATATTTTGCAGATCTATCTACAATTATTAATGATATTAATAGTAATGAAGATATTAAGTCTGCTTTAGATACTGCTAATTTACAATTGCAAAAAAATAATAATCATATATCAGCATTATATGCAAGCGGATTTTTAAATCTTAAGCTTCAAAACTATACTGATAATACATTAGATAAACTTATTGGTATATTTAAAAATGCTAAAAAATGGAATATAGTAGAATATATTGCACAAAAAATATTAGATGAATATTATGAATGCGATTATGCTTTAAGATATTTAGCTAGCTATTATCAAATATCAAATAAAGAAGCTGAAGCTCTAGAAATTTTAGAGAGATTAATAAAATTTGATGTATCAAACCCTGAATTACCTGAAAAAATAGCTCATACAAAAGAGTTGGCAGGAGATATTACTAGTGCTGTACACTATTATAAAATTGCATTTGAAAGAAATTTAATCAGAAAAAGAACTAATGCTGAAAGCAATATTAAAAAAGTACTTGAATATGAACCTGATAATTACAACTATTTATTAAAACATGAAAATGCTTTAAAAGAATTAGTTGATGCTAATATTATGATAGATGTATGGAAGATAATATTCTTCTACTATTTTGAAAATAATAGATTTAATGATGCTTTAAAAACTATCAAAAATTTATTAAACTATGAACAAGCTATAGTAGCACAAAATAATAAAAAGGCTAAATTCTTTAGACATAGATTAGTAGATGTTTATGCAAAATTATATCCTAATCATACCCTTTTTGAAAAGATAGAAGAAATATCAACTATTACTAATGTAAATAAACAGCCAAAAACTTGTATAGAAACATTTGAAAAGTATATACAATATGATGTAAACAAATATGTTATGCATAGAAATTTTGGCGTTGGTAAAATTAAATATATAGACATAAATGAATTAAAAATAAAATTTGTATCTCAGGAAGAAGAGAGAAAAATGACATTTGATATGGCTATACAATCTCTTACAACACTTCCAGAAGATGATATAAATGTATATAAAGCTTATAAACTAAATGAGCTTAAAAAAATGGCAGAAGAAAATCCTACAGAACTTCTTACTATAATATTAAAATACAAAAAAACTATCAACACTAAAGATTTAAAACAAGAATTAACTGCCGCTCCTCATATAGTAATAGCAGATTCTTCTTATAACAAATGGCTTGAAAATGCTAAGAAATCTGTAAGAGCTTCTACTACAGTGAAATTTGATAAAAACACTTTCCTTTATAATGAAGAAGCAGAAACTTATGATGCTGAGAGTTTATCTAAATTTAATAAGACAGATAATTTCCTTGAAAGATATCAAATCTATATGGAATATCTCACTTATACTCCAAATTTAAACTCTGATGAAGCAAAAGAAATGTATAATTATTTTGTTGATACAGCAAAAGATAAAAAAGCTCCTAGCGACAATAGAATAATAAGCACAATATATCTAAAAACACAAAATGATACTAACAAAGATATACCTATGCTTTCTGAGCTTATAAAAGAAGTTGATAACTATACTCATATATATGAAATATTACCATCTTCAAACTACAGAGATAAATTTGTAAAAGCTATACAAGAAGGAAAACCAGATGAATATTATAATATTATATTAAAAATATTGTATTCACCTCAGGTAAAAAACCATTATTTAATAGTAAACAAATTATTTGCTGATGGTAAAGTTGATATGCTTGCTAAAACTATAGATGATATATTCTTACATTATAAAGAATATCCAGAATCTTTTGTTTATTTTGCTCAAAAGATACTTGACGGTGAGTATTATGATGAAATAGAGGGAGATATAAAAATTAATAAAAACTCTCTAATGATAGGTTTATTAAGTATAATACCTAATTTATCAAAAATGCTAGATAATAAAGAAACATCTCCTCAGGGAAGAAAGTTAATAAAAATAGTATATGATTTAGTATTTGATAAGGCTTATTTACTTAAGTTTATAGAAACAGAAAATGAGGAAGATGTAAAAATAGTATTTAGTGAATTCCAAAAGTTAGTTAATTTGGAACAGCATTACAAAACTGATATAATAACAGCTGTATTAAAAAGATTCCCAAATTGGAAAATATAATTAAATAAATATTTTTATTAATAAAAAAGAGTGCAAGTAGTAAATCTTGCACTCTTTATTTTTTATATACCAAGATTTTGTAGGTTTGTAATTTTTTTATGTTTTTATTATTTGCAGGGCTTTGCCCCGCACCCCACTTCTTTTGCGACCTAAGGAAGTGCCCTTGCGGCGTGACACAAAGAAGCAAAAAGGCTGCATTTTTTTAGCTTAAAATGTTGGTATTACAATATAGCATATACATATTCAAAACATATAAAGGTATAGTACTTGCACTTTTTGGTTCTTTTGACGAAGTCCGCACCGCGACTGAAAGGAGTGCCTGTGGGTGCGAGCGACAGGAAAAAGAACAAAAAAATTGAATAAAAAAATTCTATTACAAAATATACTTATTTATCTATAACTAATCTCTTTTAAAATACGGAGATAAATCTATATATTCATCATCTAGCCAAGAAGAAGCTACACATTCATATTTATTTTTACTTAATTTATAAATTTGATACTCTATCTTTTCAGCCCTTCCTACAACTCTCTCTTTATACTCTACCAACATCTCACTTATTCCATCATCATCAATATCTTTAAAAGCAAATTTCATCTCATTTACAACACCACTCTTCATGGAATTAATCTCTCTATAATAAGATACATCAGCAACCAAACTAATTTTATTTTCTTCAACTCTAAATATATAAAGATAAATATCCCTATCTTCTCCGCTGTCATTGAGTATATAATATTTTATAATACCAACCTCATTTTTCTTATCATAAAAACTCTCTAAATCTATAGCAGCATTTTTTCCAATTCTAGAAGATTGATAAGAAAACTTTTCATCTAAATTGCTTCCATAAACAGATATCTTCTCTCCTTCAATAGAACTAATCAAAGCTATAAACTCATTTCCCTTTGAAGAGTCCAAAACATCTGCTATCACTATAGAATATACTTTATATCCATCTCTTTCTAATTTTGTTTTTAAACTATCTGCCTGAGAATATTCATTATTATCTACAACGCTATCACTATTATAATAAACAATATCCCCAGAGCCTTGCAAATTAAATAATGCATTAATATCATCATTAATAGCATATAAACTCATAAAGCTAAAAATAAAGAAACAAAAAATAAAGAATTTTTTCATAATAAAATATCCAATAATACTTATTTGGAAGACACTTTTATATCAACAAACTGTATTTGAGAGTTTACTTTACCGTCAGAACTTTTGTATTTAATAATTTCAGGAACAGTATAATTATCAATATTTGTGTATGATATATCAACATCATAAATTTTTGATTTTTTATTATAATAATCAGCACTTTCCACCAAAAGACTATTTTTATTTATTGTGTAGTTTATACTATAGTCCTTGTTTTCACCAACAGCTCTTAATACAACTTCATATTTATCATTATCTTCTTTTAAAGAATCAACAGTAAACTTCTTTGAAAGTGAACTATAACTCTCAGATACAATAGCATAAAATCCAACAGTCTCCAAAGGCTCTTCAAACACAGAAAACATCTTAGCATAAAAACTATCAACATTTTCAAGCACAATGTTTGGTTTAGAGTTTTGTACGAGAGTGAACTTTAATCTGATTTTGTCTTTTGAAGATAGATAATTTTTTGCAGGTATAGTTGATATTTGAGCTTCTACTATTTTGCCTTCTATATATGCATCGAAACGTTTTGGATATATAGTTGTATAATTATCTTTTATTTTGTTATAAAGCTCTTCAAAAGAAATATCTTGAGAATGAAGTAAATTAAAAAAAGATAATAAAAAAAGTAAAGTTATAAAAGTAAAGTATTTTCTCATAGTTTTTTTAATTGTCTTCCTTAAAAGTTATTATCGTAATATATATAATTTGCTTAAACAAAAATAATTATGTTAATTTATATGTTTGCTAGTATCAATAGGAAGCTCTAAAACTCTTGAAGCATTGATTAAAGCATTCTCCATAATATCAGAAACGCTCTCTCCCCTAGCCTCTGCCAAAACTTCTGCGGTATATGGTATAAAGCTAGGTTCATTAGCTCTTCCTCTCATCTTCTGAGGTGTTAAATATGGAGAATCAGTCTCTATTGTAAACATATCTTTAGGAACATATTTAGCCGCTTCTCTTAAAAAATCATTCTTTAAATATGTACAAGAACCAGAAAAAGAAAGTATATATCCCAAATCTAAAGCATTTTTAGCATCTTCCACATTTCCGCTGAAACAATGAAATATTCCTCTTTTTGGTATATCTGCTTCTTTAAGTATGCTAAAAGTATCTTTAAATGCATCTCTGCTGTGAATGAGTATTGGAAGATCAACATTTTTTGCAGCATTGCATAAAGCACTGAAAAATTTCTTCTGCTCCTCTTTGTTGGAATCATCATGATAATAATCTAATCCTATTTCTCCAACAGCATAAATAAGTTTTTTCCTGTTTTCTAAAGTTTTTTTGTTTATAGTTTTTATTTTTAATTCAAAAGCCTTAATAGTATGTTCATCATTTTCATTGGCATAGTCTGGATAATAACCCATACTAAAAAATACGCCTTCAGCATCTGATAATATATATAAACGCTCATCTATATCGCTAGGGTGAACACCTATATCCACAAAATAATATATTCCAGCCTTGTTTGCTCTCTCCAAAACCTCTTTCAAATCTTTAGCCTTCTTAGATATATAAGTAAGATGGCAATGACTATCTATCATAATAACTCCTAATTAATTTTTAAAAATTGTCTTTTAAATTAGCACCAGATAAAACATGAAAATGCAAATGAAATACGCTCTGACCAGCATTCTCTCCGCAATTATTAACTATTCTAAAAGATTCTAAATTATTCTCTTTAGCAACCTCTTTAATAGTATCTAACACTTTTCCCATCAAATCATTATCTATCTCTGTTATATCTTTTAAATGCTTCTTTGGTACAACAAGCAAATGAACATCAGATTTAGGATTTAAATCTTTAAATACAACACAATATTCATTTTCTTTTATAAACTTTGAAGGTATTTCACCTTTAATAATCTTACAAAATATACAATCATTACTCATAGTATAAAACTCCTATATTTATTAATAAGATAGAAAATTATTAATAATTATTACTAATTAGTATTGAAAATTAATTTAATAATATATATAATTATAAAATAAAAACAAAAAAAATAAAAAGGCGGTAATTAATGATAGAGAATGCATCACCAGTTGTTTTAGCACTATTTGGAGGTGGAATTACATTTGCTTTTACAGCACTTGGAGCAGGATTAGTATTTTTCTTTGTATCTGAAATAAAACCTAAACTGCTTGCTACTATGTATGGTTTTGCAGGTGGGGTAATGACTGCTGCTAGTTTTTGGTCTTTGCTTGCACCTTCTATAGAACTATCAGAAAATACTAATTTACCAAATTGGCTTATACCTGTTGGCGGTTTTTTATTTGGTGCATTTTTTATATGGGTATTAGATAAATCGTTACCGCATATGCATATAGTTAATGGTCATGAAGAAACTGAAGGCGCTAAAGTAAAGCTATCAAAAAGTATACTATTATTTTTAGCAATTACATTACACAATATACCAGAAGGTTTGGCAGTTGGTGTAACATTTGGAGCTTTTTCTATAGGAGATAGCGGGGTTAGTTTTAATGCTGCTTTAGCTTTAGCACTTGGTATAGGTCTTCAAAACTTCCCAGAAGGTGCTGCTGTTTCATTACCTCTTAAAAGTACAGGTGTTTCAAAATCAAAATCTTTTTTACTTGGAGCAATATCTGGAATAGTAGAGCCTATTGCTGCTGTGATAGGTGCAATTGCTGTTACTAAACTTACATTAATACTTCCTATAGCATTATCATTTTCTGCAGGTGCTATGATATATGTTGTTATAGAAGAATTGGTTCCAGAAGCTGTTGCAGAAGAGCATAATCACTTTGGAGTATTTGGCTTTATATTTGGTTTTGCTATAATGATGGTTTTAGATGTTGCTTTAGGATAAATACTGAAGTTTTTTAAATTTATCAAAATTTAGTTTTTATATTTTGTTATTATAAAGGAAAATAATATATTTCGTATATGATTCTTTAATGATTACATTTTACCAAAACACATATGCTATATTATATTTTATAAATATTCCAAACATATAAAGTTAAAACTATTGCATTTTCGAGAAGCGTACCCAAATGGTAAAAACTTTGACGAAGCCCACACCGTGAAAGTAAGAAAAAGAACAATAAAATTTTTATTTTTTTTATTATTTGCAGGGCTTTGCCCCCTGCAAAGCGTGCCCTTAGGGTAGCACACCACTTTTTTTGCGACCAAAGGGAGTCCTTCAGGGCGACCGAAGGAAGTGCCGGAGGCGTGACCCAAAGAAGCAAAAAGACTGCATTTTATGAAATATATCTTTTATGTACAGATAAAAATATAAACATTATTTTAGATTTATATATTCCAAAAATATAAAGTTAAAACACTCGCACTTTTTGGTTTTTTAACGAAGTCTGCAAAGCGACTGAAGGGAGCCTTTCAGGGCAACCGTAAGAAGTACCTTTAGGTATGGATGCGAAGGTTGGAAAAAGTTTATAATAAATTTAGAAAAATATAGTTATATATATCACATACTGAAAGATTCACCTAAGTAAATCTTACGTGCCAAAGGATTCGCTATAATCTCTTCTGGGCTTCCTTGAACTAATATTTTACCATTACCCATTATGTATGCCCTATCTGTAATTCTTAAAGTTTCGCGTACATTGTGGTCGGTTATTAATATGCCAAGTCCTTTTTCTTTTAATGAAGCTATTATATTTTGTATGTCAATAACTGCTATAGGGTCAACTCCTGCAAATGGTTCGTCCAATAAAATAAATTTAGGGTTTACAGTTAATGCCCTTGCTATCTCGCATCTTCTTCTCTCACCGCCTGAAAGTGTATATCCTTTTTGTTTCCTTACATGAGTGATATTAAACTCTTCAAGAAGTCTGTCTGTAATATCCATTCTATCCTTTTGAGTTAAAGCATCATTATATTCAAGTATAGAAAGCAAATTATCCTCAACAGAAAGTTTTCTAAAAATAGAAGCTTCTTGCGGTAAATAACCTATACCAAGCTGAGCACGCTGATACATATGAAGCTTAGTAATATCTATATCATTTAAATAAACATTTCCATTAGTAGCTGTAACAAAACCAACAGTAATATAAAAACTAGTTGTCTTTCCTGCCCCATTAGGTCCTAAAAGCCCAACTACTTCGCCTTGCTTTACACTATAAGAAATATTTTCTATTATCTTTCTCTTGCCGTAAAATTTTGTTAAATTGACTGCTCTTATTTCTGAAGGATTTTCTTTATCATAATTAAAAAAATTATCTACTGTAAGTCTATTTGCAGAGGGTATATCCTTATCTTTCTTTTTAAAAATATTTAAAAACTTATGAAACATATACCCTCACTTTATTATTTTATATTTTATTATTGTTCATTAGAAGAAGCAGAATGTTTTTTAGAATCAAAATCTGCCATAATACCGTCAAATGTATAAAGGTCTCTTCCTTCTAATTTTCCATTTCCAAGCATTTTTATTTTGCTTAATATTTCATTAAATAATTCCTCTTCTTCTAGCTGCTCTTGTATAAACCAATCTAAAAACCTTACTGTAATATGGTCTTTACTTTCCATAGCTTTTCCAACTAATTCATTAATACAAGAAGTAACATATTCTTCATGTTTTAATATAGCTTTAAATAAATCTTCTACAGATTTGAATTTACTTTGAGGAGCTTTCATCTCTGTAATAATAGCCTGTCCGCCAACTTTATTAATAAAATCTCTAAACTTTTCAAAGTGAGTTGTTTCTTCTTTAAAATGACCATATAAGAATTGGCTGCATCCTTTCAATCCCTCTTTATCGCACCAGCCTGCCATATTAAAATAAAGACTAGCAGAATAAAGCTCTTTATTTAACTGTTCATTTAATAATTTAATTATATCTTCTTTTATTATAGACATATAATAACTCCTATCATTATATAAATATTGTATAACATTATAACAAATATATCAAGAAAATGTTATTTTTAATTTATAAATGTTGACATCATATTTTTGTATAGTATAATAATAAATATTATACTAATATATATGAGGTGTCTAATATGACAGAATTAACAGATAAGCAAAAGCATATATTAAATTTTTTGCAAAAGTTTATGAATGAAAATGGATATCCTCCAACAGTAAAAGAAATAATGGTTCATTTTAATTTTGCCTCTCCAACAGCTGTAACTACACATTTAACAGCATTAGAAAAAAAAGGTTATGTAAAAAAGACAGGTAAAAGAGCAAGAGGAAGTGTACCTATAAATACAGTAGAAAAAAAAGATAATCTTATAAAAATACCTTTACTTACAAATGAAGTTAAAGCTGGTCTTTTAATGGACGTTTCTGATGAGTCTTATGAGGACTTTTTTCCATTACCAGAATCTATAGCACAAAATAGAAAACAATTTCCTTATGAAAGTAAAAGGAGATTCTATGATAGATGCTCATATAAAAGAAGGAGATATGGTATTAGTTAATCCTTCAAATATAGAGCCTCAAAATGGAGACATTGTAGTAGCCAAAATAGATGATAATGGAGATGAAGAGATAACTATTAAAAGATTTTTTAAAGAAAAAGACTGCATAAAATTGGTTGCTGAAAATAAAGAATATCCTCCTATAATACAAGAAAAAGTTTCTATAGTAGGTAAAGTAGTAGGACTAATAAGATTAAAAATATAAAAAAAGAGACCTCTTTAAAAAGAAGCCTCTTAAAAAACTCTTATAAATATATTTACTTATAAGCGTCCATAGCATCATTAATATTTTCTATAGTTATTGCCTTATATGGAACTCTTACTGCTTTTACTTCATCTAAAGTATAACCAGTACCCTCAAGTACATCTTTATTATTTACAACATTCATAACCATATCAACTATAGCTTTAGCCTGGTCTTTAGGACTTTGTAATACAGTACCAAGTATAGCATTTTTCTTTATCTCTTCTATTACTTCAGGTATAGCATCAACTCCTACTATTGGTATAAATTTATTGCTGTCTCCTATATTATAACCTTCTTTTTGTATAGATTTTAAAGCTCCCAAAGCCATAGCATCATTATTAGAGAAAATAAACTCAATATTATTCTCATGTTTTTTTATCCAAGCGTCCATTAAAGTTTGTGCCTGAAGTATATCCCAATTAGCATTATTCATCTCTAGCTCTTCTAATACAATACCATTTTCTTCTAATATAGCCTTAACTCTCTCTGTTCTTCCTTCAGCATCTGGGTGTCCTTCTTCACCTTTAAGCAAAACATACTGCAATTTGCCGTCTTTGTTTTTATCCAAAGAAGGATTTGAAAGCCAAGAATTTAATACTATATTTCCTTGCATATCGCCAGATTCAACGCTTCTAGTACCAACATACCAAACCTTATCATAACTTAATAAATCATCTTTTTTTGGCTCTTTATTAAAAAATATTACAGGAATGTTTGAAGGTTTTACTTTTTCTATAACCAAATTAGCAGCTAAAGGATCAACTAAATTAATAGCAAGAGCATCAACATTTCTCTGTATAGCAGCCTCTATTTGGTCATATTGCTTAACTTGGTCATTCTCAGCATCAGTCATAGTAAACTTCACATTATCACTCTTTAAGAATGTTTCAATATTCCTTCTCATAAAAGAAATAAAACTATCATCATATCTATATATTGCCACAGCAACATCTATTGACTTATCATTAGACTCATTAACCTTCTTTGATGAACAACTAGACAAAATAGATAAAAATAATAGCAATGAAAAAATAAATTTGTTCATAAAATTACTCCTATTTGTAAAAATATTATTTATAAATTTCAATAGCCCTATCTAAATTAAACATCGTTACAGGTATATAAGGCACAAAAATATATTTATTATTCTCAAAACTCAAAGTTGTGCCGTCTAATGGAGATTTATTATTTATTATATTTAATGAAACCTTAGATAAAACCTCAGCCTGCGTAGAAGGATTTTGCATTACTGTAGCAAATACAGAATAGTTTTTTATCGCTTCTAAATATTCTGGTGTGCCGCCTATTCCTACTATTGGTATATAATTAAGCATTCTGCTGTCATTGTTAAAACCTAATTTCTTAATAGAATCTAAAGCACCTAATGCCATATTATCATCACTAGCAATAATATATTCTATTTTCTGAGAATACTTAGCCATTAATTTATCCATTTCAATAGAAGCAGTTTTTCTATTATCAAAAGCATAAACTTCTGCCAATATATTAAGCTTAATATTATTTTTCTTTAAATAATCTTTCATATATTGAGTTCTATTTTCACTTTCAACACTGTTAGTTCTTCCTTTTATTATTATGCATTGAATCTTTCCATCTTCATTTTTATCCCAATTAGCATGAGACTTCCAACTATCAGCTATCACTCTTCCCTGTGCTGTACCCGCATTCTCGCTGCTTCCTCCAATATACCAAACATTATTATAACTATTAAGAGCTTCTAAATCAGGCTCTCTATTAAAAAATATAATAGGTATATTTCTAACACTAACTTTATTTATTATAGTTTGAGCATAGCTTTCATTTACTAAATTAATAGCTATTAAATTAACTTTCCTATTTAAAAATATTTCTATTTGGTCATTTTGTGTTATTTGACTGTTATGAGAATCTAATATAGTGAGAGAAGCTTTATTTCCAATATTTTTTTCTATATAGCTTTTTAAATATTTTATATAATTATCATCAAATCTATATAAAGCTACCCCTATGCTGCTTTTTTTGTTTTGAGTAAATATTAAAGAAGATGATATAAACAATAAAATAACAAAATTTAATATTCGCCTACCCATAAATACCTCAATTTAATTATAGTTAAATATATTTTCATTGTCAAGATAAATTATTACCAAGTTTCTTTAATTTTTTTGAGTATATCTTCTGTTAATTTAATGGTATTTACATCATTTTCCACAGAGACGAATCTTTTATCTTTACCTAATATACAGTTTGCAAAATGCTCATCTTCCAATTTTAATGGATTATCTCTGTGAATAAATACTCTTTCAATGATTGATTCTTGAGTATAATTAATTCCTATAGAAGTTTTGATTTTACTTTCACTGCTTGCTTGTCTGTGTATTGTAATATCTTGGGTAGCATAATCTAATATAAAATAAGCATCTTCTGTACTTATAGCTAAAGTTCTAATTTTCTCTTGTGTGATTCTGCTTGCACTTATTGTTGCTATAGTTTCATCTTCAAACTCTAATAAAGCACTAGCAATATCTTCATTGTTTGTTCTCACTCTCTTACCGCTTGCTGAAAATCTTATAACAGGCTTTTTTACAAGAGATGTTACTATATCCAAATCATGAATCATTATATCAAATACAACACCAACATCTGTAATACGAGGTGTAAATGGTGCTAATCTTCTTGCTTCTATTAAATAAGGCTTTTCTATTATATGATGAAGTTCTTGAACTGCACCGTTAAATCTTTCAACGTGTCCTACTTGAAGTATTAGATTTTTTTTATTTACTATCTCTTGTAATTCTTTAGCTTGTATATAAGTTTCTGTCATTGGCTTTTCTACCAATACATGTTTGCCTTTTTCTAATGCTTTTTTTGCTATTTCAAAATGATACTTTGTTGGGCTTGCTATTATTACTGCATCCGAATTGTCTATGGCTTCATCTAAACTACTAAATTTATTAATATTATATTTATTAGATACTTCATTAAGATGATTCTCATCAGCATCATATATACCTTTTAAATTAATACTATTTATTTGATTTATAACATTAAGGTGGAATTGTCCCATTCTGCCTACACCTATAAGAGAAATATTTACTTTATCCATTATCATAATATCCTTTTTTAATTACTAAAATTTTATAACTATAAAGATTATAATTATAATACAGCAAAATTCAATAACAAATTAATATTTTATTTAATAATAATTTATTGTATAGTCATCAAATATTTTTATATAGAAAGTTTATAAAAAATAATATATACTAATAAAAAAATTAATTTTAGGAAATATAAAAATAATGGGAAGCGTATTTGGTAATAATTTAAAATTAAGCATATTTGGTGAATCTCACGGAGAGGCTATAGGCTGTGTATTAGACGGATTTCCTTATGGAATAAATATAGATAATAACTTTATAGAAAGCGAAATGGATAGAAGAAGAGCCAAAAACAATAAACTCTCTACAACAAGACAAGAAAGCGATAAAGTTGAAATATTATCAGGAGTTTTGGATAATATAAGCACAGGTATGCCAATAGCTTCTATTATAAAAAACGAAAACAAAAGGAGCGGAGATTATTCTAATTTAAAAGTCTTGCCTAGACCATCGCATAGTGATTATACCGCTATGCTTAGATATGAAGGTTTTAATGATATAAGAGGAGGCGGGCATTTTTCTGGAAGACTTACTGCTCCTTTAGTATTTGCCGGTGCTTTGGCTAAATTGGCCCTTAAAGAAAAGTTTGATATCAACATAGCAGGACATATAAAACAAATATATAATATAAAAGATAAATATCCTAATAATGAGCTTCCAAGTTATGAAGAGTTTATAAAGAACTATAATAAAGAATTGAGCGTATTTGATGATGATGCTATGGAGAAAATGATTAGCACAATAGAGAAAGCTAAGCTTGATATGGACTCTGTAGGAGGAATTATAACAGCGGTTGCTTTTAATGTACCTGCTGGATTTGGAGACCCTTTTTACTCTTCTATAGAAAGCAGAATTGCTTCGTCTATGTTTGCTGTACCTGCGGTAAAAGGTGTGGAGTTTGGACTTGGTTTTGATTTTGTAAACTACAAGGCAAGCGAATGTAACGATGCATACACTATAAAAGAAAGCAACAACATAAAAACTATAGAGACAAAAACTAATAACAATGGCGGAATATTGGGCGGTATTTCTAATGGAATGCCTATAGTTGTAAATGTGGCAATAAAGCCTACTCCGTCAATATCTAAAGAGCAATTAACATTAAACATAGAAACAAAAGAAGAAGAAGCATTAATAATTAAAGGACGCCATGACCCTTGT
Source organism: Brachyspira pilosicoli P43/6/78 (assembly GCF_000325665.1). Taxonomy (NCBI): domain Bacteria; kingdom Pseudomonadati; phylum Spirochaetota; class Spirochaetia; order Brachyspirales; family Brachyspiraceae; genus Brachyspira; species Brachyspira pilosicoli. Next base: position 1,324,565 of record NC_019908.1, read on the forward strand.
ATTGCTGTGAGAGCTGTTGCGGTTGTGGAGGCAGCACTTGCTATAAGCATACTCGATTTATGTTTAGACATGAAAGGCAGATTAATTTGACAAAACCATATTTTTTAATATACTACTATATAGTATATTAAAAAAGGATTATATATGTGAGGAATAACTTGCTTAATCGGTCTGATTATAGCTGGAATTATTGGTTTAATTGATAAAGTGAAAGGAAAAAAAGAATAACCCCGCAAATTATTTAAAAATAATAAACGGGGCATTTTTTTATTTTTTGAAAATTAATTATGCTGCTTCATAAACTAATTTTCCATCAGAATAAGTTTTTAACACTTTAGTTTTAGTAATATCTGTAGGAGCTATCTCTAATATATTTTGGTCTAATATTATAAAATCAGCTTTCTTTCCCACTTTTATAGAACCCAAAGTATCCTCAGCAAAATTCTGATAAGCTCCATTAATTGTAGCACTGTCCATCATCTGTTCAACAGTTACAATCTGGTCAGCACCAAGTAATGAGTGAGCTTCACCTTCTAAATTCATTCTTGTAGCACCAACTTGTATACCGTCTAAAGGTCTAGGAGGTACTGTTACAGGATAATCGCTAGCAAGAGACACAACACAACCCGCATCAAATAAATCTTTCATAGGATATTCATGCTCTGCCCTCTCTCCCAAATAAGGAAGCTCTAATTCATAATAATATCCATCTTCTTTGAAAAACCAATAAGGATTAGCAACTGCAACTATGTTTAACTCTCCCATTCTTTTTATATCATCTTTATGAACTAACTGTAAATGAGTTATAGCATGTCTTTTATTAGTAGCACCTGTTTGTTTTTGTACATAATCAAGTGCATTTATAGAAAGTCTAGCTGCTGCATCTCCTATAGAATGTATATGTATTTGAAGACCTAATTCCTGAGCTTTCAAACATACTTCATTCATAAAGTCCTGCTCCCATAATCCTACACTTCTAAATCCTGGGTCAGAAGTATAATCTTCAAGTAAATAAGCAGTCTTTCCTTCTACTACACCGTCAGCAAATAATTTTACTGTTGTAAGTTTAAATTTATTTCCATTAGCTTGTTTTTTTAATTCAGCTATTACATTTAAATTTGATATTGGTTCATTTTCTGCTAATACCTGATAACCAGAGAAATAATTTAATTTTAATTCTCCGTTTTTATCTAATTCATTTAAAGCAGAAAATAAATTCTTTCCATCTGTATTCATATTAAGCATAGGATTGAATATAGATGTAACTCCATAAGATAAAGCCTCTTCCTGATAAGATAATATGCCGTTTTTATATTCTTCAATAGTATAATCAGGCAATTTAGACAATATAAGGTCTTGAGCTTTTTCTCTAAATGTTCCAGTAGGCTCTTTGGTAACAGGGTCTCTCTCTATCACTCCGCCTTCAACATCAGGAGTATTAGCATCAACACCCGCAATTTCTAAAGCTTTAGAATTCACCCAAATTGAGTGATAATCCTGTGATGTCAATACTATAGGAATCTCTGTAGAAATCCTATCAAGTACATCTTTAGTTGGACCATTTTTAGGAGTGTATCCATTTCCCCAACCAGAACCCCTTAATATTTTCAAATCCTTATGTTCCGCCACAAAGTTTGAAACTATTTGTTCATAATCTTGCATAGACTTACCGTCATACAATTCAACTTGGTATAATTTACCTATACCGCCTAACTCAGCATGAGCATGAGCTTCAAAAAAACTAGGCATTGCCATACCGCTTTCTAAATTAATAACTTCGGTATTATCACCTATAAACGCTTTTACTCCTTCTTCGTCCCCAACATATTGGTACACACCATCTTTAATAGCAATAGCAGATACTATTTTCTGATTAGTCTCAGAAGTGTATATTGTTCCAGTTATTACAGTATCAGCATAGTTATTTGATTTACTGCAACCGATAACAATAAAAGAGAAAACTAGTAAAATGATTGGTAATAATGTTTTTTTGTTCACTTTTTGTAAACTCCTTTAAAATAAATTTTTTTAAAATAGGAGCATAATTTTATATTAATTTTATACTATATACAATAATGAATATTCAATTTTTTTTGATTTTTATAAAAATAAATTTAATTTTTTTATATTTTTCCATAAAATGAATAATAATTAAGAGATTTCAAAATTATTTTTTTTATTTGAGCTAAAGAAATATTTAATATTAATTTGAATACTTTTCTAATAGCTCATCTATTAATTTAATTTTATCTTTGTTTTTTATATGATAGAACTTACCTATTGTGGTAGGAAAATAATCTTCCTCTTTTAATTTATATATTTTCACTTTGGCAGCTATTACCCAATTAGAAATATTAACTCTATCAATTTCATTTTTATTAAATTTAATATTTAAATTATCAAGAGAATCAGAATCAGTTAAAGCCTCAGCAACGGCAACTGCAGTTAAACCATCAGCTATCATTATTTTAGTACCTTTTAAAAATTTCTTTTCTTTTACTTTATCTGCTCCAGCCTTAACTTCAGCAAATACAATATTATGCTTATAAAATATATCTAAAAGTTTAATCTCTCCATGCTCCCCTCTCCTGCTTCCAAATTTCACATACTGCATATTATATTCTCCTTAAAACTAATAATTCTTCATATTCTCACAAACAAGAAATCTATCCTTACCGCTTAAATCTTTTTTTACTGATACATTTTTTATATCAAGAGAATTGCATATATTAATCAATGCCTCTCCCTGATCATAGCCTATTTCAAAAAAGAAAGCTCCATTATCCTTTAAATATTTTTCTATGATACTTAAAAAACTCTTATAAAAATCAAGCCCGTCTTCCCCTGAATATAATGCATTTTGAGGCTCGAACTCCAAATCTTTTTGAAGAGAATCTTTATCTCTTAAAGGTACATACGGAGCATTTGAAACTATTACATCATATTTATTTTCAGGTATAAAAGTTAAAGCATCAGTATTTACTATATTTATTAGTTTTTCATCTCCCAATATATTTAAAGCATTTTTCTTTATAACTTGAAAAGCTCCTTCGCTTATTTCAATAGCTGTAATATCAATATTTTTATTCTGCTCCAAAAACAACTTTTTTAACGTTATTGCTATGTTTCCGCTTCCGCCTCCAATATCACAAATCGAAATATTATTTTTATCCTTCATATAATCTAATACCAAATCAATAAGCTCTTCAGTTTCTGGTCTTGGTATTAGCACATTATTATCAACATAAAAATTAAATCCGTAAAACTCTTTTTTATTTATAATATAGGAGATAGGTTCATAATTAAGACGCCTATTAATTAATTCTTCTATATTATTAACTTCTTTTTGAGTTAATTCTCTTAATGAATCTGATATTAATTTCATCTTACTTATATTCAAAACATGCATTAAAATGGTTTGTGATTCTATATATGAAATTTTATAATCATTATTTATTTTTTCTAAACACTTAGCGTATTTTATTAAAGCATTATTAATATTCATTTTGCTTGTTCACTCTATTAAACTTCATTGCTAATTAAAATTATATCAAAGTTTATAAATAGTGTCTATATTAATATAGTAATTATTATACCTATTAGTATACAATAATTCTGTTTTAAATAAACTCAGTTAAAAATTACTAGAATTTATAAAAAATTATTGTATAATTTATATGGCTCTTTGTTTTTTTTAAAAAAATTACTATACTATAGATAGGCATATTTTTATAATTTTTTCAAAGTAGTGTTAGGAATTAAAATTTATAAAAAATTAATCGAAAATATATAGTGGTAGTAAGCTTAAAAATTAGAGTAATACAAATACATAAAGGTTGATTTTTATGAAAAAAATGCATAGTTTATCAGTAAAAGTACCAATTATGGTTAGCTCTATTATAGTAGTAACTATATTGGTATTATCTATTATACTTACAATCGCAGCTTCTAGAGGCATAAGAAATGCTACTTTAAATGGTTTTCAAAGTACAGTACAAGGTTATGCATCAACAATAGAATTAGTTTTGCATGAACAGCTTGTTCTTATTGAAACATATTCAAAAAGTGCTACTTTCCAAAATTTTATCACAAATTATAATGACATAGAAACAAGAAATAATTTAGTAAAAGTATTGGAAAACTATAACAATATTAACTATTATTCAACCAATACGGGTATTGCAACTGTTGATGGCACTATATTAATAGATAGTTCTGACCCTAAATTAGTAGGTGTTTCACTTGCTGATATACATCCTGATTTATATCAGAGTATTGTAAAAAACAATTATGATTTTGAGTTTGATAATGTTATAACAAAATCATTATCTACAGGAAAGAATTCTTTAATGCTAATGGGCGGTATAAAAGATGATGTAGGCAATATACTTGGTATATCATATATAAGTCTAGATATGGATAAAGTAAATAACTCATTTATTAAATCTTTACCTCTTCAAGGAAGCGAAAGATTAACAGTAGCAAACCATGATAAAATGGTATTATTATCATCTGATGAAGAGTTTGTTGGGGCTACTTTATCTTCTGTATATGATGTTATAAAAACACAAGATAGCGGTATTATACCGTCTTATAAAAGTGCTAATACAAAAACAGCAAGGACATCTGCATATAATGGCATAACAGGAGTTCCTTGGTCTGTAATACTTGCTAAAAATGATTCTGATATATATAGTCAAATATATACTATAATTTTAGAAGCAATTATTATAGGAGTTATATCTATTATAATAGCTTCTATTTTAGTATTATTATATATTAGAAGCATAACTAATCCTTTACAAAAAATTATTCAAATATCTAAAGAAATATCTAAAGGTGATTTAACAAATACAGAACAAACAATTCATAGAAAAGATGAACTTGGAGAATTAGCTGATTCATTTACTATAATGCGTCAAGAACTTGTAGATATTATAATAAGAGTAAGAGATTCAGTAGAAAAAATTACAAACAGTGCTCATGAACTTTCACAGGGCAGTAATGATTTATCACATAGAACAGAATCTCAAGCAGCAAGCTTGGAAGAGACTGCAAGCTCTATGGAAGAGATGGCTTCTACAATAAAATCTTCTACAGACCAATCAGTACAAGGTAATAGAATGATGGTTGAATCTAGACAGTCTATAGAAAGTGCTGGTGATATTATACTTGAAACTACAAGAAATATAGAAGAAGTTTATGAGGCTAGTACTAAAATTAAAGATATTACAAACATTATTGAAAATATAGCATTCCAAACTAATATACTTGCTTTGAATGCTGCTGTAGAGGCTGCACGTGCTGGAGACCAAGGTAAGGGCTTTGCTGTTGTTGCTTCTGAAGTAAGAAACTTAGCTCAAACTACTCAGTCTTCTGTAAAAGATATTACAAACTTAGTAGACAATGCTTATGACAAAATTAATAAAGCTACAGACTCTGCTAGAACTTCTCAGGAAATATTTAATGACCTTAGAGTAAAAATAGATGAAACAGCTAGAATAATGCAAGATATTAGCTCTACTGCTGTAGAACAACAAACTGGAGTTGATCAGGTTAATAGGGCTGTTGCTGATATGGATAGTGTTACTCAGCAGAATGCTGCTTTGGTAGAGGAATCATATGCAGCTACTATGTCTTTATCTAATCAAGCACAAGAACTTTATGAGGCTATGAAATTCTTTAAAATAGATAAAGACGATAAAATTGATGAATAATTATAAATAGTACAATATCAGTAATAAATGCTCCATAAAGCATTTATTACTGTAAAAATAAAAAATATTTATTTTTTAATAATAGGTGCTTTTATGGAAGTTATTTATCTTTATGCTTTAATTATTTTAGGTGTATTATTTGCCGCATTAGTGCTTCTAAAAACATTGATACTGAATAAAGATAAAGTAAAAAAACCAAAGGCATTAAAAAAACGTATAGAAGAATTAAATAAAAGACTCAAAAAAAATCCATATGATTATGATGCAATAAATCAACTCGCAAACATAGAAGAAGAATTCGGAAGCAAAGAAAAGGCTTTAAATCAATATAAAATGCTTCTAGATGAAAACTTCTTTTCAGATAAAGAAAAAATAGAAATATATAAAAAATTAGAAATCATTTGTGAAGAGTTAGGTGATATACAACAGGCTTTCAAATATACATTAATCATAAATAAAGAAGAACCAGAAAATAAATATTATTATATAAAAATAGCTCATACTCTTGTAGAAGAAGGATACTTTAAATTAGCATATGAATATTATCATAGAGCATTAGTATTAAAAGCTGAATTCTCTATAGATGATTATAAATATGCTGCATTCTCTTCTTTTCAGTTGAAAGATTATAAAAGAACTATTATATATCTAGAAAAGTTGTACAAAAAAATGTGCAAAGATATAAATCAATATAAAACTGATATTGCAAGATTAATGCAGTCTTTGGTTTCAATATACATACTTTCTGATGAAATTAATATTGCTAAATCTTTTATAGAAGAAGCTTTTATATATAAAGCTATAGATAGTGATAATAGACTTTATATGAATAAAATTTATTTGTTTATATTATATAAATTAGATGATAATAAAAAATTCACTGAAATATATAATAAACTAATAGATATGTATAAAATCAATAATGATTCTATAGATTTAGCTGATTTAATATTTGATTATGGATTTTATAGCTATTTCTTAAAAGATATAAAATCTTCTATTAGATATTTTGATACAATAAAAACTTTTAACATAGAATTATATGATGTATTCAATATAAACAATATACTAGAATATTTAAGAAATGTAGAAATAGCTAATTCACAATTAACTAAGCTTTATGAAGAAAAAAAGATATATGATTCAAAATATAAAAATGATAATTTTGAAAACTATATTAGAAAAGAGTATATAGATAATTGGGAAAGAGCTATTAATTTATGGGAAAGTTCTTTTATACATTTAGATTATATATCCAATCTAGTAGAAATAAAAAAAACTATGAATATAGAAGAAGTGCTTAAAGAGTTTAAATTATATGATTTACCAAATTATAACATGCAAGATAATCAAAGACCTTCTATACATTCAAATAAAATTGATAAAATATTTAATTTAAGTTTCTCAGATTTTAAAAAGATTTGTCAAAACATAATATTATCAAAGCTTTCATACACAATAGTACAGGAATATATAGACAGTGCTGATAAAATAAAAGGAGATGAAATAGACTATTTAGCATACAATAATAAAATGGCAAGAGTTGAGCTTACTTTAATATCTTTTAGAAGATGGAATAAAGTAGATATAGGAGAATTAAGCATTAGAGACTTCTTCATGAAAGTACAAGAATCTGGAGCTAAAAATGGAATATTAATTGTTCCTGCTGAATTGACTAAAAGTGCTAGAAGTTATGTTTCTCATAATGAAAGCATTACTGTATATTCTAAACATCAATTTAATAATTTGCTTAAAGGAGAAATATTCTAAAACAATCATTTTTATACTTTTAGGATTTATTTATGGAAAATATTTATATATATATTTTTATATTTCTATTGATGTTATTATTTGTAATAGCTTTATATTTATTTATAAATAATAATATATATAAAAAAAACAATCAATCTGCTAGAAATATTATTGGCGAATTAAATAGAAAATTATTAAAAAACCCAAATGATTATAATACTATTTATAAATTAGCTTTGATAAAAGATGAAAATGGAGATATTCTTGATGCTTTAAAAAAATATGAGTTTCTTATATCTGTTGATTATTTTAATGATAATGAAAAAATTAAAATATATAAAAGAATGGAAAACATATGCACTCAATTAGGATATAAAGAAGAAGTTTTTAAATATGATGTAATTATTACTAATTTGGAACCAAGCAATGTAATTTATTTAATAAAAGTGGCTTATACATTATTTAATGAAAAAAAATATCAATTTGCATGCAATTATTTTAATAAAGTTATTATGTCTAGGAGAGAATTCAATATAGATGAACTTAAAGCAGCTTTATATTCTTATTATAATATAAAAAATTATGAGAAAACAATAACTTTCTTAGAAGACTTAGAAAAAAGAATAAATAAAGATTCCATTAATTTACAAAATGAATTAATAGAAATTAGAAAGACTTTGATATCTATGTATTTATTTACTGATAAACTTCAATATGCTAGTGAATACATAGAACAACTTTTAACAGATGCTAATAATTTAGATAGAAGCTTATTAATTTATTATAATAGAATGTATTTATTTGTATTGCATAAATTAGGAAATAAAAAGAAGTTTAAAGAGATATATAGAAAAATAAAATCGACATTAAAAACTGATGAATTAGAAACTATAAATGAAGAATTAATTTTTGATTTTGGCTTCTACTCTTACTTTTTAGGATATATAGATGAAGCTATAAAATATTTTGAAATAATTAATAAGTTTAATTCTAGTATATTAAAAACATATAAAATAAATGAAGTACTAGGATACTTATATCAAGTTTACAGAGCTAATTTTCAAGTTAATAAAGCAAACCGCAAACTAGATAATATTTATGAACATCAATATTATGAAGATTATGTACAAAAAGAAAACCTTAATGAGTGGGAAAACACTGTAGAGATTTGGGAGAATAGTTTTACTAATTTTGAATATATAAATACTTTAGCACCAAAAAATAATGAAAGCTCTATAGATGTAGATAATATATTATTAAATTTAAAAATTACTCATAACATTAAATTTGACAATAAAACTAGAAGTACTCATAATAACTCTAACAACAATATTGTAGATAAAATATATAATTTAACTTTTAATGATTTTAAAAAACTATGCAGAAATATTATAACAAATAAACTTTCTTATACTATAGTACAAGAGTTTATAGATAACCCTGATGATAATATAGATGAAATAGACTATTTAGCATATGACAGTGAAGTCGGCAAATATAATTTAACATTTATTTCTATTAAACGTTGGCAAAATACTAATATTGGGGAATTAATATTAAGAGATTTTATTGTAAAAGTAAAAGATTCCGGTGCTAAAAGAGGAGTATTAATAGTACCTGTAGAGCTAACAAGCAGTGCAAAAAGTTATGCTGTACATAGTGAAATTGTTACAATTTATTCTAGAAATCAATTAAACAATTTATTAAAGGGTGAAATCTTTTAAATAATTAAGCACTTACATCAACAAACTTAAATTCCTTAACATCAAATAAACCGCTAGTTGTAAGTTTTATTTCAGGTATAACAGGAAGCGCCATAAATGATAAAGTCATAAATGGGTCAATTTCTCTATTAACATTAAGTTCATTGTAAGCAAGTTCATGCATAGAATATATTTTTTTTACTATATCTTTAGGTGCTTCATCTGACATAATTCCTGCTATTTTTAATTGTAATGTATCAAGCACTTTTCCATTTTTTACAATAGTGATTCCTCCTGAACATTTTTCTATTTCTTTTATAGCAAGTATTATATCTTCATCATTATCCCCTACTGCTATTATATTATGCGAGTCATGAGATACACTTGTGGCAATAGCACCGCTTTTTAATTTGTAATTTTCTATTAAGCCTAAACCTATTTTACCAGTAGCCTTATGTCTTTCAACAACAACCAATTTTAATATATCAACACTTTTTCTATATTTAAAATAACCATTTTCAAAACCTACTATCCTTACACTTTTCTCTGTAACTAAATCTTTATTAACTATTCTTATAACATTAGCCTCATCAGATTTTAATTTTATTTGTATATCATTAACTGTAATAGGTGCTATATTTATAGTATTAAAAATATTACTATTATAATTATCTTTTTCTACTTTAAATAAAGCCCTTCCATTTTCTGCAGATAATTTTCCATCTATAAACACTTTATTAGCTTTAAAATCTTTTAAATCATCAAATAAAACAATATCAGCCTTATATCCTGAAGCAACCAAACCTATATTTTTAAGTCTGTAACATTCTGCCGCATTAATAGTAGCCATAGCAATTGCATTAAATACATCAAGTCCATGATCAACTGCTATTTTTAAATTATGAGATATATGTCCATTTTCTATAATATGGTCTAAATGCTTATCATCGGTACACATTGCACATCTTCTAGCATTGCTTTGATTAACTCCCTGTAATAGTGAAGCTAAATTCTGTGCAGCTGAACCTTGTCTTAAAAGCACATACATTCCATTAGCTATTCTCGCCTTCAAATCTTTAGCAGATACGCATTCGTGGTCAGTATAAATACCAGCAGCCCTATAAGCATTTAAAGTTTTTCCTCCAAGCATAACACCATGCCCATCTATAATCTTATCAGCATTAATAGCAGCAACTAATTTTTTAAGTACATCTTTATCAAGAGATAATACACCCGGAGCATTCATCATCTCAGCAAGACCAAATATATCTTCATCATTTATAAACTCTTCTATTACCTTAGAATCAAGTACAGCTCCAGAATCTTCAAAGCCAACAGCAGGCACACATGAAGAAAGCATAAACTTACATTTAAGAGGACTTTTTTTAGCAGAATTAATCATAAACTTGATACCGTCAATACCGCATACATTAGCAATTTCATGAGGGTCTGTTACAATTAAAGTAGTACCAAAAGGAATAACAACTTCTGCAAAATTTGCTGGTGCACATAAAGATGATTCTATATGCACATGCGAATCTATTAAACCACTAGTAGCATAAGAACCTTTAGCATCAATAATTTCTTTTCCATTATAAGAACCAACACCAACAATATAATCATCAACAATAGCAATATCTCCGTCCGTAATCGTTGCTGATATTGGGTCTACCACTTTACAATTTCTTATAACCAAATCAGCCAAAACTTTTCCGCTTGATACTTCAATCATTTTTGATAATTTTTCTATAGTCATGAATAGTCCTTATAATTAATATATATTTAAATATAGTAAATTATAAGTAGATTTTCAAATTTCTTAATTATAATAATTAATATCTATATATTCACAAAAATCTTTTATTAACTCTTCAGTTCTTGATGCTATCTTTTCATCTGACCATGGATTTTCTTTTGAAAGTTCAGGTGTATACATAAATAATTTGTTATTATATATTTTAATTTTTTTATCTATATCATTACTTGCCTGTATGTTAGATCTTTTATCAAGTAATGTTAAATTTCCTAATTTATGTTTAAAATCTTCTGAGCAATTTATCCACTCGTCCTCTTTTGGATTTTGAGGATATATATGCTCTATTGTGGATTTAAGAGGTGTAAAAGCTATATCTATTGTATTTTCTAAAGTTTCTAATAACGGTTTATTAAATAAAAAATACAATAATGCACGTCCCCATTTTAAATTATAAAAATTGGATATTCTTAAAGTATTACAAACTCCTTTAGATAATATTTCTAAAGTTTTAGCATCATGTGTAATAACTCTTGGCTCTAATTTTATAATTTCATCTATAGAATTATTATCAGTTTTTATAACTCTTAAAATAGAAAAATTAAAAGATTTTATTTTTTCTATTGTATAACCATTTACTAGATGCAGCCAATGCCATTTAACTAAAAATTTAGCAATATACATAATATCATCATCACTATATTTTTTAAACTTCATAGTTATAAGTAAAGGAATCCAAGTATATGCATTTTTACCCATTATTAACAAATGTCTCAAGCACCAAATATAAGCATTTCTCATATTCATAATATACTCATAACAAGATATAAAATTCTCAAATTCTATTATAGCATTCCATTTATCTCTATCTTTCCATAACCCTCTAATATTTTCATCGCTTGTACCTTTAATACTATCAGGTTTGTACATAGTGATATAATATTTAAATAAAGATTCTAATGATATACTCAATTCAGATGCTTTATACTCTAAAGATCTCCATTTAGATTCAAAATCTTTATGTCTGCTAACATTTAAATCATACATCATTTCTGCTTTAATAATATCTGTAGAATTTAACTCAAGACCTCTTGTATTTAAAACAGAAAATATTTTTAAAGCACTGCTCCTAGATGAAGTTTCAACTTTGACAAATTCTATATTTGATAAAACAAAACTTATAAATTTTATAATATTAAAATTACTTGAATATTCTTTTTTTAAATCATCATAAAACTCTTTTAATAAATAATAATTTTTATATATCAATATTTTATCATCTTCTTTTTTTTAATTCTTGACTCAATAATAAATCCATTATATAAGATGAATCATTAGACTTTTCAGACATAATTTTGCATATTTCTTTTTTCTTTGCCCATAAACAATTTTTTAAATATGTACTTAATTCAGAAATTGTTTCCTGATCATCTTCTGAATATGAATTAATTTTAGATATGCATTCCTCATTAAGATCTTTTTGTATTATTTTTAAAAATAAAATAAAAGTTGTTAATCTCTGCTGACCATCTATCAAATTATGTTTATTATGATCATTATCATCTACTACGGTTATTACAGAACCAAAAAAATAATTATTATGATAGCCATTTATATATGCATCATATGCTTCAAATATGTCATTTATAAATTCACTTATATTATCCTTTTTCCAAGAATAATCCCTTTGATATAATGGGATTGAAAAATAGAATTCATTGTTAGCTGTATTAGATAATAATTCAATTAAACTTAAATGATATACATTATTTATCATTTTATTATTATTCATTATAATCTCCAAAAATATAAAGCCTAACTATTTTTCATAGCTAGGCTTTATTTATTTAATATATTTTTAATTATTCACTTAAAATTTTTCTCAAAACTTCATTAACAAGTTTAGGGTTACCTTGACCTTTAGTAGCTTTCATTGTTTGACCTACTAAGAATCCGAATGATTTTTCTTTACCTGCTTTGAAGTCTGCTACTGATTTAGGATTTTCTTCTAAAACTTTTCTTATGATTGTTTCAAGCTCACCAGTATCGCTTACTTGTTTAATACCTTTTTTCTCAACTATCGCAGAAGGAGCTTCTCCTGTTTCGCACATATCCTCAAATATCTCTTTAGCTATTTTACCGCTTATAACATTTTCATCTATAAGTTTAAATATTTCAGCAATATGTTCTGGTTTTGGTTTAAAATCTTTTATAGTTTGAAGTTTTTTATTTAAGTAAGCATTAACTTCAACCATAATCCAGTTGCTTATTTTCTTAGGCTGTTTAGGATAAGCTTTTACTGCCGCCTCATAATAATCAGCTAATGCTGCATCTTCTGTTAATACAACTATATCCTGATCTGGCAAATCATAATCTTTTTTAAGTCTTTCACGTTTTTGCTGAGGAAGTTCAGGAAGCTCTTTTTTAGCTTGTTCAATCTCTTCATCTTTAAGAACTAAAAGAGGTATATCTGGGTCTGGGAAATATCTGTAATCTGCAGCACCCTCTTTAGAACGCATACCTTTAGTAGTGTTTTCTTTAGCATCATAAAGTCTAGTTTCTTGTAAGATTTTCTCACCATTGTTTAAAGCTTTAATTTGTCTTTTTATTTCATAGTCAATAGCAAGTCTTACATTTCTAAAACTGTTCATGTTTTTAACTTCAGTTTTAGTTCCAAGTTCTTTACTTCCTTTAGGGCGTATAGAAACGTTAGCATCGCATCTTAAAGAACCTTCTTCCATGTTACAATCAGAAACATCAATATATTTAAATATTTTTTTAAGCTCTGTTAAATATTGATAAGCTTCTTCACCTGTAGAAATATCAGGCTCGCTTACACATTCTATCAAACAACAACCAGCACGGTTTAAGTCTACATAACTTAAAGGTCTTCCAGTATCATCATGCACAAGTTTACCAGCATCTTCTTCCATGTGTATTCTGTTTATTCTTATACTTTTATTGTAAGAAGAACCATCTTCATTAAGTACAGTAATATCAAGATGACCTTCAGTACAAATAGGTTCATCCATTTGAGTAATCTGATAGTAAGAAGGCAAATCTGGGTAGAAATAATGTTTTCTAGCGAATCTGCTTTTCTTTTGAATAGTACAGTTAGTAGCAAGTCCTGCTTTAATAGTTTTATGCACCATTTCTTTATTGACTATAGGCAAAGTACCAGGGTGAGCCTGACATCTTGGACAAGTAAGAGTGTTTGCAGGAGCACCGAAAGTGTTTGGGCATGAACAGAATGCTTTAGTTTTAGTATTAAGCTGAACATGCACTTCTAATCCTATGACTGCTTCATATTCCATATTTATTAATCCTAATTTTAAAATTATTATTTGTTATATTTTATACGAATTTAATTTTTTTTCAATATATTAAAAAATTATTTAGTTTAATTAACTAACTTTCAACAAAATTGACAAAGCATATAATACTGTTATAATTATAAAAATAACGCCAACCTAGCTCAGTTGGTAGAGCAACGCATTCGTAATGCGTGGGTCGTGGGTTCGATTCCCATGGTTGGCTTTTTATTTGTGAAATATTTTTAATAATTAATTTATCAATAATAAACAATATGAAAGAATTTGAACTTATAGAAAAAATAAAACAACTCTCAAACAATTTTAATAAAACTTCAAATATAAATATCGGTGATGACTGTGCTGTGTTAAAAAATCTTAGTGATAAAAAAGATATTCTTGTAACAACAGACATATTAGTTGAAAATATACATTTTAGCCTTAAATATTATTCTTTTTATGATGTTGGTTACAAATCGGCACAAGTTAATATTAGTGATATTATATGTAAGGGTGCTTTTCCTAAGAGTGTGTTTGTATCATTATCTATACCAAAAAATATTACAGAAGAAAATATTTTACAATGGTATGACGGTTTTTTAGAAGCATGCAAACCATACAACATAGAAATTGCTGGAGGAGATACAACTAGTTCAAATAATGATTTTTTTATATCTATAACATTAATCGGTGAAATAGAAAAAAATAAAGCAATACTTAGAAGCACAGCAAAAGACAATGATAATATTTATGTTTTAGGTATTGTTGGTGAAAGTGACTTAGGATTAAAAAAACTATTATCTGGAAACTATAGCTATGATGATGAAAGCGTAAAAACTCATTTAAGACCGCAACTTTTCTTTAATGAGTGGCAAGAGATAATAAAAAAATATAAAATAAACTCTTCTATAGATATTAGTGACGGACTCTTACAAGATTTATCTCATATAGCAGAGAAGTCTAATTTGTATGCTAAAGTATTTGAAGAATCTAATTGGCAAAAGGTTAATAGATTTTTTAACAATAATAACAAAGAAGTATTAAACTCAATACTCACAGGCGGAGAAGATTATGCTGTATTATTTACCACTCAAGATAATATAGAAGAGAAAGATAATCTTATAAAAATAGGTAAAATAACTTCATTAAATCAAGAAAATAGAGTTTTGTTTATAGATAAAAATAACAAAGAAGTAAATTTTAAATACAAAGGATATAATCATAATTAAAATTTACTATTAGCAATTTTATCTAAAGCATATTTTTTATATTTTTCTCTAAGCGTGATAGAAGGTATCCACCAAGCAACAGAAAATACTTTTTTCTTTATAGATTCTATTTTTTCTATATAGATATTATAATCATCATAAGTTTTCATTATATAAACATTATAAGAATAGAAAGCATGTTTTTTTCTATCTATTTCAACATCTAGTTTTTTAATTAAGTTATGACAAAGTTTATAAAACTCATATTTATTATCTGCTTTATAATTATTAAAAGTATGAAGAAGAGAAAAGAAATTATAATAATTACAATCTATTAAAAGTTCTTTTTTATTTTCTTTGTAGTAATTAAAAATATTTTCAAATACTTCTAATATAACTATAGGCATATCATTATCTTTTTTAATATTAGTCATTAAAGATGAACATCTTTGGAAATAATAATATTTAGCATTATTGTTATAATACATTTTAGGATTATTAGCTAAAATTCTATAGAAAAAATCTGCATCCTCAGCTATTCTATAATCAAAAAAACGAATATATTTCTTATATAAAAAATCTTTTTTTAATAATTTATTCCAAACAACAACTAAAGGATATTCAGGAGTATTTTCTTTTTCTTCGGTATTAACATTAAAATTGCTAATACCTTCAATATAAGAGTTGTTAAATTTTTTCTTCCAAATATTCATTCTATTGTGATAATAAGGTTTTATATTGTTAGTGTCTTCATTAACTGTATATATATTATTTGTAAAAACTATATCTGCATCATTTTTTAAAGCAGTACTATACAACTCTTCAATAAAGTTCTCAGATACAAAATCATCAGAATCTATAAAAGAAATATAATCTGACAAACTATTATCAATACCAATATTACGAGAATAACCTATTCCATAATTATTTTTATTATTAATTAGTTTTACTCTGTTGTCTTTATTTATATATTCTTTAATTATACTTTCAGAATTATCAGAAGAGCAATCATTTACACAAATTATCTCTATATCTTTTAATGTTTGATTAATAACACTATCCAAACATTTTTTTAAATATTTTTCTACATTATAAATTGGTATAACAACAGAAACTTTTGGCATTAGAACCATCTCCTTTTTTTATTTAGAATATATATCTATTATTTTTAATAAAACCTCTGTCATCTTATCTAAAGATTGAACAGGAATATATTCAAATCTGCTATGAAAATTCTCTCCTCCAGCAGATAAATTAGGACAAGGAAGATTTCTAAATGATAGCCTAGCCCCATCAGTGCCTCCTCTAATAGGAACTATTCTTTCTTTTATATCGCATTCATTAAAAGCCTTCTTAGCATTTTCTATTAAATGCATATGAGGAACTATTTTTTCTTTCATATTGTAGTAGCTGTCTTTAATATTAATCTCAAATGTATTTTCACCATATTTTTTATTTAAAAACTCAGAAATATTTTTTATAAACTCTTTTTTATTTTCAAACTTTTCTCTATCATGGTCTCTTATTATATATTCAAGTTTGGCATTTTCTTCATTTCCTTCTATAGATGATAAATGATAAAATCCTTCATAATTTTCTGTATATTCAGGTTTTTCATTCTGAGGAAGCATATTATTAAACTCAATAGCAAGAAGCAAAGCATTTTTCATTTTATTTTTAGCATAGCCAGGGTGAACATTAACTCCATTAACAATTACATTACAAGAAGCAGCATTAAAGTTCTCGTATTCTATCTCTCCCAATTCTCCTCCGTCTATAGTGTATGCAAAATTAGCACCAAATTCATCAACATTAAAATGCTCTATTCCAGAACCTATCTCTTCATCTGGAGTAAATGCTATTTTTATTTCACCATGTTCTATACTCTTATCTTTCATTATAGTTTCTGCCATAGTCATAATCTCAGCAACACCAGCCTTGTCATCAGCACCTAAAAGTGTTGTTCCGTCTGTTACTATTAAATCAAAACCTTTATATTTATTTAAACTAGGAAAATCTTTAACACTAAATATTATATTTTTTTCTTTGTTTAAAACTATATCTTTTCCATCATAATTTTTTATTATATTAGCTTTTATATCTTTACCGCTAACATCTTCTACTGTATCTAAATGGGCAATAAAACCTATTTTTGGCTTATCTTCTTTTCCTTTAGTTGCAGGAATAGAAGCATATACAAAAGATTTATCATCAATATAAGAATCATTAATTCCCAACTCTTTTAATTCTTTTAATAAATACTCAGCAAACACTCTCTGCCCAATAGAGCTTGGTGTTTCATTTTCATTAGCAGATGATGATGAAGTGTCAAAAGTAGTGTATTTTATAAATCTTTCATAAGCTTTCATAAATATATCCTAAAAATTAATATTTATATATTATCAAAAAAGAATAAATATTCAATATATTATTTAATTGATATTTTAATTTGTTTATGTTATATTGGCTGAATTAATAAACAATGGGTAATATTATGAAAAAATATTTGTCTTTAGTAATTATCATTTTTAACATTTTTAATACCTTATACACTCAAACAACAAATAGCCAAACCACAAACACAAACTCTGGTAAATACGGAGTTTTAAGTGCCTCATTAGAATTAACTGCATATGGAAGAATGAGCGACTTAATAGAGCAAACAGGAAATGAAGATACATTAGGTGTACTTCTTTATGGAGATTTACACTATATAAAAGAATATAAGTATGCATCTATTGAAGCAAACATTAATGCAAGATTTTATGAGCCATTATCGCATAAGGCAAGATTTTATAAGGATATGTCGCCTCCTGTTTTCGACTTTTCTAAAATGAACATATTTGTAAATTTTAAATATATAGGAATAAGAGCTGGAGTATTAGAGCCATACACAAGAAATATACCTATGACATCATACTTCCCTACTCTATTTTATTTTCACACAGTAAGCAGCAATAAAGCAACTGTATTATCAGGACCGAGAGATATGCCTATAGGTTATGAAAGTCAGCTTATACCAAGATATGATACAGGTATTATGATAGAATCATCATTTTATGGTGTATTTATTGGAGTTGGTATGGTTAATGGAGAAATGGGGCTTGATGCTAATTCATCTAAAGGTTTAATGGCTAAAATATCATACAGCAATGATTATATAAATACTGGAGTAGCTGGAATAGTTACAGAGATAGGGTCTATACCAATAAAAGAATGGGGAGACAGTATTAATGCTTTTTTCTATTTTAGAAATGGAAGAGACGGAAGATTTACCGTTGGTATAGAAGGCTTTTGGTTTAGACATGGAATAAGAAGAAATAATGAATATTCTCCTGGTAGTGACAACAATAATCCTCATAATTATAATGGAGGATATTATACAGATTTTTCAATTCAAACATTTGATGGAAATAAACCTTATTATGCTATGAGCGGTTTTCTTTTCTTTGAGGCTAGAAGATTATGGATTATAGATATCACTACACATGTTGGAGTATATGATAATAATATTTATTCAAACAGTGAAGATATTTTTCAGCCTAAATATAGAGCATTTTTAAAACTTACTTTTAATGTTACAGAAGATTTTAAAATTATGGTTTCAGATACATTTACTTACGACCCTGTATATAAAAATAATTATCAGTACTATGAGCTTGAAGGCAGAAATCAAGTTGGAGTAATTTCATATAATGAAAAAAACGGTCATTATACTGTAGACAATGATTTTTATATAGGACTTAGTTTCAAGTTTGGAGGAGTTTGGGGTAAATAATTAGGAGACAAAATTATCAATTTCTTTTAAAATATTTTCTCTTAAGATGTTTCTTTTTATTTTTATTTCTTTTAGAATGTCCAATGCAAGAGAAGCATCTTTAAGAGATTTTCTTATTTGCCAAAAACCGCTGTCCCAAAGAGATATTTTAAATTTATTAGTATTAACTTTTTCTACATTACTATAAAAATACTTATAAAGCTCTTTTGAAATATCAATTAAATCTTTAGCTTCTTTTGTTTGAGAAATATTTTTTAAATAATCGCATACAAATCTGCTTTCTCCATCATAACTAAAAAAACTATTATTACAAAAAACTTCTCTATAATCAAACGGATAAAACTGATTAATTATTTTGTAATATTTATTATTATAATAAATATTATCCATAGCAGAAGTTTGATTTGAAGTAGAAAATAAACTCCACACTATACAATCATTTTTAAAATCATCAGAAAAAGTTTTTTTTGGTATAATAAACTGGTCGCTTCCATTAAGCCAATTAACTTTCACAGTCCTTCTCACAGCATGTATAATCATAGCTTTTTCAAAATTTTCTTTTGTAATAGAAAGTGAACCAGCAGAAGCTTGAGGAGCAGAAAATATTGCAGTAAGGTTTTGTTTTTGCAAATCACTTCCGCAGCTCATAAGTGAACCTATAAAACCATCGCATATTTTATTTCTTATGTCTTTTCCATTTTCTTTTACAACTATAGCAGATGACAAAGGAACAAATGATGATGTTGTCCTTATTCTTTTTATCCATTTATTTAATAGCTCTTCTCTTGAAACTACACTATAATTTTTTTTAGTTTTTAATTCTCCGTCATCATCAAGTATATCTAGAACTATATTTTCTTTTTTTATATTAAATAATTTTGAAACTTTCCATATAATAAAACTCACAGGAAAAGGAGTTGTTTTTGAAGTGTTGTCAAAATTAGAAGAAGAGAATATAAAACCATTCATAAACTTATAATTGCAAACATTGTTTCTAAACTTTTCATTGTTATTTGATTTTATATAATTTGTTTTAGAAAATATTGCTAAATAAACTTCTCTATCTAAAAACTCTCTATATATTCTAAACATAAACTGTGCATAAAGCTCTCTTGAAGATTCTCCTAATTTCTCAGAGTGCATAATATCTCTTATCTTGCTAATACTCACATTTTTTTTGCTTTTTGAATTTGTACCTGCAACTTGACTTGTAGCGTATGGAGGGTTTATAAATATTAACCATTTTAAGTTTTTATTATTTAAATCTTTTATTAATTTTTTCGGAAGCTTTTTATAATCAAAAATATTTTCTGAAACAACTATATCATCATTTAAATAATCATATTGAAACAAACAAGCTTCTTTAAACTTTTCTTTGCAATAGTCAATGTCATTTTCATCTATTGTAGACATATACAAATATTTATATAATTCTTTATCTAAATAATATTCTAAATTACCAGTTCCAGATGCCATATCCCATATTCTGTAATTACCGCTTTTTAATTCATCTATAGAAATAACGTCATTAATATACTCTAAAGATTTTTTGGCAAATATCAAAGGCGTATAAAACTCACCTAAATATCTTTTTTTGGAATTATACTCATTCATATTATAATATCTGTGTAAATTGTGTTTCTTTAGATTTTTTATTATCTATCTCTATTATATCTTTTTCATTATTAGCATAAGAAACTGTTATAGATAAAGTTTCAGTATCTTCTTTAGAGAAATAACCCATTATGTTTGCAGATTTTAATACTGCTTCTTTTATATTCTCAACTTCACCATAAAGCTCTAAATATCCAAAAGGACCCTTATTATAATTTGGTCTAAATGTAATAGCGTTTTTTCTCTCTCTCTTTTCTAATGCATCATTTTCATTTTCATTTCTGCCTAGTATAAGTTTAGCATTATTATCAATTCTTATATGCCTTCCTATAGCTAAATACTGCATAAGCTCCATATTAATAATCTCTCTTCCATTGTGAGAAACTAGCTCCTCGTATCTTCTTCCGTAACTTTTATCAACTATAGAACAGCACCCACCAGAAGGAATAGGATAATCATCTATACCAAACTCTTTAGCAAGCTCCATCTGCACTTGTCTGCTTCGTCCATATATATCATAAAGATTTTCTCTGTTTATAAGACCCTCGCTTTCTGCTATTGTGATAGGAAGAAGCTTTGCAGATAATGGTCTTAAAAGTTTTCCCTCAAGTCCGCTTTCTCTTATAGAATTAATTAGGTCTTGAGATTTTTGGCTCATAGGTCTTTGCCCTTTAACTTCTCCAGTAGCAATAAAATCAAAACCCTCTTCTTCCATTATCTTTTTTGCAGTTTTAAGCATAAGTATATGGCAGTCCAAACAAGGATTAATAGAACTTCCATAACCGTATTTTGGATTTAAAAACATATCAATATATTTATCTTTCAAAGAAACAAATCTTATTGGAATATTAAGAAAGTCAGCAGCCTTTTTAGCAGGGTCATCATAATGTATATTCATAAGCTCATTTTTAATTACAGGATATTCAAGTCCAGTAACGAATCTTACAGCAAGAACATCAATATTTTCTCTTTTTAATATAGCCCCCACAAGCATACTGTCAAGCCCGCCTGAAAGAAGCAAAATAGCCTTAGCTTTTTTCATTTATATTTTACCTTTATTTAATAATTTTTCTGAGTATATATTTATTTTCTAATTTATTCAATAATAATTTATTTTGTTTAATGTATTTCTATATGTTTAATTTTAGATGTTATATTACATCAAAGATATATTGTAAAAATATAAAGTTGTAGTGTTTGCACTTTTCGCGAAGCGTACCCGTAGGGTAAAAACTTTGACGAAGTCCGCAGAGCGAAAGCGGGAAAAAGTTGAATAAAACAAAACTTATATGATAAAATATAATTATTTAGATATATAGTAAAAATTTTAAAGTTTATAAAAAATTATATTTTTTAATTTCAAATATTTGCAGGGCTTTGCCCCGCACCACACTTCTTTTGCGACCGAATGGAGTACCTTTAGATGCGAAGGCGGGAAAAAAAACAACAAAAAATTGACAAAATATAGTTGTTTAGATATATACGTTAAAAATATTTTTATTTATGTTTGATTTTATCATAATATTTTTATAAATAAAAAGGCTAATCATAAAAATGATTAACCTTATTTAATAAATCTCTTATATATAATTTTTAATCTCTTCTTCTGTTAGCAAGCATCAAAAGTCTTAGTAAACTGAGTATAGCAGTAACAGCAGCAGCAACATAAGTTAAAGCAGCAGCATTAAGCACTTTTTTTGCACCATAAAGTTCTTCAGAATCTAAAAATCCGCCCTTATCCAAAATCTTTATAGCCCTATTAGAAGCATCAAACTCTACAGGCAATGTTATTAAAGAAAAGAATACAGCAAAAGCAAATAATATAATTCCTCCCATCATAAGATATTGAGAAATGCTTCCAGCTCCTCCAATAACAATACCAATAAGTACAAGCATAGGTCCAAATTGATTGCCAATAGCACATAATGGATAAAAACTATTTCTTAAAGTTAAAGGTGCATAGCTTCTATCATGTTGTATAGCATGACCTACCTCATGAGCAGCAATACCTAAAGCAGCAACATCTGTACCATTATAAACATTATTAGAAAGTCTTAAAACTTTAGCACTTGGATCATAATGGTCTGTTAAATGTCCGTTTATTCTCTCTATTGGAATATTTAAGCCATAAGCATCTAATATATATTTTGCTGTTTGTGCTCCTGTTATTCCTCTTTTGTTCTCTACCCTGCTATACTTTGAATAAGCACCATTTACTTTCATCTGTGCCCATAAACCTAATAATATACCAGGTATTAATATCCATATATATCCAAAATAATATTCAAAATATCCGCCAAACATTATTTATCCTCCTAAAATTACTCTAAAATTATAGCATTAAAATATAACAACCTCAATACCAATAAAGTAAAATATTTTTACTTCTTTGTAAGAGTTAATATTAAAACCTGAACAACAGACATATCAATTTCAGGAACTCTCAAAGCCTGAGCAATATTATACGGTTTATATTGTTTAAGTTTATTAATAGCATCAATCTTCACACTTTTCAAAGTAGAATAATCAAAATCTTCAGGTATACGCATTTTCTCGTATTTTTCTATATCTCTTATTTCGTTTAAATATCTTGCAATATATCCCTCATATTTTATAGCAATCTCGGCATTCTCCAAAACATTTTTATTATAATCGCCGTCTATCAAATGTTTAACCATATCGATACTGCATTCAGGACGTTTTATTATAGAAGATAAACTCATTGTGCGGTACTCTTTAGCCTCTTTTGTAAAACCTAACTCTTCTGTTTCTTTTTGTGTGAGTGTGCGTTTATTTAAGTATTCCACAAGTATTTGAGTTTTTTGTTTTTTATCTCTCACTTTCTCTAATCGCTCTTTACTTGCAAGCCCTATATTATAAGAAAGTTCTGTAAGCCTTTCATCAGCATTGTCTTGTCTTAAGAGCATTCTATGTTCTGCTTGGGAAGTAAACATTCTATGAGGCTCTTTAGTTCCTTTAGTGGTTAAATCATCAATTAAAACCCCTATATAACCGTCACTTCTTTTTAATATAAATGGTTCTTCTTTTTTTATTTTAAGAGAAGCATTTATTCCAGCCATAATACCCTGACAAGCTGCCTCTTCATATCCGCTTGTGCCGTTAATTTGACCTGCCAAAAATAAACCCTCTATTTTTTTAGTTTCCAAAGTAGGCTTTAATTCTATAGGGTTTACATAATCATATTCTACCGCATATGCTGGTTTTAATATCTTTACTTCTTCTAAACCTTTTAATGACCTTATCATCTTTATTTGAACATCTTCAGGCAAGCTTGAAGAAAATCCATTTATATAAACTTCATTTGTTCTGTAGCTTTCTCTCTCTAAATGCAATTGATGACGAGGCTTATCTGCAAACCTTACAACTTTATCTTCTATGCTTGGGCAGTATCTTGGCCCTATACCTGTTATCACTCCGCTATACATTGGAGATAAATGAATATTGTCTTGAATTATTTTATGTATGTTTTCATCTGTGTAAGTGATATAGCAAGGCTCTTGAACTATATCAATTTTATCGTCCAAAAAAGAAAATGGAGTTATTTCATCATCACCTTTTTGAATTTCTAATATATCAAAGTTAATAGAATAATAATCCACTCTCGCAGGTGTTCCTGTTTTTAATCTTCCTACTTCAAGCCCTAATTTTCTTAAATTATCAGAAAGCCCTATTGCTGGAAGCTCACCAATTCTTCCTGCCTGTTTTTGATATTTACCAATATGAATAAGCCCATTTAAAAATGTTCCTGTTGTTAATATAACTGCTTGGCATTCATACTCTATACCTCTTTCTGTTTTAAGTCCTTTAACTACATTATTTTCAACAACTACTTCTGTTACTATATCCTGATGAAGTGTGAGATTATCCTCGGCGTATAATGTTTTAGTAGCTTCTTCTTTGTATGCATATTTATCTGCCTGTGCACGCGGAGCCCATACTGCTTTGCCTTTGCTTCTGTTTAGCATTCTAAATTGCATCATAGTTTTATCTATTAATATGCCCATCTCACCGCCGAGTGCATCAATCTCTTTTACAATAGTACCCTTAGCAACTCCTCCTATAGAAGGGTTACAAGACATCTGCCCTATAGTATCCAAATTAATAGATATAATCAAAGTTTTCATTCCAAGTCTTGCAGAAGAAAGTGCCGCCTCTATACCAGCATGCCCAGCACCAACTACTATAACATCATATTTATTATTCATAATTAAGAGTTCTCTCTATATTTTTTTATTTAATTATTAAAAATGATATATTAAAAATACTATATTGTAAAGCTGCATTTTTATAAGTTAATTTTTATATTATATTGACTTCATAGTAATTTTATATTATTATAATTTCATAATTATTTATGAATATACTAAAATTAAAAAACTTTTTCAATATATATAATAACTATTTTGTATATATTATTACTTAAGTATAGGAATCTAGAAAACTCATTATAAACTATAAATAATTATAATAAAAATATATATTTTAGGTTTTTTATGATTAAAAATATATTATTAATATCTTTTTTAATGCTATCTATGATTTCTTGCAGTAATGTAAAAATATTAGATCCTAATGAAAGAGATGTTGAAGTTCAGTATGTAACAACAGTAGAAAATAATTCAGAAATTTATAGATATGTTTCTAAAGATGTAACTAGTATTATAAAGTTCAGATTAAAAGATTTTGCTAATGATTTTACAAATATATGGTGTTTAGAATTGTATGATGGAAAGACATATTTTACATCATGTGATTTGTATATGAATAAATATCAATTTAGTATACTTTTTGATAGATATGACTATAAAAAGATAAAGAATATTTCTTATTTGTTTTCTAATACAATGCTTGAAGTTGTTTTTAGTGTTACTAATGTAAGTATAAACGGCAGTCAATTAACATTAACTTTTGACAAACAAATTAATGGCAGTAATACCACAACAATAGATTTTGGTACAGATTTAGATACAATCATGAACAGTATCAAAACTTACAGCTATTTATCAGATAAAGAAAATTATAATTTTAAAATAGTTATACTTACAATACTTATATATGCATCACTTCAGGCAAATGGTATAATACCTGTTTCTTGAATTTTATATTGGCAACAAAGGAGAAGATTAAAATTGAAAGCCTATAACAATTTACTATAGATTTTAAGCTAAACAATTTTTATTAATAATAATTATGAAAGCAGTTATTCTTTTTTTTATTATAAATATAACTTTATTTGCTCAATTTGAAGTAAATGCATTTATACCTTTTGGTATTAATGGAAGCTTACCTTTTATAACATTAAGCAACCCTAATCATACATATCAAAGTATAAAGGGAGATATAGGCGGAGAATTAGGAGTTATTGCTCAGCTTGGATATAATATAAAATTAAATAAAGATATTCATATAAAAAGTATAAGTTTTCTTTTTGAAACAGGATATTATTTTAATGCTAATAGTATAACTTATGATTATCCGTATGCTGATTCATATGATTATTTTGAAATTTTTGAAGCTTTAGGTATGCATAATATTATTATAGGATTAAACCCTAAAATAAATTTCAATAATTTTTCATTAGGGTTAGGTGTAGGAATGAAAATACCGTTGTCTGCTGATGTATTAGAAAAAAGCGATTATAGAGGCGAGATAATGAAAGAATATACCATTTTTGAAGGCTCTTTAATGTATCAGGATAAAAAGCATTGGAATTTTGATGATATAAAAAAAATATATAAAGTTCCAGTGTCTCCTTATATAAAAATAAATTTTGACGGATTTTACTATTTTACTGAAAAATTGGCTTTCTTATATGGTGCTTATATAGCTTATGATTTTTCAATGCTTTATAATACTGATTATATACAAATAACAGATAAAACTTTAATAAAAAGTTATAGATTATCTTACTTATCATTTATTTTTTATATAGGCATTTCATTTGGAAGAAATAATAGTTAATTTTCTAAATTTATTGTTTACTTACCGCACGCAGAATTAAGCTAAAAAAGGTAGAGTTATTTGTAATTAAAATTTTATTATATTACAAATTCTGTTAACCGTGCGTTGAAAAAAAATTTTTAATCTAATCAACACTTGGGCGGGCATTAACAATTCTAATTAAGTTAATAAAAAAATTAAAAATACAAATTTACAAATACATTAATAAAGAATAAAGGGCGGGGTATGTAAATAAATTTTAAAAAATTATCATTCATTCTTGCTTATAGCATATATATTAAAATATCTAACTATCACATTTTCTATAGTATTATCACTATTCAAGTTAAACCTAATGTTAAAACCTATAAAATATTTGTTATTAATTAAAACTTTTCTCTCTTTTTTATAATCATCATTATTAGAAATATAATCATAAACAATCATATCAACTTCTATATGAATATCAGATAAAATATAACCCTCTTCAAATATCTCTGTAGTAACAACTTCAAAATTATTATTATAGCTATATTCACTAACACAAGAAGAACTATATAATTTTAAAACGCTATTATCCAAATAATTTTCAACTTCTTCTTTTATTTTTTTATCTAAGTTTTTATCGCTGTAAATCTTTTCTCTTATATAATATTTATCCATTTTATTATTGCTCATAATATATTTACTTCAAACATTATATACTATATAATACGAAAATCAAAAAAACTATAAGGTAAGAACAACCTTTATGAATGAAAGCTTAGAAACAAAAATTAATAACAAAGTAGAACAATATAAAACCATTTGCAAATTAGAACCTAATAACCATAAAGTGAGAGTAGACTTTGCAATATTTTATACGCAATTGCAAAAATATAATGAAGCTATAGAAGTATTAAAAACAGCACTTAATATAAATGATAAAGATTATACAATATGGCGTTTGATTGGTATATCATATACAAAAATAGAAAACTTCAAAGAAGCAATTTTTTATTTAACAAAAGCATACGAATTAGAAAATAATGATTATATAAGTTTAAATTATCTTGGAAACTGTTATATAGAATTAAAAATGTTTAATGAAGCTATAGAGGTGTTAAATAAATCTTTTATGATAGCATCAAAAGAATATATTAATTGGCGTTATTTAGGCATTGCTTTATTTAATACAAATAGAATCGATGAGGCAATTGATTCTTTTAATAGAGCTTTGGAGCTTAATAAATATGATGAAGAGAGTTTATATTATCTTGGACTATGCTACAAAGAAATAAATAATTATAATAAGGCTATAGAAATATTTGAGAAATGTTTAGAGTATAGTGATAACAACAAAAAAATATATGTTATTTTATATGAATTATACAAAAATACAGGCAATGATAAATCAAAAAATATGCTTGAAAAAATAAATAAACTTTAAGGCATTTGGTTAGAATTAATCATCAAATGACCAAATAATCCAAGCATAAATATTATACCAACAATAATAACAATATATTTTATTATTTTAATAGTTCTTCTAATTTTAGGATAAGTATAAAAAACTCCATTTTGAATACCATGCAATATCGTTGCTACTAATAAAAATCCTTCGTCTATTCTTCCAGATAAAGGAAGTATATCAGACACTATATCTAATGGCGATGTACAATAAAATACACTGGCTACAAATGGTATCCAAGCTATAATATGATGATATTTATCAAATACACCATCTTTTGATTTTATTACTTCATCGTCTTTATTAAATAAATTTAACATATTACACCTATAATGTTCATAAAAGTATAGTTACATATACTATAACATTATAATGAAAAATTTTAAACAAAAAAACTAAATATAATCACTTTAAACTTTTTTATAAGAAACTAGAAAATCAATATCCTCTTTAGTGAGATTTTTTTTAGGAACTATTATAGCAGACATTTCATCTGTATATATAAAAATACATAATTTACTCTGCTCTATTTTTTTGATATCAGATTTATTAAAGTTTTTTATACCTTTAGTTTCATTAAAAACAATCTTTTCATCATAAACAGTTAAAATCTTTTCTCCAAATATATCATCAAGTTTTCCAGTTTTTATATAAGACAAAACTTTTTTTACAATATTTTTTTGAACTCTCTTTTTATAACTAATTATTTGTAGAACAGATACTGCTATCATTATCAAAGCAACTATTAAAAGCATAAATAAACTGCTTTTAAAATATATAAACATTCCAATAAGCACAATAATATAAACAGCAATAATAATAATAAGATTCTTTTTTAATGAACTTTGAAGCTCAGGATTAGTTTTCAAATAATGAAGCTGAAAATCAATAAAATCATTATGCTCAATATTATATTTATATTCTCTTTTCATATAATTCCTTTAAATATAAATTTAAGTATTAATTAAATATCAATACCCAAAAACTGTTTTACAAGTATTCCAACCAAAAAACTTATTCCAGCAACTGTTAAGCTTACTCCTGCCATTTCAAAAAATCTCTCTCTAAAAGAAATACTTTTAGCCACAGCAATATAAAAAGTAAAACAAAATATTATAGCAATAACAATTATAAGCATAGTAATAAGTGCATATACAGAAACACTAAAAATCAAATAAGGCATTATTAAAAGACTTACAGTAATCAAATACATTATGCCCGTATAAGAACAAGACTTAAAAGCATTTTTACTTCCTTCAGCCTTAGCAGATAAATACTCGGAAGAAGCCATAGAAAGTGTAGCAGATATTCCAGTAATTATTCCAGATAAAGCCACCAACCTATTGTCTTGTAAAGCAAATGTAAGCCCAGCCAAAGTTCCGCTAATTTCCACTAAAGCATCACTCAACCCCAAAACCATAGAGCCAACATACTTAAGCCTATCCTCATCTAAAATAGATATTAATTTGTTTTCATGCTCATACTCTTCAAAAGCAATAGTCTTAGCATCAGGCACTTCATCTACTATCTTAGAATATATATATTCAGCACTCTTCTCTCCAGACTCCATTATCTTAATAACAAATGTATATCCAAATATAAAACTTAAAATAAAATAGATAAAAACTTTAAACTTCTGAGGTTTCAATTTTTTATTAGTGTATTTTTCTAATATTTTAGCATGAGCTAATTCTTCTTTTCCAATATTAATAAGTATTTGCTTATCATCTTCTTTTTTTACAAATTTAGCGAGATTTACATACATAGCATGCTCTGTAATCTCATTTTGCTGTAATTCCAATAAAAACTTAATTGTTTCTTTTGATATCGGTTTCATAACATTAATCCTAAATATTAATTAATTAAATACTACAATGAAAATTAATTAATTGCAAAACTTAATATTATTTTATATTGAAATTGTATATTGATTTTCGATTAAATATTTATATGCTATATTTTATATAAATATTTTAAAGGAGTAAAGTTAGAAAATGGATAATAAAAAACTAAATGACATGATTGTTAGTATGAGAAGAGAATTGCATCAAATACCAGAGATTGGTACAGATTTGCCTCAAACTAAAAAATATGTTATTGATAAATTAAAATCATTAGGACTTGAAGTAAAAGAATGTTCATTGGACTCTGGAATAGTATGCGACATAGGAAATGTTAATAGCGGAAATATAGTTGCTATTAGGGCAGATATGGACGGATTACCTATAGTTGAAGAGACTGGAGTAGAGTATGCTTCAAAAAATGGTAATATGCATGCTTGCGGGCATGATGCTCATACAGCTTGTCTTCTAGGAACAGCACATTATTTATTGGAAAATAAAGACAGATTAAAAAATGGCGCTGTAAGATTAGTTTTTCAAACTGCTGAAGAGATATCTAAAGGAGCAAATAATTTAATAAAAGATGGCTTATTAGATGGCGTTAGTGCTATAGTTGGTACTCATATTGGTACTATAGCTACAGATGTGCCTAGCGGAGAGTTTGTCCTTCAAGGAGGACCATTAATGGCATCTAATGATAAATTTGTTATTAAAGTTATAGGAAAAGGTTCTCATGGTGCTTATCCTCATTCTGGAGTAGACCCTGTATTAACTGCTAGTCAAATAATACAAGGCATATACAATATAAAAAGCAGAGAAATAATAGCCACTGACCCTACAGTAATATCTATATGTATTGTAAACGGCGGAAGTCAATATAATATAATACCTTCAGAAGTAAACATAGAAGGTACTTTCAGAACATTTAGTGAAGAGAATAGAAAATTTATAGGAAATAGAATAAAAGAAATATCACAGTCTATTGCTATAGCTAACAGAGCAAAAGCAGAAGTAAATATGGAATGGGGCTGCCCTCCTGTTATTAATAATGACCAAATAGCTAATGAATTATCAGAAGTATGTAAAGAATTAGGATTCAAAAAGTCAGCACCTTTTACTCCTTCTATGGGCGGAGAAGATTTTGCTGAATATCAACATAAAATGCCTGGCGTATTTATTTTCTTCTCTACTATGACAGAAAAAAATATTCCTCATCATAATAGTAAATTC
Source organism: Brachyspira pilosicoli P43/6/78 (assembly GCF_000325665.1). NCBI lineage: Bacteria > Pseudomonadati > Spirochaetota > Spirochaetia > Brachyspirales > Brachyspiraceae > Brachyspira > Brachyspira pilosicoli. The sequence goes on from NC_019908.1 coordinate 1,355,883, forward strand.
GAGATAGATGAATCAAAATTATATCAGCCTAGTATATTAATGAGCGAATGGGCAATTAAGCATTTAGGAGGTAAATAATGAATGAAGAGATTTTGAAATTAGCCAATCAATTAATACTATGGCCATTATGTGCTGTTGTTGTTCTTATAAGTTTGATACAAGCTATATTATATACAAGACTTGCTAATAAAACTGCAAAAACTTTAGGCATTACAAGTGAGACTTGCCAAAAAGCTTTTAAAGCTGGTTTAATAACTGCAATAGGACCTGCTATATCTGGTTTCATAGTAATGGTAGGAATGATTTCTGTAATAGGAGCACCTATGAGCTGGATGAGACTTTCTATTATTGGTGCTGCTACAACAGAGATGGCTGGAGCACAATTTGGTGCTGAGGCTATGGGAGTAAAGTTTGGAGGACCTGATTATAATGAAGTTGCTTTAGTTGTATCTTGGATTACTATGGCTGCTAATGGATGCGGTTGGTTGATATCTGCATCAATTATGGGAAGTAAATTAGAGAAATTAAGAACAAAAATTTCCGGAGGTAATCAGGCTGGTTTAGCTTTGCTTTCTGCTGCTTCTATGGTTGCGGTATTTGGTAATTTGGCTTCTGGTTATTTACCTAAAATAGACACTGCTGCTTCTGTTTTGGCTGCTGCTTTAACTATGTTTATATTAGTAAAATTTGTATCAAAAACTAAGATTGGACTTAAAATTCGTGAATACAATTTGGGTATTGCAATGCTGGTTGGTATGGCTGTGGCTTTAATTGTAAAAATATCTATTGGAGGTTAATGTATGACTGATAAAGAATTTCAAAAATTATGGAATGACCCTGTTAATTTAATTGGAAGAGTTACATTATTATCTGCTGTTGTTGCTTCATTTTTCCCTGTTGTATATTTGATGATTAGTCATAAAATATTTCCGCCTATAGATGTTGTGATAAAAGCTTGGGTATTGGTTGCTTCTTCTTATGGCGTTATGTATGTATTAGAGCCTTTGAGCTATTATCCTGTTTTAGGTTTGGCTGGTTCTTACATGAACTTTCTTTCTGGAAATGGAGGTAATATGAGAGTGCCTGCTGCTGCTTGTGCATTAGATGTTACAGATACTCCAGAAGGAACTCGTAATGTAGAAATTATTTCTTCTTTGGGAATAGCTGGTTCTATTATAACTAACCTATTCTTTGTTACATTGGCTGCTGTATTAGGAGCTACTATTCTTAATGTTGTGCCTCCTATAATCGCTGAAGCTTTTAAATCTTATGCTGTGCCTGCTATATTTGGTGCGGTATTGATGCAGTTTAGCATGAAATATCCTAAGTTATTAGTATTTGGTTTAGGAATACCTCTAGCTTGTAAATTATTAATACCTGCTATGCCTGCTTTTCTTATCACATTATCAGGTTTAGTAATTACAATTATTGCTTCAAAAATATTATACAAAGTAAAAGCTTAATTATAGTTTAAAATAAAAAAGATGTTGGAATAAAAAATCCAGCATCTTTTTTTATATATATTAATTTCTAGTTTTAAGCTCCCATATCCATTATACCGTCATTAAGCATTTCATTATTATCTGGAGCATATGAAGGGAAGTCATTAGGAGATGAAGGCACTGTATTATTATTAGGATTAGTGCGTGCTTCATATTTCTCTAATATTCTTGCTGCCACTGTAGGGTCCATTAAACTAAGCAAATAAGAAGTAGTACTGTTTCTTCCTTCAGTTGCTGCTATAGAATCCATCTCTACTAATACATCAATAATTAAATCATCAGAACCATTAGCTGCCAATTGATTAAGCAAAGCAACAGAGTTTTGAGGAGGCATACTATTAATTTTATTAGCCAAATCTGTAAGTACTAATTGATACTGTGCAGATTCGTCCATAGTAGCCTGATAATTAGACCAAGCATTTAATAAGTTTTGTCTGTCTTGTTCTATTAATTCAGATTGTGAATTTAATTCTATAGCTCTGCTAGCAATTAAAGCCTCTTGTGCCTGTATATCTTTTTCTCTTAAATTAAAAGACTCTCTCATTTTATTAAGGTCATCTCTAGCCAAAAGAGCCATATCTTCAACTCTAGGTTTTTGAGTAAATCTAGTTAAAAAAGAAGGTACATTAGGAGCTATTTTTGTACGCATTAAAGTATAATAATTAACAACTCCAAATATATCAAACATATAAAGTAATGCTATAAAAGCTATTAAATTAACTACAGTCAATATTGCTATTTTAAATCTCATAAACATTCACACCTAAATAACATTATAGTATACATAATACAGAAAAAACTATAATATGTCAACTAAAATCATTATCGTAATATATAGTTTTTTAGTTATCATATTTTTTTAAAAAAGGATTTTTTTTATTATATTTAAGTAGTTCTTTTTAAGAGAATCATACTAACATCATCTTTTAAAGGTTCTTTTGTAAAAGATTTTATCTCATTAATAATTTTTTCTTTGATATCACTTACATTGTTTTTAACGTTTTTAGAAAATATTTGCTTTAAATGTTCATCACCAAACATATTATTATTATCATCAAATACTTCATAAGCACCATCTGTAAAAACAAATAGAATATCATTTCTATTCAATTGAATTTCCATCTCTGTATATTCGCTATCATCAATCATACCAATTAAAGGACCATCTATATCTACAGTACATATTTCATCTTTACCGTTTGAATAATAAATAGGTTTTGGAGAGCCGGCAGAAGAACATAATAATGCCCCTGTATCATTATTATAAAGAGCATAAAATACACAGGCAAATAAGTTTTTATCAAAGCCCTCTTCTATAAAAAATTTATTGAGCTTCTCTAAAAAAATAGCAGGTGAAGTATTTTTGTCATCTATAATAGCATGCGAATCAAAAAAAGATTTTATTAAAATAGTAAGCATACTAGCAGCAACACCATGCCCAGACACATCTGCAAGAAGTATAGCATAATATCCATCATTAATAAGCTTTATTCCGCTATAGTCCCCAGAAACTTCATTTGGTGCATAATGATGTATAGATATTTCATTTTTAGGTATAGATGTGTTTCCATAAGAAAGTATAGTTTTTTGCAATTTAGCAGCATATTCTATATCTCTTTTTAATATATCCATATACATCATATTAGACTCTATAGCTTTTTTAAGTCTAATATAAGATTTCATTTTAGAGAGAAATAAATCAGTATCAATAGACTTTTCAAAAAATCCATCAGCACCGCAGTCAAATGCTTTAAGAGATTCTGTTTTATTGTCAGAAGCAGTTAAAAAAAGCACAGCTATATTTTTTAATAAATTATCAGATTTTATATATCCAGCTAGTCTGCAAGCCCCGGCATTAGGAAGCATATAATCAACTAATATACAATCTGGTATTTTCTCATATGTCATATTAATAGCTTCTTCATAAGATAAAGCTATATAACATAAATAATTATTTTTTTTTAAGAATTTTTGAATAAACTTAGCATAATCAATATTAGTATCAACTATTAATACTTTCTCAGTTAAAATATTATTTCTTGTACTAGCCATTAATGTACATACCTTCTAGCTTCAACATTAAATATAAGCCCAATAGATATAGAAAAAGTCAAAATAGAAGAACCGCCGCTGCTTACAAAAGGCAAAGTTAAACCAGTAATAGGCATCATACCAACAACCATACCAATATTAATAAGCACGTGACATAAAAACATAGCAACTACACCAGATATAATCAAAGCCCCAAGCCTATCTTTAGCAAAATAAGCAACAGTAATACCTCTCACAAATATAGTAGCATAAGCTAATACCACCAAAGCACTTCCTATAAAACCCCACTCCTCACAAATATTTGAGAAAATAAAGTCATTTACCTGTTGAGGTATAAAGTTTAATTGCGACTGACTTCCATTAAGAAAGCCCTCTCCAAAAAGCCCGCCGCTTCCAACAGCAATGAGTGATTGAATGATGTTGTAACCGGAACTAAGCCTTGTGAGCTCTGGATTCATAAATACTAATAATCTCTCTTTCTGATAAGTTTTTAATCCTATATCAAAAGTTAAAGCCGCACACATACTCAAAAAATAAAACAAAAAATGTAAATGAAAATAACTCTACATATTTGTTATTCATATAGAAGTTTATTGTAAGAAGAAGTATTGATATAAATAAAAATCCTCCTGCAATATATCCTATATAAAGCCTTTGCGATAAGAAGTTAAAAAGAATATTATTTATATCATCAGACATTCTCTTGTATTCCAAAAACATAGGTATAGATAACCCTATAACACCTATGCTTAATAATGATATAATATATCTTAAAGGAACCCCTCCGACAAATAGCATAACAAACACTATAAAACAATATACCAAAACAGTACCCAAATCCGGCTGCATTAAAACTAAACCAATAGGTATAGAAATAAAAATACCAGCTATTAAAAAATATTTTTCCTGTTTTATTTTATCACCTATTTGGTCTAAATAACCAGCTAAAAATATAATCATTACTATCTTACCAAACTCAGAAGGCTGCATACCAAAAAGCCAACTGCTACTTCCGTTTATTGTAGTACCAACACCTGGAATAAGTACAAGTATCAATACAACAAGCATTGGTATATATAAAGACATTCTGTGCTCTGCAAGTTTTGTGTAGTTGATAAACATAGTAATACACATAATAACAAGACCAACAACAGAAAAAAATATATATTTCAAAAATATCCAACTAGTTTTACCAGAATCTGGAGAATATGTTGAAGAATATACAGCTATAGCACCAGCTACCATAAGAAAAAGTATAGAAATAAGTATTCTCCAATCAAATACGAATAATCTTTTTAATTCTTTTTTTTCATTCATATTGTATTCTATTATCCTCTTGATTATTTATATCAGTGTTTTGATTATTATTTTCAGTATTCTCAGTATTTGCCCCATTTTCCAAAGCCTGCTGTTCTCTAGCCATTCTAATTTGTCTATATATATTTTGCATTCTTCCATATATAGAGTTTCTAGCCTGTATAGCATCATCGCCGTCTATTATAGAGCGAAGCATAGCAGTAGCAATAGGTCCAGCAGTAGAACCACCGCCACCACCACTGTTTTCAAGCATAACTGTTACAGCAATCATATCATCTTTAGGTCTTTGATTGTAAGGTCCATAAATAGTAATCCAAGTATGGTCTTTACCTTGAGCATTTTGTGCAGTAGAAGTTTTAGCTGCCAATTTTATGTTTGGAGACCAAGCACCGTTTCTTGCAGTACCGCCTGCTACAGCCATTCTCATGCCTTCTTTTATCACTGTAAATATATCTTTACTTATATCCAATTTTTTCATCACAATCTTATCATTGTTGTATATCACCTCATCAGTTTGAGAACTTCTAATCTCTTTAACAACATGAGGTCTATACATAATTCCGTCATTTATTATAGCAGAAGTAGCCATATGAACCGCTATAGGAGTAGCAGACATATAACCCTGACCAATAGCATATTGAAGAGTATCACCGTCCCACCAATATTCTCCAATTTTTCTTCTCTTCCATTCAGAACTAGGAACTGTACCTATTTTTTCACCAGGCAAATCTATTCCTGTAAGCTCTCCAAAGCCTAATAACTCTGCATATTTCTTTATAAAGTTTGGTCCAAGCTCATAAGCCAAGTTGTAGAAATAAGTGTTGCAAGAAAACTGAATAGCCTTATACATATTAACATAGCCGTGATGACCAGTGCATCTATAAAATCTGTTTTCAAGAAGCATACCGCCCGCACAGAATCTTGTAGTATAAGGTCCAATTCTTCCCTCAGCAAGAGCACCCAAAGCACTAACAAGCTTGAAAGTAGAGCCTGGAGGATATCTTCCTCTTATAGCCTTATTCCAAAACGGATTAGCTGGATTATTAATAAGCTCAGAATATTTTTTAGCATCTATTTTACCTATAAAAATATTAGGGTCATACCAAGGCGAACTTACCATAGCAAGTATTTCACCAGTAGTTGGCTTTGATATTATAATAGTTCCAACCTGACCTCTAAGAAGCTCTTCTGCATCCTTTTGTATTTTTGAATCTATACTAAGTATTAATTTTTTACCAGGTATAGGCTTACCAACAGCAGGAGCAATAGTTTCTTTTACTCTGTTTCTTGAGTCCACTATCCACTGCTCATAACCATCTATTCCTCTAAGCTCTTTATCATAATACTGCTCAACACCCTCTTTACCAATAACGCTGTCTCTTCTATATCCTTCTATTCTTTTACTCTCAAACTCTTCTTGTGAAATATTACCTATATAACCTAATATATGAGTCATAGTTTCGCCAAGAGGATAATTTCTTATAGATTTACTTCCGTAATAAACACCCGGAAAATCTTCAGAACGCTCTGCTAAATAACTCATCTGAGACATACTAATATTATCAGATATCTCTACAGAATCATAACTGTTTTTAGAAACTTTAGATAAGCTTTCTTTTATAGAACCTAAATCTATATTAAATAGTTTAGAAACTCTATATAAAAGCTCTTCTCTCTCAAAATAATTCTTAGGCAAATAAACAGGTATAATATACATTGTGTAGATTTTGATATTCTCTGCCACAATAACACCGTTTCTATCGAATATCTCTCCCCTATAGGCATCTATTGGTATTATTTGCTCTTTATTGTTTCTTGCCAAACTATCATAATGAGAGTTCAAAACAATTTGCAAATAAAATAGCCTAATAATAAGCATAGCCGATATTAGTACAGAAATAATTAATACTACTATCAGCTTTTTCTTATATTTAAAATCTTCGCCTTCAATTTTTTTATCTTTATTTAATTCAATTTCCTAAAAAAGTCATATAAAAAACCCTTATAAAAATTTTTTATACTATTTATAAGTAACGGTATTTATTACTTAAATTTAAGTAAATAAAAAATTTAAAAGGTATATACAAAAATTATATTTGCATATACCTTAAAATTTTCTACTTAATTATTCTTTTTCATTAGACCAATTTTCTCTTGGTTCTTCTTTATCTTGAGGAGGCTGTTTACCTGTATTTAAATAATCAATAGCAGATTTAAGCTGCTTATCATATTTAAGGTCAATTATCTCATTATAGTTGCCTAAATTACGCTCATTATATATTAATCTCTCAAGCAAATAATCGCTAGCAATTATATTCTGATTTTTAAGCTCCTCTTTAAATTGAGGTAAAGCATTTTTATCTGCCTCTTCTTTTGGATATTTTTTTACATATTCTGCAATCTGTCCGCCTTTTCTAAGCTCTGTTAATGCTATTACATCTGTATTACTTAATTTAGGCTCAACAACAACAAAATCTGGAGTTAATCCTTTACCATGAAGTCTTCTTCCATTAGGTGTATAATAATGTGCTACTGTAAATTTAAATGCTGTATTATCTTTTACATCTAAAGGAAGTACATACTGAACACTAAACTTACCAAATGTAGTTTCACCTAATAATTTTGCTCTATTATTATCTTGTAAAGCTCCAGCTAAAATCTCTGATGCAGAAGCACTGTATTGATTAACAAGAACTAACATATCGCCATCTACCCACTGATCGCCTTTCATACTAGCATAATAATCTTGGTTTTCGTTTTTAGTTCTTCCTCTTGTATAAACTATCTTACCATCAGATAAGAACTCTTCTACTATATTAATAGCAGTATCCAATCTTCCGCCTGGGTTATTTCTCAAATCTAAAATAAGCTTTGTCATGCCTTTCTTTTTAAGATCAACTAAAGCAGTATCTAATTCTTTTGAAGTATCATCACCAAAGTTTGTTATTCTAATATATCCTATAGTACTGTCTTCTAACATTTTATATTTTACGCTTTTTATCTCAACTATAGCTCTAGTTAAAGTATATTCTATAGGCTCAACTACACCCTGTCTTGCTATTTTTAATTTTACTTTAGTGCCTGCCTTACCGCGCATGATATTAGCAGCATTGTCTACAGACATATCTTTAGTGCTTTCGCCATTTATCTCTATAATAATGTCTCCAGGCAATATTCCAGCTTTTTCACCCGGACCATCTTCTATAGGAGCAACAACCAAAAGTCCTCTATCTGGCTGTTTTGATATAGATAATCCAACTCCGCCGTATTTTCCAGACATCTCTGTACTAAGTGCCTCATTTAGCTTTTCATCAAGCAAAAATGTAAATGGGTCATCGGTAGCTTCAAGCATACCTTTAATAGCACCATACATAAGTTTTTTGGTAGTAACATTATTTGTATCAACAAAGTTCTGCTGTAATGTAGCAAAAACTTTTTGAAATAGCCTGCTGTAATAATAAAAATCATTATCCGATTGAGCCATACCTTGCTGTGCTATAGCTATTGAAGGGCTCTTAAAATTAAAAAATGATATAGCTAAAACAAATATTAAAAGAAATATCCATAATGCTCGCTCTTTGTTTTTCATCATATTTTGTAACCTCTATTCTAATTAAATATAAAATGATTTATTTCTATTTTTTTCTATACAATAATAATTGGTATTATAACATAAATGGTAAAAAAAAGAATATACATGTTAATATTATTTATATACTTAAGCAAATAAAATTTATAATAAAAAATCCGATACTCAAAGTAATATGGAAAATAAAAACCGTTTTATAATTTTTTCTACAGTTATTATTGTATTAATTATAATATCATTTTCTTCTTTAATGATAACAGCAAATGACAATATTAGTAAAGATACAAACTATAAAAAAATCAACAATACTAATCAAATCAATTATGCAAGCAATAAAAAAGAAAATAAAAAAATTAGAATATTAATAGATCCAGGTCATAATGCTGCTACAAAAGGTGCTGTTGGATTTTTGGGTTATGAATATTACATGACTTTAAGGCTTGCAAAACAGCTTACAGCAATACTTGATAAAGATGATAGATTTGAATACACTTTAAGCAGAACAGGTGCCTATTATGATAAACCTATAAAAGAATATATAACAAATAATTATCAAAAACTATTAGGCATATACAATACAGAATTAGAAAAAACTGAAAGAACAGGAAACTTAACAAGATATCAAACTATGGAAATATATGCTATTAGACATTATGCCATAGACAATAATTTTGATGCTTTAATAAGTTTGCATTTTGATTATATGCCTTATATAAAGCAAAGAGAAAAAACTGAAGGATTTCATATTATAGTAAGTCCATATAATGGCGAGTTTCAAACTTCTATGAAAATAGCAAATAAAATATCTGAAAGAATGCAGGAAAGTTATAAAATATCTCCTGTTATAGCAACAGATAATATACTTCCAGATAATGTATGGAAATTTTATAATAAAGAAGATTTATTAAATAAAGGAATTGCTTTAAGAGGATTAGTTCTATTAGGTGATAGTTTTGAATATGAGTACAATAAACAAACATTCAAAAAAGATATACCTTCAGTTATGGTAGAATCTGGATTTATGCATGATTGGAGACTAGGAAGCACCAAAGAATTAAGCAATATATCAGATAAAATATATAAAGCCTTAGTAGATGTATACTGCAATTAATTTCTAAAAAACATAGCAGCACAGCCTAATACACCGGCATCATTTCCTAAAGAAGCAGGTTTTATTTCAAGATTTCTTACCATCATTCTAAGACCATAATTATTAACGCCTCTTTTAATATGCTCTATCATCATATCAAAATCTTTACAAAGCCCACCGCCTATAAGAACCAAATCCAAATCAAGCATATTCAAAGCCTGTGCTATAGACATACCTAAATAATAAGAACACTCCGCAATAGTCTCTTTAGCAAGAGCATCTCCTTTTTTAGCAGCATCAAATATAGCCTTAGCCTTACCTTTTTCTAATTCCTCATAAGTTAAAGTAGTAGGAACAACATTTTTATGAATCTTTTGTTTAGCCATAGCAATAAAACCAGTAGCAGAAGCATAACGCTCTATACAGCCGCTTGAACCGCAATTACATTTATCACCATCAGGAACTACAAATACATGCCCTACTTCACCAGCTCCTCCCAAAGAACCTGTAAATAATTTTCCGTTAAATACAAATCCTCCGCCTACACCAGTGCCAAGTGTAATAAACATTACAGATTTATATTCTTTATCCTTACCGCTTCCGTATTTAGCCTCACCTAATGCAGCCATACTAGCATCATTGGCAGTTTTTATAGGCAAATCAAATAAATCACCTATATCAGAAAACTTAATACCATGCAAACCAGGAACATTTTCTGCTCCTCCCATATGAAGCGTCTCAGAGTTCATAACTCCAGGACAATCTAAACCAATTCCTATAGCATTATATTCTGAAGGCATATTCTCTAAAAGCTTTTTTATTATATTTGCTATATTTGTCTTATGTTCTTCAGAGGTAAAATTAGCTTCTATATTAAAGCTATCTTTATATAAAATATTTCCCTCTTCATTAATTATAGCACCCTTTATTGAAGTGCCTCCTATATCTAAAGCAATAACAGCATCTTTCATTATTTATATGCCTCCATAATTTTATAATCATATTTTAGTATTAAGATAAAAAATTGTCAATGATTAATAATTAATAATAATATATCTATTTCAATTTTATGAATTATCAATTATAATAAACATAATAAATAAAAAATATTTTAAAGTATTCCTATGAAAATAAATGAATTAGTATCAATATTAGTACCTGTATATAATATAGAAAACACTATAGAAAAAAATATAAATATATTAATAGATAAAGTTTCTCCATTTTTAATGAACTTTGAGATAATTATTTCTGATGACGGAAGCAGCGACAACTCAAAAGAAGAAATAAAAAAAATATGTTTAAACTTTCAAAATAAAAACGCAAATCTGAAAAACATAATAGGAGTTTATGCAAAAGAAAATCAAGGAAAGGGACATGCATTAAAAAGAGCCTGCGAAGTTTCTAATGGCGAATATATAATATTTTGCGATGGCGATATGGAAATAGACCCTTCTCAATTAGAAAACTTTTTTAACATCATGCAAAAAGAAAATGCTGATGTTGTTATAGGCTCTAAGAGACATAAAGATTCTGTAGTTAATTATTCTAATATACGAAAACTTATTTCTTTTATTTATTTTATGTTTGTGAAGATATTTTTTCATCTTCCAATACAAGACACTCAAACAGGATTAAAACTTTTTAAAAGAGATGCCATAATAAATATTTTCCCTAGAATACTCGTAAAAGCATTTGCTTATGATTTGGAAGTTTTGGTTGCATGCAATTCTAATAATAAAAAAATAGTTTCTGCTCCTGTAATAGTAAATCCAAATAGACATTTTGGTTTTATTAGATTTCCTATATTGTGGAGAACATTCATTGATACTTTAGCAATATTTTACAGACTCAATATTGTTCATTTTTATGATGATTTGTTTTCAGAATTAAAAGAAAAACCATTGGTAAGCATTATTATACCATTAAAAAAAATTAATGATTATATAAAAGAAGAGACAGAATATTTACTTGAACAAATATACACAAACTTTGAAGTAATAATACTTCCAGACAAATATACAAACGAAGAAATTGATATAACACTTTTTAAAGATGAAAGAATAAAAATAATAGAAACAGGAGAACTTCCTCCTGCAATAAAAAGAGCTATTGGAGTGAAAAACTCTAAAGGAAGCATATTAGCATTTTTAGATGATGATACATATCCAGAGAAAGATTGGCTTTTGAATGCATTAAGAGCTATGGAAAGTAAAAAAGTTTATGCCCTTGGGGGACCTGCTATCAACACTCCAAAAGATAATTTCTCAAAACAAATTAGCGGACTTATTTATAGTTCAACACTTATGAGCGGAAAACATAGAGCAAGATATATACCAGACAAGGTTCAATATGTTAATGATTATCCAAGCTGCAATTTTATAATCACAAGAGAGCTTTATGATAGAGCTGGAGGATTTGACAGCGAGTATTGGCCTGGTGAAGACACTATTCTTTGCAATAATATAATGAAACAAAAAGAAAAAATATTATATACTCCAGAAGCTTTGGTTTATCATCATAGAAGAGATTTATTTTTTGGGCATTTCAAACAGTTAAAAGGTTATGCATGGCATAGAGGATATTTTGTAAAAAGATTCGGCGGAAACTCATTAGCTTTATCATATTTTATACCGTCAATATTCTTAATCTATACTATTTTTCTTCCAATTGCATTATATTTTAATTTGCCTCAAGTTTTAAATAATTTAATACCAGCAATTAATAAAAATATATTTCTTTCTTTATTATTATTTCCTCATAGTTTTTATGTATTATGCTTAATAGGAAGTTGGATTAGTACACTCTCTCTTACAAAAGGTTTTTGCAAGGCCATAGGAATATTTTTATCGCATCTCACCTATGGATTTTTCTTTATCAAAGGTTTTATGCAAGGATTTATTAGTAAAGAATAACTCCAATTACAGCTGCTATTAATATTATAGCTATAATAGGCACTTTCCTTCCTGCTACCCTTATTTTTTTCAAAAAGAGAGATAAAGCAAATATAAATAAACCTACAGGACTTATATAATTAAAAATATTTTTTATAAATGCTACATTATTAAGTATAGATGAATCAGTTAATTTTACAAAGAAAGCATCTTTACAAAATGTAATAACAGCAGAAGCTATCAAAGCAACAGCACATACTCTAAGTCCGTTCATTATACTATTAAACTGCTCATTATTTTTTAGACTATAGAAAAACTGAGAAACAATCATACATATTATAAATGCAGGTAAAAATATTCCAAATGTAGCAACAGAAGAACCCAATACACCCGCAACTTTATAACCCACAAAAGTAGCAGCATTAATAGCTATAGGCCCCGGAGTTACTTGAGATATAGCAACAAGATTAGAAAACTCGCTAGGGCTAACCCAGCCATAACCTTCTAATATTCCTAAAAGTAACGCTATAATAGCATACCCGCCGCCATAAGTAAAAATTCCAAGCTTTGCAAATATATAAAACAATCTAAAATATATCATTATTAATTCCTAATAAACTTTTTACTAATCAAATAATAAAGCCAACCCAAAAAAGCAGAAAGAAGCAAAGTATATATTACATTAAAATTAAGAAATACAACTAAAATAAAACTTAAAATAAAAAGTAAAGCAGTAAATTTATTTTTTAAAACGCTCTTTCCCATATCATAAGCAGATATAAGTATTAAAGCAGCTATTGCACCCTTTATACCTAAAAAAGCTTTATTCACATATTCTAAGCTTTGTACTCTTTCAAATATAGGAGCTATTATAAGTATAATAATAAAGGAAGGCATCATCACACCAATACCAGCCATTATGCCTCCAAAAATACCTGCTATCTTAAAACCTGTAAGAAGAGAAGTATTAACAGCTATAACACCAGGTATACTCTGTGCCAATGCAAATACATCTACTATCTCAGCCTTTGTTAAAAACTTCCTCTTATCAACAAACTCCTCTTGCATAATAGGAAGCATAGCTAATCCTCCCCCTATTGTAACAAGACCTATATAAAAAAACGAAATAAACATTGTAAGAGCAGAAATTTTATTTGGTTTTTCTTCTTTTTTTTCTTCTTCTATCATATATAATAATCCCATTATTCATTAATATTTATTTCAATATAAGATAATATTAGTTAAATAAATTGTCAACAATAAAATACAAAGATATTATTTTTTATAAAAAATTTAATTTTTGAAATTATTTTTTAAACTAATAAATAAAAAAAAGATAATAGCAATTATTAAAAATTGCCATTATCTTATAAAATTATATTTTTAATTATAAATTAATACTGCACCATCTGTTCATCAACTAATCTATTAGCAGGAACATAATCATTAACTTTTTGAGAGAAAACTAAAGTATCTGCAAATCCGCCTCTTTTAACAGATAAGAATAAATCATTATATTCATTAGCAGGTCTTCCCATTTTTTTAAGTGTTAAAGCTTTATAGAATATAGCATCATTAGCAAATCTTGTTCTAGGATAAGAATTGATAATGTTATCAAATAATGAAACAGCATTTTGTAACTCATTAGGGTCATTAGAATAAGTTTGATATAACATACCATTCCATAACAATGATAAAGGCTTAAACTTCTCTATTTTTGTAGAAGCTGCAACCATTTTGAATGAATCATTAGCTATAGCAATATTACCTTTATCAGATTTAGATAAGAAATAATGAACTATACCTTTAAATTGATATAATTGACCTAAATCAACATTAGCAGGTAAATTATTAAAATCCAATCTATCTATATAATTTTTAGCTTGAACATATTCTTTGTTTGCTATCATTACTCTAATTTCTTGTATTATTAAAGGGTCTGTTTTATGTGTATCTGCCCAAGGACTATAGAAATTATTTACAGTAGCCTTTTTTGGACCAGGCATAACATATGCATTTGGTGTTGTTGTTGGTGTATATGTATTAGCCGGCTGCATAGGAGTTTGAGTATAAACATCATTGCTCATTGTCATATCAGAATATTGATTATCTGTTAATATTCCTGTATCTTCAATTGTTGTATTATCTGTTTCTAATACTACATTACTTCCTGTGTTTTGATTATACTCATTTTCTATTTGATTAAGATAATCATTTTGAATATTATCATCTTTTTTATTACAAGATATTATAAAAATTAAACTTAAAACTATTAATAAAGCTTTTTTCATCATTTTATGCTCCAAAAATATAATTCTGTAATATTTTCGGAAATATATAACAAAAGATTAGAGTTTTAATTACACTTTTTTATATTTTGGCATTATTATTTTTTCATATTATAAAAAATATATATTAATATTGATTGATAAATACATAAAACACTTTTTATAAGCTATAATTATTATTTATAGAATTTTTTATTGACTTTGCATAGACATATCATATAATGTAAAAAATATACGGAGTACCAAAAATGAAAAAAATTATATTAATTGTATCTTTTATTTTTATATATACTATATCTTGTGCAAAACAAAATTCAATTGTAAATGAAGCTATCTCCATTAACATGGGGCCAGAGCCAAAAACTTTAGACCCAACATTAAACTCATTAGGCTCTGCATCTTGTTATATACTTCATGCTTTTGAAGGCTTAACTAAAATGGATTCTAATAATACAGTTCAGCCTGGTATAGCAGAAAGATGGGATATATCAGACGATGGACTTACATATACATTTCATTTAAGAACCAATGCTTTATGGTCTGACGGAACAAATGTTAAAGCTAAGGACTTTGAATATTCTTGGAAGAGAAGTGTTAATCCTAGTGTTGCTGCTGAATATGCATATATGATGGAAATAGTACAAAATGCTAAAGAAATAAATGAAGGCACTATGGATTATAATGAATTGGCAGTAAAAGCTATAGATGATTATACATTTGAAGTAACACTAGCCAATCCTTCGCCATATTTCCTTGAGTTTATAGCTTCTACTGGAATATTCATGCCATTAAGAGAAGATATTATAAATACTTATGGAGATGAATGGACTTTAAAACCGGAAACTTATATAGTTAATGGTGCTTACACTATGACAGAAAGATTAGCAGATGAAAAAATAGTATTTTCTGCAAATAAAAATTATTATAATCCAAATGAGCAAGTTGCTAAAAAAATTAATTTTGTATTAATGAGTGAACCAAATACAGCTATGAGCGGTATTAAAAGTTCTTCTATACACTTTTCAGCATTAGAACCGCCTTCTTCAGAAATAGCCTCTCTAAAGGCTGATAATTTATTAGTTGAAAACAATGCTATTGGAACTTATTTTATAGAATTAAATATTACAAATAATGCTTTAAGAGATAAGAGAGTAAGACAAGCTTTATCTTTGGCAATAGACAGAAATTATTTAGTATTAAATGTAACTAAAGGAGGACAAACTCCTGCAGGAGCATTTATACCGCCTACTGTTAAAGGTTCTAATTCTACATTTAGAGTTGAAAATCAAGAATATATAAACAACAAAACTTATTTAGCAAATGTTGAAAAAGCAAAAAGATTAATGGCTGAAGCTGGATATCCAAACGGAAAAGACTTCCCTGTTTTAGAATTAAAAGTATCTCCTGGTATTTATGTATTACTTGGAGAGACTATACAGCAAATGTGGAGAGATAATTTAAATGTATATATTAAATTATTACAAGAAGAGTTCCCTGTTACATTACAAACTTTAGTAGATAAAAATTATGAAATGGCTAGAATGGGTTGGACTGGGGATTATAATGACCCTATGACTATGCTTGAAATAATGCTTAGCTATAGCGGAATTAATCATACAGGTTTTTCAAATGCTGATTTTGATAATCTTATTAACATAGCAAAAACTTCTGCTGATAATGATGTTAGAATGAATGCTATGAAAGAAGCTGAGGCTATACTTATGGACGAAATGCCTATAATACCGCTTTATTATAGAACAGATTTATTTATGGTAAACCCAATACTAAAAAATGTTGTATTAAGCCCTTTAGGAAGACATAAATTTAATTACTGCTATATAGAAGTAACTAAAAAGACAAATAGATAATCATATATTTAATAATAATTATTAATTTTTTAAAATATAATATTTAAGGAAAATAATATTATGTCAGATGAATTAAAGACAAAAGCATTAGAATATCATTCAAAAGAAAAAGCAGGCAAAATAGAAGTTATAGCAACAAAGCCTTGTAAAACTGCTGATGACTTATCTTTAGCATATACTCCGGGAGTGGCAAAGCCTGTACTTGAAATAGCAGAAAATCCAAATGATGCTTATAAATATACTTCTAAAGGGAATTTAGTAGCTGTTATATCAAATGGAACTGCAATACTTGGTTTGGGGGACAGAGGTGCTTTAGCTTCAAAACCTGTTATGGAAGGAAAGGGTATATTATTTAAACGCTTTGCTGATATTGATGTTTTTGATATAGAGATAAATGAAAAGAATCCTGATAAAATCATAGAAATAGTAAAAGCATTAGAGCCTACATTTGGAGGAATTAACCTTGAAGATATAAAAGCTCCTGAATGTTTCAAAATAGAAAAAACTCTAATAGAAAAATGCGATATACCTGTATTTCATGATGACCAACACGGAACTGCTATAATATGTTCTGCTGCTTTGATTAATGCTTTGGAAATCGCAAATATAGACAAAAAAAATGCCAAGATAGTATTTAACGGTGCCGGTTCTGCGGGCATTTCTTGTGCTAAAATGTTTGTAGCATTAGGGGTTCCTAGAGAAAATATAATTATGTGCGACAGTAAAGGTGTTATCACTAAAGAGAGAATAGAATCTGTTACTGAAGAGAAAAGAGAGTTTGCAACAGATTTAAAAGTAAAAAATCTTGAAGAAGCTATGAAAGGGGCTAATGTATTTGCTGGGCTTTCTGTTGCTGATTGTGTTAGTGAGGATATGGTTAAATCTATGGCTAAAAACCCTATAATATTTGCTATGGCTAACCCTAACCCTGAAATACAATACGAGAAGGCTATAGCTATAAGAGATGATTTAATTATGGCTACAGGAAGAAGTGATTATCCTAATCAGATTAACAACGTGTTAGGTTTTCCTTTTATATTCAGAGGTGCTTTAGATGTGAAGGCAAAAGCTATATCAGAAAAAATGAAAATGGCGGCTTCATTAGCATTGGCTGCCCTTGCTAAAGAAAAAGTTCCTGAAGAAGTTTTCAAAGCTTATGGAAACAAGACTTTTGAGTTTGGCAAAAATTATATAGTGCCAAAACCTTTTGACCCTAGGGTTATTGAATGGGTATCTCCTGCTGTTGCTAAGGCTGCTTGTGATGAGGGGCTTGCTAGAGAGCCTATCACAGATTTTGAAAAATATAAGGCTTCTCTAAAAGATAGAATGAAAAAATATTGGAATTAATAAAAATATATTAATAAATGCAAATAAAAAAGAGAATTTATTTTTTATTATAAATTCTCTTTTTTTATTTTTTCTTTATTTATTCTTAATTATTTACTATCTTTTATTGCTCTGTATTTTGCTAAAAACTCATTTGATACATTTTGTAATTCTTTTGCATATTCAATATTTAAATTCATTGAATTATTAATTATCTCACTATCTGGATTTTCTTTAAGCATTTCTAAACGCATTTTTGTTTTTTCTGTATTTATTTTTTGTTTTAATTCAGAAATCTTTGGCTGATATTCAGTTTTTAATTTTGTTATTTCAGCTAATTGCTCTTTAGTGAGAGAAGCAGAATTATAAATAAAATATCCATAATTATAAGTTTCACCATCACAATAAGAATAATTATTAGCTTTGTTATAAGAAGAATTATTCTTAGCAAAAGCAGGTACTGATAAAATTGATACGATAAAAATAATGCTTAAAATGTGTTTCATATTTATCTCCATAAATATTATTTATATATTATTAGACGAGCTATTAAATATAAAAGTTCCCCAAAAAACAAATATTATTAAGAGTTTAAAAAGTTTTTTATATATTTTGTCTGCTCATCATTTTTAAGTAAAAAAGTATCATGACCATAGTTTGATTTTAATTCATGAAACTCAGTATCAATATTAATTTCTCTATAAGTTTTTACTATATCCTCAGACTGATAGCTCGGATAAAGCCAATCTGATACAAATGATATTACAAGAACTTTATCTATAGAGTGCTTCTTTATTTTTTTTATATCATCTCTCACATCAAATAAATCCATAGCCTTAGTAAGATACAAAAAACTATTAGCATCAAATCTCTCAGTAAACTTCTCCCCATTGTAATGCAAATAATTTTCTACTTCAAAAGAAGGAGTAAAATATTTTATAGCCTTTTTTCTTCTTCTTCCAAATTTCTTTCTCATATACTCTTCGCTCATATATGTGATATGCCCAAGCATTCTAGCCAAAGCAAGTCCATTATCTGGAGTGGATATGCCGTAATATTTACCTCCATACCATTCTGAATCTTCTGTGATAGCCTGTCTTGATATTTCATTAAAAGCTATTTGCATAGGTGAATGACTCATACAGCTTGCTATAATGATTAATTTATCCATCATATTTGGGTATGATGCACTCCACTGCAAGACTTGCATTCCGCCCATAGAACCGCCTACAACAGCATAAAGCTTATTTATCTTCAAATAATCTATTAATAACTTTTGAGCCTTTACAATGTCTTTCATAGTAAAGCTTGGAAAATCTGTACCATAACACAAATTACTATTAGGTTTCTTTGATGAAGGACCAGTAGTACCGTAGCAGCCTCCAAGCACATTTGAACATATTACAAAATATTTATCTGTGTCTATAGCTTTTTTCTTGCCAACAAAATTGCTCCACCAAGTTAGAACATCACTATCCCCTGTAAAAGCATGGCAAATTAATATGGCATTATCTTTTTTATCATTTAATTTACCATTTGTAGTGTAAGCTATTTTTAAATTATCTATAGCAGCAGAGTTTTCAAATTTAAAAGTTTTATTATAATTAAAATATTCTATCATACACAACTTACCCTATTTTTTGATTTATTATTTACTTGCTATAGTTAAAGCCTCATCAAGATAATACAATATATCATCTATATGCTCTATTCCTATAGAAAGCCTTATAAAGTTTTTGGTAATACCTGCATTTATTAACTCTTCTTCAGATAATTGAGAATGCGTTGTAGAAGCAGGGTGTGCAACCAAACTCTTAACATCTCCCACATTAACAAGATGAGAAAATAGTTTTATATTGTCTATAAACTTAACAGCAGCATCATATCCGCCCTTTATGCCAAATACAACCATTCCGCCAAACTTATCATCTTTCAAATATTTTTTAGCTACATTGTAAGAAGCATCATTTTTAAGACCAGGATACCTCACCCACTCAACCCTATCATCTTTCTCTAAAAACTCAGCAACCTTCATAGCATTAAATGAATGCCTATCCATTCTCAAAGGCAAAGACTCCATTCCCTGAATAAATACCCAAGAATTATCAGGCGACAAACAAGCTCCTAAGTTTCTTAAAGGCACAGTTCTAAATCTCATAGTAAAAGCAATATCTCTTAACTCATCAGGCAAATCATAAGCCCATTTTAATCCATGATAATTAGCATCAGGCTGAGTAAACAAAGTAAACTTATCATCTTTCCAATTAAACTTACCAGCATCAGTAACTGCCCCTCCAACACTGCTTCCATGCCCGCCAATCCATTTGGTAAGAGAGTTAATTACTATATCAGCTCCATAATTTATAGTTTGAAGTAGATAAGGTGTTGTAAAAGTACCATCTACTATTAGTGGTATGTTGTTATTATGGGCTATTTTTGCTACTTCTTCTATATCTGTAAAATCTAATGAAGGGTTTGATATTGTTTCTATATATATTGCTTTTGTTTTTTTAGTAATTGCATTTTCAAAGTTTTTTGGGTCTTTGGCATCAACAAAGTTTGTGTTAATACCAAATTTTGGAAGAATGGCAGCAAATTGTGAATATGTACCTCCATACAAACTAAAAGATGATAATATTTCATCACCAGCCTCGCATATAGTAATCATAGTATTAAATATAGCACTAGTTCCAGAAGATACCGCTATAGAAGATTTGCCGTTTTCCATTGCTGTAATTCTCTTTTCTAATACGTCTGTAGTAGGGTCGCCTAATCTTGTGTAAATATAGCCTAACTCTTTTAAGTCAAATAAATCAGCAGCATGTTTAGAGTTTTTAAACATATAAGATGTTGTTTTATATATAGGTACACCTCTGCTTCCAAACACATCATTATTCTCTTGTCCTGCATGAACAGATAAAGTTTCAAATTTTAATTGTCTTGACATATAAACTCCTAAATATTTAAATTTAAAAATAAAAAAGCCGCCAAAAAATTTGACGGCTGTAATTTTACAAAATTAATATTTATTATACTATGCAGCCGTAATGATTTTTTGCATTTGCATGAGGCAAAGCATGTTCATAATAACTGCATTATTCATAATATTTTACATTTATTCAAAATTTTATATTTTATTTATATGTTATATATAAAAAATATATTGTTGTCAATAGTAATTATTAAAACTTTTATAAAATTATTCGTATATTTTTTAAAAGCTTAATAATAGTATTGAAATTGGTATATGCTTGATATATAATATACACTAATAATAAATTAAAAGGTATTTTAAAAATGAATATTTTAAGAAAAATGATATTTATTTTTGGATTGTTATTAGCCTTAATTTCAATAGGTACAATAACAAGTTATGAAAAAAATCAAAAAGATAAAGTTATAGGAAAAGACTACTAATTATATGTTCAAATATAAAATTATTTCATTACTATTTTTATTAACATTATTTAATTCTAATTTATATAGTGTAAAAGTAACTGTGCTTCCATTTTTAAGCAAAGATAAAGAATGGGTAGAAAAATATATGGTAGATGACGGAATGCCCAGAGCTTTTGAAATATCTTTGAGAAATACGCATATGTTTGATGTAAGCGATTATGATTTGCTTATTTCATATTTTGAGTCATATGATAATGTTATGGATTATAAAGCATTATCTACAAATATAACTGTGGCTAGCGATTTTGTTAAAGATACTTTTGAATCTGATTATTTAATCACTGGTGAAGTTCTTGATTTTAATCTCAAACAAGGCGGAAAAGATACGGCTAATGTAGAGTTTAAGGTTAATCTTATAGATATAAATACTGCCAAAACAGTAAAAACTTTTACTAATTCTGCTAGTTATGTACTTCCTGGAAACAGTGTTGTATATAATTCTGAAGATGCTTTATTTTATGAAAGTGCATTAGGTTGGGCTACTATTTTAGCTTTTAATAATATAGCTAATGAAATATCAGAATTTTTAGAAATACCTCCTCTAATTGGAACTGTAACAAGAATAGAAGACAATAAAATATTTATAAACTTAGGAAAAAGAAACAATATAAAGATAGGAGATGAGTTTGGAATATATAGTGTAGAAAAATATTTGGATTTGCCTCCTAACAATGAATATCTTATAAATAAAATTAATGAAAGAAAACAAAGCTCTCTAACTAATGGAATATTAACAAATAATATAGACCCAAATAACTTTGTAGTACACAATAATACTAATTCATATACTGCTACTAATCAATCATCAAATAATAATAATAATAATAATAATAAAAGTAATATATCTAAACAATATAATAACTCTAATAATGCTTCTTCTTCTGTTTATAGACAAACAAGAGAAAATGCTAATGGAGATTTTTGGTATACAAGTGAAATGCTTTATATATATAGATATTATAAAACTAGAAAAACATTAGTAACAAAAGCAAAAGTTATAGAATTATATGATAATTATGCTATATTAGAAAATAAAAGCAATGCAAAAATAGAGCTGCTTATGGAAGTAAAAATTAATGAAGAAAAGGATAAGAACTTATGATAATAAAACAAAATGTTATTTTTAACAAGACAGATAAAAAGGACTATTATATCTATATAGATAAAAAAAATAATAGAGGTATATTTACTCCATATTTCAAAGGTTCTTATAATAGTTTCTTCTATGATTTTAGTCTTGATAAATGCAGAATATTTCATAAGAATGCTAAATCTTATTCTATACTAGATTTATCTCTAGACGGTAAAAAAATAATAACTATATCTGTAGATAATGTTAATAGTTCAAACAATACATTAAAAATTGTAGAGATAGGTACTAATAAAGTATTTTTGGAATTATCTGGAATGTATGTTTATGAGGCATATTTTACTGCTAATCCTAAATTAATAATATGCAGAGCTAAAGAATTTAATAGAACTAATGTTTTTTTATATAACATAGAAGAGAAAAAAATAGTATACAGCTTAAAAGAAAATACATTTATATCTGATGGAGCTTTTGATGAAAAAAGAGTAATGTTTACATATCCATCTGCTATAAATAATAAAATATTATATCAAGTGAATGTGCTTACTTTAAATGACGGTAAAATACAATTAGAAAACCCAAATATGAAGATAAGCAGTATATATTCTGTAGGAAAAGACTTTGTATTAATGGAATCAAATAAATCAATAGCATTCTATAGCAATAAAAAAATTGTATGGAAAGTAGAATTATCATCTGTATTTAGCTGTGAATATGATGGCGGAATATTTTATTTGGATAAAAAAATATATTTTGACAATCCGGCTATATCAAAAGATAATATGGAAAATGATAAAAATCTTAAAGAGAGTATGATACTTTATAGAATTGATATAGACACAGGTAATATAGAATATTTGCTTCTTCCTGTGAATATACAATATAAAAGATTTACTACTATGTTTGGAACTAAAATTATAGATACTACAGGAAATATATTAGATATAAGAAGCGGAAAAACATTAACTTTCCCATTAAAGTTATATAAATAATTGTAAATATTTATATTTTTATTATATTTGTATAGTATGTATAATTTTTATATTTAAATAAATTAATAGGAGTTTTAATTTGTATAAATACATAATATTACTTTTAACAATATCTATTATATCTATATCTTGCAACGGCAAAGAGATAAACAATATAATAGTACAAACAAATAAAGCTGATATATCAAATAATAATAATAGAGATGATATAAAAGTATCCACATCAAAATTAACCTCAAAAGAATATGAAGTGTTAATAAACAAAGGTACAGAGTTTCCATTTACAGGAGACCTTTTAGATGTAAAATCTGATGGTGTATATACTTGTAAACTATGCGGTAACTTACTATTTAAATCTGATGCTAAATTTAATTCAGGTACAGGTTGGCCTAGTTTTGATGATGCGGTTGCAGAAAACATAAAATTAGTAAAAGATGGGTGCCGAGTAGAAGTATCATGTGCAAAATGCGGAGGTCATTTAGGACATGTGTTTTACAATGAAGGCTTTACAGATAAACAAACTAGATATTGTATTAATTCTGTATCTTTAAATTTTGTTAATAAGGCAGAATTTGAAGAAACTAATGATAGTACAAACAAATAATGAGGTAAAAACTATATATGAAAAAAATTGCATTAATAGCAGCTATTTCTATATTTTCTTTAATATCATGTAATGAAAAATTAAATAGCGAATCTTCAAATATTAAAGAAAATAAGGAGGAGACAAAAATGATTCCAGAAAATCTTAAATACGCATATTTTTCTTCCGGCTGTTTTTGGGGAACTGAATATTGGTTTGAAAAAGGCAAAGGAGTATATGAAGTTGTAAGCGGATATGCAGGAGGACATAAAATAAACCCAACATATCAAGAAGTTTGCACAGGTCTTACAGGACATTTAGAAACAGTACAGGTTGCATATAACCCAGATGAAACTACTTATGAAGATTTAGTTAAACTCTTCTTTGAAACTCATGACTTTACTCAAAAAAATGGTCAAGGTCCTGATATAGGCTCGCAATATTTGTCTGCTATTTTTTATCAAACAGAAGAAGAAAAAGAAATAGCTCAAAAATATATAGACATGCTAAAAGAAAAAAAATTATGATGTGGCAACAACTTTAAGAGAGTATAAAAACTTCTACCCAGCAGAAGCTTATCATCAAAACTATTATGAGAGAAAAGGCTCTATACCTTATTGCCATTTCTATAACAAAATATTTTAAGTTTGTTTAAAAACTAAATTGATAAATATTTATATTGTTTTAATTTTATTGTTTGTACAAGTTTTTTATTCAACTTTTTCCCGTAGCAAAAAGTTGCAAAAAGTACAAGTGTTTTTATTCTATATCTTAGAATACATATATAATACTTGTATTTTAACTAAATATGTAAGTTTTTTATTTTATTCAACTTTTTCCCGCCTTAGCTTTGCGGACTTCATCAAAGAACCAAAAAGTGCAAGTATTTAGGTTTTTATATCTAAGAAATATATATAAAATAAAAGAGCTATCACTAATTAAATTAGCAATAGCTCTATTATTATTTTAATAAATAACTACATCAAGCCTTTGATATATCTAATCAATTCAGCAACCACAAAAATTAGAAACACAAATCCAAAAAATATCCAAGACTTAATAGTTCTTTTTCTTGTCTCTTTTTTATTAAACTCTGTTCTAAAAGGATCATTTTCCACAATTCATCAAACCTTTTTCAAATATTTTTGAGTATCAACAGCAACAGCAGCAATGATGATAGCACCTTTAATAATGTATTGCATATAAGGTGAAATACCAACGAAAGTCATACCGTAGTTAATAACTTGGAATATCAAAACCCCAGAAACAATACCCAAAATAGAACCAATACCTCCAGAGAATGAAACTCCTCCAACAACGCAGGCAGCAATAGCATCAAGTTCGTATCCATTACCTAAGTTGTTTGTAGCAGAACCAACCCTAGCAACCTCTAATGAACCAGCTATACCATATAAAGCACCAGCCATAGTATAAACTATCATAAGAGTAAGAGGAATGTTTACACCGCTTACAGCAGCAGCTTCAGGGTTGCCTCCAACCGCAAATATGTTTTTACCTAATTTAGTTTTGTTCCAAATTACCCACATAATTAAAGTAATAATTACAGCAAATATTATTAAGTATGATATTGTAAGTCCGCCTATTTTTATACCGCCTTGAGCTAAATTAGTAAATCTAGGGTCAAGTCCGCCAATAGGCTGAGCACCATAAGGAGGTCTGTCAAAATAAGTACTAGTAACACCGTAAAGTATTAGCTGCATACCCAAAGTAGCAATAAATGGAGTTACATAAAGTTTAGAAATAATAAAACCATTTATAAAACCAAATATCATAAGTATAACCATTACCAATAATATAGGTACTATAACAGGAAGTAAAGGCAAATCAGGATACATTCTAGTAGGATTGCTCATAGATTGTAGTAAAGAAGCACTAACAACCGCAGCAAGACCAACAGCCCTACCAGCACCAAGGTCGTTACCTTGAGTTACTAGCAAAGTACCAATACCAACAGCAATAATCATACGAGTAGAAGCCTGAGCAAAAATGTTTACAAAGTTGCTAAGTCTAAAGAAAGATGGCTCTTTAATAATAATACCAATAAGTATAAGCAAAAGTGCTGCAAATATGGCATTATTCAGTATAAATTTTAATATTTTGTTTATAGTAGAATTTCTGTCTGACATATATTATTCCTTTATTAATAAATTATAAATATTTGGCAGATAATGCCATTATTTCTTCTTGATTAGTACTAGCTGTATCAACTATGCCCGCAACCCTTCCATTACTCATAACCATTATCCTATCGGTTATACCAAGTAATTCAGGCATTTCAGAGCTAACCATAATAATAGTCTTACCTTCCGTAGCTAAATCTATTATAAGTTTATATATATCATATTTTGCCCCTACATCAATACCTCTAGTAGGCTCATCAAGCATAAGAATATCAGGAGCACTCAAAAGCCATCTGCCTAATATTACCTTCTGCTGATTACCTCCAGATAATGATTGTATAGCAGTTTTCTCTGAAGGAGTCTTTACCTGCATACTGTCTATTACCCATTTAGTATCCTCTCTCATCTTCTTATTATTTAAAAATCCAAAATTACCTTTATAATTATCTATATTAGCTATTATAGAATTAAAATTAATAGAAAGCATACCAAATATACCAGTCTGTCTTCTTTCCTCTGTTACCAAAGCAAATCCATGCTTAATAGCTTTTCTTGTTGTATTATTTTTTATATCTTTATCATTTTTAATAATCTTACCGCTTGATAAAGTACGCATACCAAATATACTTTCAAGCACCTCAGTTCTTTTTGCACCAACAAGACCGGCTATACCAAAAATCTCACCTTTTCTCACACTAAAATTAATATCAGTAAGAGAAGGCTGATAAAATGCTGTAAAATTTTGAATCTCCAAAATTCCTTCACCAGGAGTATTAGTTTTAGGAGGGAATCTATTAGTTAAATCACGACCTACCATCTGTTTAATAATAAGGTCAGTTGTTAATTCTTTAGCAGGAGTAGTTGAAACAAACTTACCATCACGCATTATAGTAACTTCATCAGATATCTGTAATATCTCTTCCATTTTGTGTGAAATATATATCATACCAACGCCGCGGCTTTGAAGCTTTCTTATTATTTTAAACAATTTAGCAACTTCTTTTTCTGTAAGCGAACTAGTAGGCTCATCTAAAACAAGTATTTTAGAATTGTATGATACTGCTTTTGCTATTTCAACCATTTGCATTTCAGATACTGATAGTGTGGATACTTTAGTTCTAGGGTCTAAAGGTATTTCTAAATCATCAAAAATAGCCTTAGTATCATTATACATTTTTTTCTCATCTACAAACCCTAATTTAGTAGGATATTTACCAAGCCAAATATTATCTTGTATATTTCTTTGCCTAACCTGATTAAGCTCCTGGTGAACCATTGCTACACCATTATTCAAAGCTTGTTTAGGAGAAGTAAAATTCACTTCATTACCATCTAATAATATTGTTCCTTCATCTTTATGGTAAATACCAAATAAACATTTCATAAGAGTGGATTTTCCAGCACCATTCTCTCCCATAAGAGCAACAACATTTCCCTCTCTCACAACAAGTTCAGCCTTATCTAAAGCTTGAACACCAGGGAAATATTTTGATATGCCCTTCATCTCAAGAATTACTTTTCTCTCTTCCATAAAAACAAAATCCTTAAAATTACACTTAAAAAAAATACGATATACGAAATTAAAAATATGAAATTGGGGACATTATAAAAGCATAATATCCCCATTCATAAAAATGATTATTACTTATAAGCTTCTTCAGCTATAGTAACATTATCTGCAGTTATAGGAACATAAGGAACGCGTACTGCTTTTACTTCGTCTAAAGTCCAAGTAGTACCTTCTACTGGGTCTTTACCAGCAGCAACATTTAATGTTAAATCTACAAGAGCTTGAGATTGTCCAACTGGGTCATTAAGTACTGAACCTAATATTGTTCCTTTTTTGATTTCGTTTAACATATCAGGAATAGCATCTACACCTACTATAGGGATATATTTAGCTTTATCGCCTGTGTTGTATCCTAAAGCTTGTATAGATTGTAAAGCACCTAAAGCCATAGCGTCGTTGTTAGCAAAAATAAACTCTATTTTATCGCCATGTTTTTGTATCCAAGCATCTACTATATCTTTAGCTTTTGCTGTATCCCACATAGCTGTTTGTTCTGCCTCTAATTTTTCTACTTTAAGACCATTATTAGTAATATACATAGTTACATGAGAAGTTCTTGCTTCTGCATCTGGGTGGCCTGGTTCGCCTTTAATTAATACGTATTGTATAACACCGTCACCGTTTTTATCTAAAGTAGGATCTGCTTTCCAAGCATCTACAACGATTTTACCTTGCATATCGCCAGATTCTTCTGGAGTAGTACCTACATACCAAGTTTTATCATAGCTAGCCATAGCTTGAGCACTAGGCTGTTTGTTAAAGAATACTACTGGTATATTTTTAGCTTTAGCTTTGTCTATAATAGTTTGAGCTGCTTGAGGGTCAACTAAGTTAATTGCTAAAGCTTTAACATCTTTGTTTATCATAACATCTACTTGGTCATTTTGTTGAGCTTGGTTATTTTGAGAATCGTTAATTATCAAATTAGCTTTGCCTGCTATTTTACTTTCGATGTTTCTTCTGTAGAAAGACATGAAGTTATCATCATAACGATAAATTGTAACCCCAATTAGTGGACCATTAGCATCTGAAGTTGCTGCATTGTCTTTAGTGCCGCCGCCGCAAGATACCATGAAAATTGTTGCTATTATAAGCATAGAACTTATAATGGATATTTTTTTCATAATAGAAAACTCCTTAATTTAATTAATATTCTATAATTTTAGTATATAAATTTTATTGATTAAATCAAGTTTTTAATATTCAAATAAAAAACCTTTTAAATACTATCTTCATATCATTATAAAAATATAAAATTTATTACATATACAATATGAAAACATAAAAATATTATAAGCTCTTTTACAAAAAATTTACTAAAAAATTCTGTTTTTAAATATAAAAAATTATTATTTTTATATATCTGCATAAAAACAATATAAAAAAATCCGATAATATACATATAAAACATTTGGAGGTTAAAAATGGATATATCTATTAATTCTATTTATTCATCTAAAATGTTTCCATTAACTGGACATATGTATAGTGCAGGGCTTAATGTGTATAATTTATCTGATTCTATAAGCAGAATAAATGAGTTTGTCTCTGGACAGGGTACTTCAGTTAAAGTAAATTACAATTTAGGAAAGAATTTAGATGCATATGCTTAAAAAGTTAGTATGAGCCAATTGCAATTAAAGCAATTGGCTTATTTTTTAAATTTCATCTGAAATCAAAAAATCTCTAAAATAATCTGTATAATCAACTTCAAATTTCATAATCTCGCCGCTAATAGGGTGAGTAAACTCTATTTGCTTTGCTATAAGCATTAAATTACTATAATTTGAATAACTCTTAGAATATATCTTATCGCCCGCTACAGGAAATCCTTTATATGAACAATGAACCCTTATTTGATGAGTACGTCCTGTTTTAATATTAACCTCTATTAAAGTATGCTTTTTAAATCTGTTTAATACTTTTATATAACTCAACGCCTTCTTGCCGTCTTCACGAACTGTCATTTTTTTTCTATATACGCTATGCCTTCCTATCGGCAAATTAATCTCATAAAAATTCTCTCTCAATACACCTATAACTATAGCATGATAAATCTTTTTTATTGTTCTATTTTTAAATTGCTCTTGAATAGCAGAAACTATATCAGCATTCTTTCCTACAATCATTATACCAGAAGTATCTTTATCTAATCTATGTATAATGCCTGCCCTACTCTTATCACCAACAAAATTAAAATCTTTTATATGATAAAGCAAAGCATTAACTAAAGTGCCATGCCTTTCAGAAGGAGAACAATGAACACTCATATTGCAAGGCTTATTTACAACCAATAAATATTCATCTTCATACAAAATATCTAAATCAATATTCTCTGCTAATATATCCTCTTCTTCTTCATTATCATCTGTTTTAATGTTTATCTCTACAATATCATTAAGTTTTAGAGAATATGAAAGTTTTTTTATATTACCATTAACTAGTATGGAAGATAAATAATTTTTTACCTGAGACCTGCTTATATTTAATTTCTCGCTTACAAATATATCAAGTCTTTTATTTAAATCTTTTTCTTCTATTGAAAATTTATACATTTATTATTTATTTTCTTTTTTTGCTTTTTTAAAAGTACTATCAAAATCTTCTTTAAAGAAAAATACTCCAATCGCTATAACTACAATACCTATAGTAATGGCAGCATCGGCAATATTATAATTCCAAGGAAATCTAATTTTTAAATTAAAACCCATATTAATAAAATCTGTTACAAAGCCTCTCATAATCCTATCTAATAAATTGCCCATAGCTCCGCCTAACACCATACTAAAACCAACAATAGATATTCTCTGTTTTTTCTTATCTATGATAGTTATTATATAAAATACAACAATCATCGCTAAAAAAACAACAACCTTTAAAAACTCAGGTATAATATGCTGTATAACCTCTGGTACATTATTGAGAAAGCCAAAAGAAACTCCATAATTTCTTGTATATATAAATATTAGTATATCTCCAATAATATTTTTATAAACAATAGGCTGTAAATACTTATCAATAAAATATTTTGAAACAGTATCTGCTATAAATATTAATATAGATATTAAAAAATATATCTTTTTGTCTTTTATCTGCAATAAAATCTTACTCATAAAAAATAAATTCCTTATATAATCAAGTGCTAATAATAATTTATATTAATAAAAATTACAACCTAGAAAAACTAAATAAAAAAAATTATATTTATAAATTAATATAATTTAAAAATAATGCTTTTATATTGATATTATATATTTTTTGTATATAATTTACTATTATGAAAAATGGAAAAGTAATATTTCCGGGTACTTTTGACCCTTTTACTTTGGGACACCTTGATGTTCTCTATAGACTTGCTGATATATTTGAAGAAGTATATATATCTGTGGCTGTAAACTTAGAAAAATCTCCAACTTTCACTATAGAAGAAAGAAAGGCGATGATTGAAAAAGTTATTGGAAATAATGATACAATAAAAATAGTGTCTATATCTGGGCTTGTTACAGAATATATGAAGCAAAATGATATAAGAGTATTGGCTAGAGGAATAAGAGACAGCGAAGATTTATATTATGAACTTAAAATGTCAAGAATGAATAAATTATTATACCCAGAGATGGATACTATATTCTTACATACATCTGAGCATTATGCTTATATAAGTTCGTCTCTCATTAAAGAGATACTTAAATTTAATGGACCTATAGATGGTTTAGTTCCAGAAGTTTTAATAGATGATATTAAATCCAAATTCATAAAAAAATAAAATAATAAATAAAACATCAAAAAACGAATAAAGATTAGAATATGAAAAATTTTTACTTAGAAAATTACGGCTGCCAAATGAATAAAGCAGATTCAAATAGTTTAATAAACTCATTAATGCAAGAAGGCTTTATACAAACAGAAAATCATGAAAATGCTGATAATATTATAATAAATACATGCAGTGTAAGAGCACATGCTGAAGAGAGAGTTTTTTCAAGGGTAAAGCTATTTAATGCAAACAGGAAAAAAAACAAAAAAGATACAAAAATAATCATTATGGGCTGTATGGCTCAAACTTCTAAAGAACATCTTGAGAGTTTAGGTGTTGATAAAATATTTGATGTATACAATGAAGTTAATATAATAGACTATTTGAAAGATGAAGAGGTTTTTGTAAGAAAGTTTAATGATAATTATATATTTAATAAGTCTTATGTTGATGAAGACAAACCGCACAAAGCATTCATACCAATTACGCATGGATGCAACAACTGGTGCACATATTGTATAGTACCTCACACCAGAGGAAAGATGATTAGCAGAAAATCTGAAGAGATATTAGATGAAGTAAAAAGGCTTATTGATGAAGGAGCTAAAGAAATTACGCTTCTTGGGCAGAATGTTAACTCTTATGGGCTTGATATTGATAATGAAATAAACTTTACAGAGTTATTATACAAGATAGACAAAGTAATAGATGAAAAAGCAAAAGATAAAGTGTGGATAAGATTTTTAACTTCACACCCTAAAGATTTTGATAAAGAACTTGCTGATGCTATATGGAGTTTAAATAGCTTATGCAAGCATATACATCTTCCTTTTCAAAGCGGTTCGGATAGAATATTATCTTTAATGAATAGAAAATATACAAAAGAAGAATATATTAAAAAAGTATCATTTTTAAGAGAGCATGCCGATGATTTTCCTATTTCTACGGATATAATAGTTGGTTATGCTGATGAAACTGAAGAGGAATATCAAGAAACATTAGATTTACTTGAAAGCATTGGTTTTGAAGAGGCTTATTTATATAAATATTCTGAGAGAGAAGGCTCTATTGCATACAAAAAGAAAGTGCAATATGATAAAGTTGCGGGGGCAAGAAGACTCACTCAAATAGTTAACTTCCAAAGAGAATTGGCACAAAAATTACTCTCTAAACAAGTTGGCAAAAAAGCTTATATTATGATAGATGATATTGCTAAGGATAATATGCATTATTTATGCAGAAGCAAAGAAAACAGAATAGTTTTAATAAAAAAAGAAAAAGAACTTAATATGGGTGATATATATTACTGTGAGATAACAGAAATAAAAAATCATACTTTGATTGGAAATTTAATAAATTAAAAAAAATATTCAAATAATTTGTGAAAAAAAAATTCATTTTCTGTTTATATATTTGCAATTTTTTTTGTTAAATGGTAAAATTTTATTATAATAATTTTAGGGGTAGCATCTTGAGTTGTAATATTTGTGGCAAGAATCTTGCCGTTTTACATATAAAAGAATCTATAGGCAATAAAAAATACGAAATGCATATCTGCGAAGAATGCGAAAAAAAAATGAATATAATGGAAAAATGTATAGAGCTTGAATTTAATAACTTGCATACAATATTTCCAGAATCTAAACCAGTCGTTGATATAAAAAAGAAAAGTGTAAAAAGACCTAAACTAAAAGATAAAATATGCCCTTCTTGCGGTTATTCTTTAAGAGAGTTTAAAAAAACAGGTATAATGTCTTGTCCTCAATGTTATGAGAACTTCTCTAAAAGTATAGCTAAATATGTAAGAAAAATACATACTTACAACAAACACTTAGGAAGAGTTGCCAATAAAAATCTTACTAATAGAGATATAGAAGAAAAAATTAAACAATATGAAGCTACTATGGATATGCTCATCAAAATAGAAAACTATGAAGAAGCTTCTATTATTAAAAATAAAATAGAAAACCTTAAACAAACTTTAAATATAAAAGAAACTTTAAGTGAAAATAAAGATGTCCGCAGATAATATTGCTAAATGGATATATAAAAAAGGCTTAGAAGATAATATTATATTATATTCTAAAGTATCCATATATAGAAATATAGACAATATTAGATTCTACAATCATATAGATAAAGATGATATAGAAAAAATTGACAATATTCTCACAAAAGAAATAGAAGAACTGAAAAAATTAGATATTCATCTTGAAAAAATAAAATTAATAGAGCTTCCATCAATAGAAATTAAGCTTTTAAAAGAAAATCTTACAATACCAAATAAAAGAAATTTATTAAACGCTTCTATATATATTGATGAAGATGAAGAGACATCTATCTTAATAAACTCTAATGAACATTGCGAAATACAAACTATAGCTAGAGGCTTAGAATTAGAAGAATGTTTTAACAGAGCTTATAAAATAGAGAGCATGTTGGATAAAAAAATAGACTTCGCTTTTAATAAGAAATTCGGATATCTAACTAGTTCTCCAGAAAAAATAGGTATTGCAATGAATGTAACAGTATCTATGGCAATACCAGCTTTAATATGGAAAACACCAGACAATATAGAATATTTTATTAATAGAGCATCAAAAAAAGGCTTTGATATATCAATTAGAGCAGGAAGAACAATGCCTGTACTCAATATAACAAATAGAACCATGATGGGTATTTCAGAGAGAGATGTTTTAAATAATATGCTTGAAATCGTAAATTATATTCTAGACAAAGAGAAAAAAATGCGATTAAAAATAAAAAATATAGATAGGCTCAATATAGAAGATAAAGTTTATAGAAGCAAGTCTTTATTGTCAAATGCGAGGGTTATGAATTATATGGAGTTTATAAAGCATAATTTATGGCTTAGAGTTGGACTTGATTGTAATATTATTGATGATATAGATTTAGATACTTTATCTTATATGATATTTATTGCTAAGAATAATCATTTAAAATCAATGTTTAATAACAAAAAAAGTATAAAAAAGTATCTGAAATGAGAGCAGCTGCATTAAGAGATATAATGAAATAATTTTACTTCATCAATTCTTTTATAATATCTAATATATTAAAATGTTTTACTCTATTAGAGAGGTTAATTGGAAGAAGAGAGAATAATTTTAATTTGCCATTAACAGCATGTATTTTGAACTCTGATTTTTTTAAGTTAATAAAATCTGATATTAAATTAGAAGTTTCTTTATTATAAAACACAACATTAATATTAACACTTGATGATGAATGAGATTTAATAGCTATATTTTCTGACACACAATAAGCAAACTTTTCATTTCTGCTGTTAATAAGATTACACTCAAAATCATCTAAAACCATTTTTATTGGAGCATTATTTTTTATATTAACAAGAATATTCACATTTGTAGACTCCCATTCAAATTTTTTTAGCTCAAAACCTCCAAAACTATAATCTACAGGTATTTTCAAATTATACTCCTTTTAAAGATAAAAAAGAGCTATAACCTTTATAAAGATTATAACTCTTATTTTTTTAAATAAATACTTAAAATGCCATTAATTAGCCAATTTTAAATTACATTCATGCTCTTCTTTTTTATACATAGCCTGTCTTTTCATAAGCAAGTCAAAATCAACCAAATGACCATCAAATTCAGGACCCTCAACGCAAGCAAATTTAGTTTGAGTACCAACTAATACTCTACAGCATCCGCACATACCAGTACCATCAATCATAATAGGATTCAAACTAACAGTAGTAGGAATATTATATTCTTTAGTAAGCTTACAAACAAATTTCATCATAATAGCAGGACCAATAGCTATAACTTCAGAAATTTTCTCGCCCCTATCATGTATTTTTTTAATCATATCTGTAACTAAACCTTTCTCACCATAACTTCCATTATCAGTACAAACTAATAGTTCATCAGATACTTTTCTCATCATGTCTTCCATAATGATAAGTGATTTATCTCTAGCACCTAATATAGATATCACTTTATTACCAGCATTATGATGGGCTTGTACTATAGGGTGTAAAGGAGCAATACCAACACCGCCTCCAACACCAAGTATAATGCCGTCTTTCTTTTCAATATGAGTAGGCTGTCCCAATGGTCCTATAACGTCCATTATTTCATCGCCAACTTTAAGTTCCATCAATTTAGCTGTAGAATAACCAATACTTTGAGTTACTATAGTAATTGTTCCCGCTTCAGGGTCAGCATCAGCTATAGTAAGAGGCACTCTCTCCCCTAACTCATCTAATCTAAAAATAATAAAATTACCTGCTTTACGATGCTTAGCTATATCGGGAGCTACAACTTTCATCATAAAAACCTTAATCTGACCATTGTTCTTTGGCAACAATTTTATAGCCCATAAAGATTTCTCCTTAAAATATAAAATTATTTAAATTTATTAATTATTTTCTGTTGTTGTTGTTTCTTCTGCTGATTCTTCTTTAGCAGGTTCTTCAGATTTTATTAAATCAGAATGTTTAGGTATTTTTACGCCAAGTCTTTCTACCAAGCGAGCTTTTTTACCTACTTTATCTCTTAAATAATAAAGT
This sequence comes from Brachyspira pilosicoli P43/6/78, assembly GCF_000325665.1. NCBI lineage: Bacteria > Pseudomonadati > Spirochaetota > Spirochaetia > Brachyspirales > Brachyspiraceae > Brachyspira > Brachyspira pilosicoli. Next base: position 1,391,959 of record NC_019908.1, read on the forward strand.
TTAGCTCTTCTTACTTTAGCTTTTCTTATAATATCAATATGGTCAATTCTAGGAGAGTTTACTAAGAATATTCTCTCAACACCTACACCATAAGATATTTTTCTAACTATAAAACTTTTATTGATACCTTTACCGCGCATTGAAATAACAACACCTTCAAATGCCTGTAATCTTTCTCTATCACCTTCTATAATTTTTACCCATACTTTTACTGTATCACCTATTTCAAAAGGCAAAATAGCTTCTTTTTTATGTTTTGCTTCTACTAATCTAATCTGTTGCTCCATTGATTTTCTCCTAAAAATTTATATTAATTTATTTAAATACACTTTATAGAAGTTATATTCTATCACAATATACTAATTTAATCAAGTATAATATATAGAATTTTTTATCTGATACAATTATTAATATTTAACTTATAGTTTTACGAAATTATAACTTATTAAAAAGGCAATTATTTATTTGATATTGATATAATTTTATATTATTGTTATAATTTTAAATATGTACAAAAATAAAAAAAAGAATAAAAGCAATTTCTATAAAAAGAATAACTCTGATAATTCTTCGTTTTTAAGCAAACTGCATAAAATATTATCGCACAGACTTTATTTTATGTTTATACCGCATTCTAAAAAGAAAACTAAAACTTTATCTATACCTATATATGGTCTTTTAATAATAGTTTTAATTATAGCAGCAGCACTATTAATAACATTCTCATCTCTTACAAAAAACACTGTTATTGCAAGCAAAACACTAGTTCTTACTGGAAGCTATCAAGAGAGACTTGAAGAAATTAATTCTTTGGAAAACTTATTTAATTCTGTATTTTCTAATGATTCATATAGAGAAGATATGTCTAATATGATGAATAAATTTAAAATAGAAAATACTAATTTAATAAATACAAACAATACTGATAATATAGCACTTCTCAATGCCAGAGCTAAAGAGTTTGAAAATTTAAAAAATTATTTAGAAGAATTGAAAGCTAATATTAATTCTAAAAACACTTCATTAGAATATGTGCCTACAATTACGCCAATAGACTCTAGATATGCAGTTATATCAAAACCATATCAAAAAGACTCTCTCTTATCAAAAGGCATAGGCTTTCAAACAATAGCAGGTACACTTGTTAGAGCAACAGCATCTGGTACAATTAATAGTGTAGTATACGATAAAGATGAAGGAGTAAGCATAGTTATTTATCATAGATATGGTATCATAACTACTTATAAGGGATTAGCCACTACTTCTGTAAAAACAAATGTTGATGTAAAAAAGGGTGATATTATAGGAAACGCAAAAACAGGCGAACTTGAATATGAATTAAAATTAGCTTCTGAATATGTTAATCCTTTAATTTTTACAACGCTTAATTATGAACAGCAAGAATAATATAAAAAATGGAATAAAATATACGGCTTTAGGTATTGAGTTTGGAAGTATAATACTTGGACTTGCTTTTGTTGGAAATTTAGCTGATAAAAAATTTAATACTTCTCCATTATTTACTATAGCTGGTATATTTTTTGGATTTATATCTGGCATATACAGACTTTATCAGCTTTCTAAAATTATAGAAAGAAATAAAAAATAGATAAAGTTTTTAAGGATTTATTTATGGATAATATAATAAATAGTTTGCTTGATACTGATTTATATAAATTCACAATGCAGCAATGTGCTTTAAGGCAATTTTCTAATGTTTGGGTAAAATATATTTTTAGAAGCAGAAATATATTAGAATGGACTAAAGAGATGCATGATGAGCTATTAAAGCAGATAAAGCATTTTTGCAATCTTTCATTCAAAAAAGATGAACTTGAATATTTAGCTTCTCTTAGATTTATAAAGAGAGATTATATAGAGTTTTTAAAATTATACAGACCATTAGAAGAACATATTAATGCATCTTTTGAAGATAATAAATTAACTGTTTCTATAGAAGGTCCATGGTATCAAACTATTATTTGGGAGATACCTGTACTTGCTATGATTAGTGAAATATATTATTACTATACTGTTTGTAAGACTAATGGAGAAGAAGCAGTTTATAAACAAGGCAAATCAAACTTAATAAAAAAGCTAGATGATAAATTACTTCCTATATATAAGGCTGAAAGCGGATTTAAATTTTCTGATTTTGGTACTAGAAGAAGATTTTCTTTTAAGTGGCAAGATAGAGCTATTTCTATATTAAAAGAAAAAGTTCCTGCTGATTGTTTGGTGGGTACTAGCAATGTATATTTTGCTAAGAAATATAATTTACTTGCGGTTGGTACTAATGCTCATGAATATTATCAAGTTGGTCAGGCTTTAGATAAAGTGAGGCTTGCAGAGAGCCAAAAATTTATGCTTCAGTCTTGGGTTAATGAATATAGAGGCGATTTAGGTATTGCATTATCTGACACTTTAGGAACAGATAAATTCTTAAAAGATTTTGATTTATATTTTGCAAAACTCTATGACGGCATAAGGCATGACTCTGGAGACCCTATTGAATGGGGATACAAAGTTATAAAACATTATAAAAACTTAAGAATTGACCCTAAAACTAAAACCCTACTATTTTCTGACAGCCTTAATTTTGACAAAGCTTACAATATATATAAAGAGTTCAAAAACGAAACTAAAGTTACATTTGGAATAGGCACATTTATTATGAATGATTTTGAACCTATTGCCAAACCTTTAAATATTGTAATGAAACTTCAGATGGTTAATGGTAAGCCTGTTGCTAAGTTATCTGATGATGAAGGCAAAACTATGTGCGATGATAAAGAGTTTTTGCATTATTTAAAAATTGTTGCTATGGAATGATTAATATGATAAAAAATATTATATTAATTTTTACATTTATATTATCAATTTCTTGCAGCAGAAATAATAATACAACTACAGTTAATGAAATAGAACCTAATGATAATGAAGAGTATGCTCAGTTTATAGAATCTGATATAAGCTTAAAAGGAAGTTTTAATATTGATGATATAGATTATTATCATATTAAGCCTACTAATGGTTTTATAATGAACTTTGGACTTTATGCTAATAATGATTCTGATATTGTATTAGAGTTTTATAATAAAGAAAATAGAGATATTGTTTTTAGAGTAGAAACTAAAAATGCTAAAAATTATTTTGGAAATATAGAATTAAAAAATATTTTATTAAATGAAAAAGAATATTTATTAAAATTAACTTCTGAAGATAATATTGACTATAACCTAAAACTAAATTTTTCTGATGATTATAAATATAAAAACGGCAATGAATATAATGATAATATTTTATATGCTGAAGAGATAGAATATCCAAATCAAAAAATAAACGGCTTTTTTATTAAGAAAGATTTAGTTTTAGATGAAAAGATTAAACCATATTTAAAAAATTATAATATAATAGATATAGACTTTTACAGAATAAAAAACAAAACAGATATAGATTCTTATATAAATATTATACTAGAATATAAAGAAGATATAGAGATTATACTTTTTGATGAAAATTACAACTATATAAGAAAAGCCGTAAACAGAATTGACAATATAAGTTTTAGCAAAAATAAGGAATATTATATAGCATTAGTTTATTATGGGGATATATATTTGATAGAGCAATATATTTTGCATTATGAGTTTAGCAATAATAATTAATAGTTAATTTATTGTATTAAGATTTCTTATATGTTATAATTACAAAAATTATTGATTAGAGTTATATCGTGATAAAAAAATTAAGTTTTATTTTTATTATTCTTTTTGTATTTAGCTTTTTATTATACGCTGATACATTATCTTCAAGACATTCTTTATCTATTTTAAACTACACAAGCACAAGAAGCAGAGGAATGATGAACAGCACTTTTCTAATAGGAAACGACTCTTCTGCATTATTTGTAAACTCTGCTTCATTAATGGGGCTTATTAGAGACAGCATTAATATAAACTACACTCTATCACCAGACTTTAAAAACGAATATATATTTAATGCCTCATATTCTCATACAGGTAATTCTTATGCAATAGGGTTGGGTTTTGCTTCAGAAATAAACAAAATACAAAGTTATGATGCACTTGGAAATAAAAAAGATAATATATATAACGGTATTTACTTAGCAAATATTGCCTTTGCTTATGCTATAAATGATAAATCTTTTATAGGCGGAAATATTAAAGGAGTATTAAATAATTCTTTAAATAAAAACGTTTTTGGAGGATTTTTAGACGTATACTATATGCAATCTATTTTTACTCCAGTGTTTAAAATTGGTGCTGGTATTAGAAATTTTGGTTTTTACAATAACGTATTTGCTAACATAGATACAGACATTGTAGCTTCAGTTGCTTATGCTAAAGAAGATTCTACAGTATCTGTTTCGCTTACTTATTCTGTAGGAGTTCCTTCTATTACGCATAATATATCTTTAGGTCTTGAAGCTATGATAATAGATTTTAATAAATTAGGGTTATTTAATAAATATTCTTCATCTTCTTGGTATGATGATTTGCCTGAGAGCGTATTAGATGAACCTAGTGCTATGCAAAAAAGACGTTCTGCTAAATTACCAAGCGGTGTTTTAGCAAGACTTGGTATTGGAAATAATGGAGTTTCTTTGGGGCTTTCATTATATATTGATTTGTTTAGACTTGATTATGCTATAATATTTGATGAGTTTAATAAAAACAATATTTCTCATGATTTTGGTTTAAGCTTTATGTTTTAATAATTATGCCTAGTATATGTAAACAATTAATATCAAACACAGAAAAATGCGACAGAGAAGTTTATAAAGATGATTTATGCATTATACATCATAAATCAGACAGTAAACCTGCTAATCTATTTAGAAACATTATAAGAGATGATATATATAGAGGATATTATAATTTTTCTCATATGATTAGCTATGAAGGCTTTAATTTTGAAGGCTTAAAAATACAAAAAGATTCAAATTTCAACTTTTCTGATTCTTCGTTTTATGCTCCGTTTAATATTAATAATTTAAAATTAGATATATCACTTGATTTTACTAATGCTTTATTTGATTCTGGAATATTTATAAAGATGTCTAATATAAACAAAGAAATTATAATGAAAAATACTGTTGTAAATATGGATTTAAACTTTTCAATATCAAATTTTGAATCTATTAATTTATATAATGCCAAAATTAATTGTAATGCCAATTTTACTAATTCTGACTTTATAAAAAAAACTACATTCAACCATGTTCATTTTAGCAATAATTTAAGCCTTTTAAATGTAAACTTAAAAGATGATTTTTCATTAGAGAATATAATAGTTGAAAAGGATGCAGATTTTAGAAACCTTATTTTTCATAAGAGTTTAAAATTAGAAAATGTTGAAATAAAAGGTACAACTTTGCCTCATGAATTAATTAAAAATGAAAATATAATTCTAAAAAATGTACTTATAAATGGTACACTTATAGAAGACAATCAAAAAAGCAAAAAAGAAAAAGAAAGCCAAGAAAAAGTAAAACAAGCAAAAGAAAAAATATATAAAGAAACTATATTAAATAAAAAAATATGAAATTATAATAATTCTTTATATTTATTTAATTCATTTTTCTCTCTAATATCTTTTAATATCTCTTTTATTTTAGAATCCTCATTATTAGGATACATTAAAACAACACCATTAGACTTTACTACTGTGAGATTGTTAACACCATTTAAAGTAAGCAAATCATTATCATCATTTATTATTATATTATTGCTAGAGTTTTTAAGATAAACCTGCCCTATTACAACATTGTTATTTTCATCTTTTTTGTATATCCTTCCAAGAGCAGAAAAAGCTCCCAAATCGTCCCAAAAAAACTCTGACTTTATACATATAATATCTTCTAGTTTTTCCATTACACCAAAGTCGAAAGAAATTTTATCAATACTGTTAAATATTTCTAATGCCTTATCTTCATTATTAATATTTTTTAATGTATCATTTACTTTATTAAAAGTGTCAGGCATAAATTTGTTTATACTGTTTAGTATACTTTCACTATCCCATATAAACATGCCGCTATTCCACAAATAACTTCCCTCTTCCAAAAACTTTTTGGCATTTTCTAAATTTGGTTTCTCTACAAATCTATGAACAATATACTCATTGCCTTTTATATTTTTATCTAATTTTATATATCCATATCCAGTCTCAGCTCTAGTCGGCACTATACCCACAACTACAACATTTTTTGTTTCTATAGTTGCATTTACAGCCTCTTTTATTGTATTTATAAACAAATCTTCTTGTTTTATTATAGGGTCAGCTGGAATTATCACTACATTTGAGTCGCCTATTTTCTCTTTTACAGTTAATACTCCTAAAGCTACAGCCGCAGCAGTATCTCTTCCAATAGGTTCATATATAATATTATCTTTTTTAAAGTTTGGTATATAAGTAGAGAAAGCCTCTTTATATCTTTTTCCTGTTATTATGAAAATATTTTCTTCTTCTGTAATTTGCAAAGCTCTATCTATTGTTTGTTCTATAAGTGATTTATTGTCAATTATTTTTAAAAATTGTTTTGGTTTTTTTTCTCTGCTTAAAGGCCATAGTCTCTCCCCTATACCTCCAGCCATAATAATTACAGAAGTTTTCATTATACAAACTCCATTCTTTGTTAATTCTTTATTAATTCTCTAATTTTATTATATTTTATTATATATAAATATCAATAGTTAGTAATTGTATATTATAAGTAATATAATCATATAAAAAAATAAAATTAAATATAGACTATTTTTTTTATTTATATTAATATATAATAAATTCACTAATAACTATTAAGAGATTAATTTATGAAAATTTTATTAGCTATAACTAGTTCTATATCAGCATATAAGATGCCATTTCTTGTTAGTATGCTAAAGAAGCAAGGACATGAAGTAATATGTGCTGTTACAAAGAATGCAGAATATATGGTTGGTATAAAAGCATTAGAAACAATGAGCGGTAACAGTGTTATAAGAGATATGTGGCAAGAAGAAGACCCTCTTACACATATAAACATTAGCAGAAAAACCGATGTATTCTTATTAGCTCCAGCAGATGCTAATACAATATCTAAAATAGCAAACGGCATATGTGATAATACCATCACTACCATAGCATGTGCCTACACCGGAAAAAAAATGTTTGCACCTGCTATGAATCCTAATATGTGGTTTAATAAAGCGGTGCAAAAAAATGTACGTTATTTAATCGATGAGCTTGAATACACTATGATAGGTCCTGAAAGCGGAAATATGGCTTGTAATGATACCGGAATAGGAAGACTTGCTAATTTGGAAGAGATATTAGATAAAGTTGTTAATAACTTTAGTCATTTTAGTTTGAAATATGATAATATAAGATTTACAGTAACTTCTGGTGCTACAAAAGAGTGGATAGACCCTATAAGATATATTACAAACAATTCAAGCGGTAAGATGGGAGAAGCTATATATAATGAAATACATCTTGGAGGCGGAGTTACTACTTATATAGAAGGCGATGTTAATGAAGAGCTTCGTGTGTATGCAAGCGATAAAAAAATAAAAATAGATACTACAGAAGATTTAAAAAATAATGTACTTGCTGAACTTGAAAATACTGATATTTTACTTATGGCAGCTGCTCCTCTAGATTTTAGACCTGCTATTGTTCATGACAAAAAAGTAAAAAAACAAAATATTAATGCTATAGAACTTAAACAAAATGATGATATATTGGTTAGTACCAAAGATAAGAAATCTAAAAACACTCTTATAGTTTCATTTGCGGCAGAAACAGCTATTAATGATGAAGAGCTAAAAAATTATGCTATAGACAAAATGAACAAAAAGGGGGCAGACATGATAGTAGCTAACAATATAAAAGATGCTATTGGAAAAGATACTAATAAAATAACTATCTTTTTCAAAGACGGCAGAGTAAGAAATTTCCCTGTATTAAGTAAAAGGGAATGTGCAAAAGAAATTGTTAGTATTGCTGTTGAAGAATGGAAGAATAAAAATCTTTAATTAAATATAAATAAAAAAAATAGGAACAATGAATGAGTTATCTTTATGAAATAAACAATATTAGTAAGATATATGGTCATGGAGGAGGTGCCACAGAGGCATTAAAATCTATTAATCTTACTATAGAAGAAGGAAAACTGACTGCTATACTTGGACCGAGCGGTTCTGGTAAGAGTACACTTTTAAACATACTTGGGGCATTAGATAAGCCTACTGGAGGAAGAGTATTATTCTTGGGAGAGGATATTACTCATTACAGCAATAAACAATTAGCTAAGTTTAGAAGAGAAAATATTGGATTTGTGTTTCAGAGTTATAACCTGCTTCCAAATTTAACTGCTTTAGAAAATGTTGAGTTCTCCACAGAAATAACTGGTCTTACAAGAGATAATGCTGAAAATGCTTTAAAGCTTTTAGGACTTGAGCATAGAATGAAACATTATCCTACAGAATTATCTGGAGGAGAACAGCAGAGGGTAAGTATTGCTCGTGCTATAGCTAAAAAGCCAAAAGTTGTATTATGCGATGAGCCTACTGGTGCTTTGGATAATAAAACTGGTATTATGGCTCTTAGGATATTAAGAAACTTAAATAAGGATTTTGGTACTAGTATAGTATTAATTACTCATAGTAAAGAGATTGCTAAAATGGCTGATACGGTTGTTAAGGTTTTAAGCGGAGAAGTAATAGAAAAATATGATGTAGAAAATCCTTTAAATCCTGAAGATATAGAATGGTAATAAAATAATTTTATTAATGGGAAAATAATGGTTAATATAAAAACAAAACTTTTATTTAGAAAAATTAGCAAACAGCTTGCGATATTTATGTCTGCTATTTTTATAGTAACTTTAGCGGTGCTTTTTTTTGTGGCAGTAAAGACTGTATATAGAGATTTTAAACTTACTGCTGAAGAGTATTTCGATAAAAATAATTTAGATGATTTAGTATTATTTGGAATGTTTAGCGAAGATGATATTAAAACTATTGAAGAGATTAATGGTATTGATATGGTGGAAGCTAAACATAGATTTCAGGGCAAAATAGATGATATTGATGCTATTATATATGCTTCAAAGGATAATAATAATAAAATAAATAAGCCTTATATATATGACGGAAAAGATAATTTAGAGACTAATGAAATAGCAATTAATAAAAATTTTGCAGATGCTAATTCATTATCTTTGGGAGATGAAGTTGAGGTTATATATAATGATAAAACTAATTCTTTTACAATAGCCGCTTTAGTCTCCTACCCTAATTATGTGTTTTTATTTAAAGACGGAGCTTCTACAGCTTCCGAGGCTAAAGATTTTGCCGTTATAGAAATGAATGATGATAACTTTAATTATGTTCCATACAATTCTATATATATAAAGTACAAAGAGAATGTAAATAGAGATAATATAGAACAGCTTATAAGAATAAAATTAAAACAGAAAATATTCTTCTTCACAGATAGAAGCCAATCTGTAAATTATATAAACTATGAACAAACATTGCTTCAAATAGATTCTTTCTCATATATTTCGCCTTCTATACTTTTACTTATGGCTATACTTCTTTTATATATTATACAAAGAAGAAATGTTGCTGTTGAAAGAAAACAAATTGGTATAATGAAAGCTATTGGGCTTACAGACTTTTCTATTATGTTTATGTATATCAAATATTCGTTTTTGGTATCATTCTTTGGTATATTATTAGCTTTTGTAGCAAGTAAGTTCCTTTTACCTCCAATATTTAAGTCCCTTGGGGCTATATTTGATATGCCTAATTATAATTATCATATATATTTAGATTTATGGATAATATCAACTTTAATAATATTGTTTGTATGCATATTCTCTAATTTGCTTGCTGCTATTTCTATATTAAAACTAAACCCTGCTCAGTCAATGAGAGGAGAGCCTCCAAAAAGCTCTGGAAAAACATTAATAGAGAAATTTAGTATATGGAATAAACTATCATTTAACAGCAGATATGCTATAAAAAATGCTTCAAGAAGTAAAACAAGATATTTAGCATCGCTTTGGGGAATGTTTGCTGCAATTAGTATGACTATATTTGCTCAAGGGTTTAATAACTCTTTTGATTATTTCTTATATACTCTATATGAGAAATTTGCTTTATATGATGCTTCTGTTAGTATAACTCCTACAAAATGGGAAGATAATACTGATATACTTACTAATGATAGTATAAAATATTATGACAAGGCTGCCATCTATCAATCAAGGCTCTATCCTGCTTTTGATGATGATAGCGAAAGTATTTATTTGCCTACTTTGATATATAAAGACGGATTTTCTTCTCTTGACATACCATATAATGATAGTAAAGAAGATTCTGTAATGATTCCAAAATATTTGGCAGATAAATTAAAAGTAAAAGAAAATGACTATATAGGTATAGAACTATATACTGTTGGAAACAGCGTATCAAGAAGAGTGAAAGTTAGTAAGCTTGTTGAACAGCAAGGTATGTTTTATATTTATATGGATAAAGATTTTGCAGAAGACACTTTTGAAGTACAAAATGTTTATAATTCTGTATTTTTAACTTCTGATGTTAGTCAAGATGATATAAAAACTCTATTAGACGACAGCAGTGAAGTATCATACTACAGCTTTAGAAATGATGAATATCAGGCATATAAAAATCAAATAGCTACAATATATTTACTTGTACAAATACTTATATTTATAGCATTCTTGCTTGGTGCTACATCGCTTTATGGTGTTGGTGTTATTACTTTGGCTACAAGAAGATACGAGTTTACTCTTCTTAAAGTTATGGGATACACCACTAAAGAGATAATGCTTGCTTCATTAAAAGAAACTATTACTCAAGTGATAATAGCAATACCTACAGGAATATTAGCAGGATATGGTATACTTTATTTGGTTAAGAAACCATTTTCAAGTAAGTTATTTTCATTTGTACCGCATATTTATAATTACAGTTATTTATTAGCAATAGTATTACTTGTTGTTGTAATATTCTTGGTGTCTTTGATGAGTATGCATTATGTTAATAAGCTTGATATGGTTGAGGGCTTAAAAGACAGAGAAGAATAAGAAACTTTCTCAATAAGTATTTTAAGTTTTATTAAAATAGATATTTTTAATTATTTTTAGCATATACATAAATAGCTATATTTTGATAATTTTTATAAATGTATTATCAACTTTTCCCGCCTTACGAACCTAAAGGTACTCCCTTTGGTCGCGGTGCGGACTTCGTCAAAGAACCCAAAAGTGCAAGAGCTTTAGCTTTATATGTTTGGAATATGAATAAAATATAGTTGTTTCAGTATATAACATAAACAGCTATATTTTGATAATTTTTATGAATGTATTATCAGCTTTTTAAGAACTTTTGGAGCTATTATACGTATACGCTTATCAGTTGGAAAAACCATCACAAATAAAAAAATTAAAAATTAATCAATTAAGTTTTAATTTCTTACTTACTTTATCTGTAATTTTCTTTGTTCCTTTTGGGCCTACTGCTGTGAGAAAAAACTTTTTATTTTGAAATATATCTTCTATTGCTTTATTTATATCATTTATACTAATTTTATCTATTGTGTTATACAAATCTTTATAAGATACATATTTAGAAAAATAAAGCTCATTTCTTGCATTTTTATTCATAGCAAAACTTGCACTGAATTTGCTAAAAGACATAGAACTTTTATAGCTCTCTTTTGCCTCTTCAAGCTCTTCTTTAGTTATTCTCTCGTCTAATAATCTTTCTATTTCATTATATATGCTTATCAATGTTTCTTCATATTTATCTAAACTAGTTGAACCAAATATATCAAAAGTTCCTCCGTTTAGAAATGCAGAGTTGTTGCTGTATATACTATAGCATAATGCTTTATTTTCTCTTATAGATTGAAATAATCTTGAATATGAACTTCCTCCGAATATATCGTTTACAATGTTCATAGTATATTTTCTTTTATCTTTTGCATTATATGACGGTGTTATTAAGGCAAAATATACTTGATTTAAATCAGATTTTTCTTTTGATACCGATTTATAAAAGAATGGTAATTCTTCATCTGCTTTTAATACATTTTCTTTTAGCTCTAAAGAAGATAATTTATCTATTGCAGATTTTACATTAAAATTGCCTGCTATTGATACTATTAAATTATTTGAATTAAAGTGATTTTGAAAATAATTTAATATTTTATCTCTGCTTATATTTTTAATGTTTTTTATATTACCGCCTATAGGAAATTGCATAGATGTGCCTTTGTAGGCTTTTGCAAAAAATTGATTAGTCATTATTTCTTCAGGAGAGTCTGATGTCATTTTTAACTCTTCTATAATAACCTTTTTCTCTTTTTTTATATCTTCTTCTCTAAATGCTGAGTTTAATGCTATATTAGATAATGTATCTATAGCTCTGTCAAAATATTTTGATATTATATTTATATAAAAAGAAGTGAAATGTCTTGAAGTATAGGCATTAAATACTCCTCCTACCCCTTCTATATATCTCACTATCTCTTTAGAAGTCATATCATTAGTGCCTTTAAATAGCATATGTTCTATAAAATGTGAATATCCATTTTCTTTTTCAGTTTCATTTGCACTGCCTGTAATAAAGAAAAAACCAACTGAAACTGTCTCTAAAATTGGCATATATTCTAAAATTATTCTTATGCCATTCTTTAAGGTTAATCTTTTTACCATTTGTTTATTTCCTAGTTTATTGAAATTAGATTATAATGTATAACATAAGTATTTGCAAATATTTTAATGATAATTAAAATATTAGTCGATACTGTTATTAAATATTTTAGGAAATAGGCATGCAAAAGTTATTCGGTATTTTTTTATTATTATTCTTCACATTCTCTTGTGCATCAAACATGAAAACAGCTAATAGAAATTATAATAATATATGGATAAAAAAAGTAAAAGGTAAAAGAGTTGTTGCTCCAAATGGATATTTATACACTTTTTTAGATAATGGCGATGTGGAATATAGTTTATTTGGAAAAAAACGTGGTGTAGGTAAGTTTGATTATGCAGAAAGTGAAACTAATGCCTATTATTATGAAGTAACACCTTTGAAAAAAGTTGTACACAATAGTAAAAACTACTTCAGAGATACCTAATAAAAAAGTTAATATGTATGTAAGTTTTATTTTAGATGGAAATAATATATCTATGACTTCAGATTATACTAGAGCATATTATAATAGATTAAATACTTGGAACAAAAACAATTTAAATCTATATGGTTTTCTTCGCGAAGGTAAAGATATAACAGAATATCCTATACCAAATCCTGATGAAGTAGAGTTTAATAGACCTATTAATTTTGGCGTATTAAGATAATTATTTTTATTATATTATTTTATTTTTTATATTAAAAACTGTTAAATATAGTATAAGAATATTTATCAATTAGGAGATTTTTTTAATATGAATAAGAAAAAAGCTGTTTTAATAGTTGTAGATAGCTGCGGTGTTGGAGCTTTGCCTGATGCTAAAGAATTTGGCGATGAGGGAGTAAATACTTTGGCTAATTTGGCTAAGGCATCTGGAGGAATAAGTTTGCCTAATTTGGAGAAAATTGGGCTTGGAAATATTATAGATATAGAAGGTGTGGCAAAAGTAGATAATGCAGAAGGTTATTACGGTAAGGCAATGGAGACTTCTAAAGCAAAAGACACAACTACTGGACACTGGGAGATAGCTGGTTTAGTTTCTACAAAGCCTTTTAATACTTATCCTAATGGTTTTCCTGATATTACAATAAAAGAAATAGAAAAAATGTCTGGAAGGGCTGTTGTATGCAATAAGCCTTATTCTGGAACCGAAGTTATAGATGATTATGCTGATGAACAGTTAAAAAACGGTTCTTTAATAGTATATACTTCTGCAGACTCTGTACTTCAAATAGCAGCTCATGAGGAAATTATACCTGTAGATGAACTTTATAGAATATGCGAAAAATCTTTAGAGATATGCAATAAATATTCACCTGTTGCTAGAGTTATAGCTCGTCCTTATATTGGCACTAAGGGTAATTATAAGAGAACAGAAAGACGTCATGACTATTCTGTGCCTCCAAGCGGTGAAACTATACTTGATAGACTTAAAAATAATAATTTGCCTGTTATTGGTATAGGTAAAACTAGTGATATATTCGCTGGTGTTGGTATTACTGAAAACAGATTAACTAACAAAAATAATCTTGATGGTATAGAAAAGACTATTAAGGCTATTAAAGAAGTTGATAATGGTCTTATATTTACTAATTTAGTTGATTTTGATATGCTTTATGGTCATAGAAGAGATTATATAGGATACAAAAACGCTTTAGAAGAATTGGATAAATATATACCAGAGATGATTGATAATTTAAATGATGATGACTTGCTTATAATAACAGCCGACCATGGATGCGACCCTACATACAAAGGAAGCGACCATACAAGAGAATATATACCAATACTTGCTTTTGGAAAGAAATTAAATAAAAATATTAATATAGGTGTAAAAGAATCATTTGTTTCTATAGCAGCTACAATAGAAAAGTATTTGCTTGGACAAACAAAGTTAGAAGGTGCTTTTATATAATAAAATATATTTATGTGAATTAATCATAAAAACAATATAAAATTATACTAATTATATTTTATGTTTTAGATATATTGATATAAAATGCAGTTCTTTTGGTTCTTTTATACCAATAAAAGAACTGGGGGCATGGGGGCAAAGCCACCATAAATAATAAAAAACATAAAAATTTTTAAATTTATAATAATTGTTCTTTTTCCCGCCTTCGCACCCATACCTAAAGGTACTCCTTTCAGTCGCAGGCACTCCTTTCGGTCGCTGTGCGGACTTCGTAAAAGTTGCAAAAAGTGCAAATATTTAAACTTTATATATTAATATTTATAAAAATAATATATTTGATTTAAATGCAGTCTTTTTGCTTCTTTGGGCCACGCCTCCGTCACTCCTTTCAGTCGCAAAAGAAGTGGGGGGCAGGGGCTAGTCCCCGCAAATAAAAACTTAAAAAATTTGTTATATAAGTTTTTTATTTTATTCAACTTTTTCCCGTAGCAAAAAGTACAAATAATAAAATAATACTAATTATATTATTAATATAAATTATTAAATTAAAACAATATAAATATTTACTAATTTAGTTTGAAAAGAAAAACATTATAAATTATTTTTGTATATAATATTAATTATTAAACTCGTTGTTATAATATTCTATAGTGTCAATCATTGCTTTTACTTGTGATGATGATAAGATAAACTCTTGATACTCTCTTCCAGATATCCTTAAACCTACACTTTTAGCATTAGTAAGTATCCTATAAAGCTCTTTTACTTCTGCTTCGCTAATTTGTATTATAGCATTCTCCAAACAATTCACTTGACTTGGTATATATGCATACTCATTAATTACTGCCGCTGTTGTAGAAATATTTCTTGAAACATTAGTTAAAGTAAATGTTATTTTATCGTATGTTTTAGAATCAAATATATATGCCATATTAGCATAAATAAAATTAGGCATAGCTTTAGTGCCTATATATAGCCACCAAGTAATTTCTTTATTATTATTTATTTGAAAATATAATTTAGCTCCATATTCATAATATTCATCTGCATATGTATAAGTTTGTATGCCTGTGAGCTTATCATCTTTTACTTTGAGAGAATAATTAGCACAGGATATACTTAAAAATAATATAGTTATAATAAATAAAAATTTTTTCAACATATAAATAAAAACCTTTGTTTATATTATAATATTTTTTTTAACTCTTTCAATACTAATTTATTTTTATAAACAAAGATAAATACAGCTTCATTTCTTTTTCAGTTTCTTTCACAAGATTAAAATTACTATTTGATAAAGCCCATTCATAAAAAAAACCTCTAAAAAACACTATAAGCCTCTTGGTTATAACATCAGAATTATCATCAGATATTACTAAATTAACTTCTCTTAATGAATTAACTAAAGATAAAATATGATTATAAAAAAAAGCATCTTTTGATAATAAAGCATTATTTCTATTCATAATACTATAATTAAATATTTCAAGTATTAAATCTCCACCTAATTCAGAAACTAATTTAGCAAATTCTTTAAAAGCATATAATATATCTTTATATGAATTAGTTTTATCTTTTGCTAATATCTTTTTTTTATAAATATCAGCATTAGTATTAAAAATATAAAATATTATTTCTTGTTTGTTAGTAAAATAATGATAAAAATTACCTATAGATATATCAGCATTACTACAAATATCTTTAATTTGAAGCTCATTTAAAGAGTATTTTTTTAACAAATTAATAGTAGTTTCTACAATTTTCTTTTTACTTTTTTCTGCCTGTTCTTTTCTTGTAAGTTTCTCTTTATTTTCCATTTTAAAATTATAACAAACAACTTGACAAATTGCAAATATTTTATAGAATATATTCACCGAATTAATTCTATAAAAAGGAGAGCTAATGAATAAATTTTTTACTTTTATACCAGTTCTAATTTTTTTAATATCCTGTTCTTCTGATAATTTCAACTCAGAAAGAAAAGAAGCAACAGAATATACAAAAAAAGAAAATGAGAAAATAAAAAACTATTTGCCATTCAATGATAACACAGATTTTGAGAATGCTAAAAGAGGTTTTATAGAAACTTCTGATGGTAATGTATCTTTTCCTTTTATATCAAATCAATCAGCACCTGATACTGTTAATCCATCTTTGTGGAGACAGGCTCAACTAAATAATATATCAGGATTATTTGAAGTAACTCCGGATATATATCAGGTAAGAGGTTTTGATTTAGCAAATATAACTTTTGTAAGAGGAAATACAGGCTGGATTATAATAGATGTACTCACAACAAAAGAATCTGCATCTAAAGCAATAGAATTATTTAGAAAGCATAAAGGAAACGACCCAATAACAGGAATAATATTTACACATTCTCATATTGATCATTTTGGAGGAATAAAGGGTATTATTGAAAATGCTGATATACCTATAGTAGCTCCTGATGGATTTTTTGAAGAAGCTGTATCAGAAAATCTTTTAGCTGGAAATGCTATGAGCAGACGTTCTTCTTATATGTATGGAGGTCTTTTACCAAAAGATGAAAAAGGCACAGTTGATGCTGGATTAGGAAAAGTTGTGGCTAATGGAACTCCAGGAATAATAAAGCCTACAAAACTTATTTCAAAAGATTATGAGTCATATACTATTGACGGAATAGAATTTCAATTTTTAATGGCAGAAAATACTGAAGCACCTGCTGAATTTATGATTTATATACCAAAATATAAAGCTGCATCAAGTGCTGAAGTAATGAATCATACTCTTCATAACTTATCAACATTAAGAGGAGCTAAGACCAGAGATTCTCTTATATGGACTAAGGCTATAGAAAAATCAAAAGAGTTTTTAAAAGATAGAACAGATGTATTATTTGGTTCTCATCACTGGCCTATATGGGAACAAAAGAATATAGATGATTTTATTACAAAACATGGCGATTTATATAAATATATTCATGACCAAACTTTAAGACTTGCTAATATGGGATATACTCCTATAGAGATAGCAGAAAAAATACAAATACCAGACAGCTTAGCAAAAGAGTTTTATAATAGAGGTTATTATGGCTCTGTAAACCATGATGTAAAAGCTGTTTATGATTTTTATTTTGGTGCTTGGTGGGACGGAAATCCTGCTAATTTATATAAACTTCCTCCTGAAGAAGCAGCAAAAAGATATGTCGAGTTTATGGGGGGAGAAGATAATATTTTAAAGATGGCTAAAAAATATTATGACAATGGAGATTATAGATGGGTTGTTGAAGTTTTAAATCATGTTATTTTTGCAAATCCTAATAATACGAAGGCAAGAAGATTGAGTGCTGATGCTATGGAGCAGCTTGGATATATTAGCGAATCTGCTGTATGGAGAGCTTATTTACTTACTGGGGCTTATGAACTTAGAAATGATATAGATAATAATATGAAAGCTCCTCAAACTGTTTCTTTAGATATGATTAATGCTTTATCTGCTGAAAATATGTTTGAATATATATCTGTAGCTTTAAATCCTGATAAAATAAAAGATAAAAATATTTCAATTCTTTTAAATATATCAGATGATGATGAATATCTTTTACAAATAGAAAATTCTGTTCTTAAATACAAAAAATATAATAATGAAAATATTGATTACAAAATAGATATAAATATGTCTGATTTCAAAAAAGCTATATTTATAAGAAATACAGAAGATATAAATATTTCAAACAAAGAAGCATTCAATGAATTTTTATCTTACTTTGATACGTTTAACTATTGGTTTAACATTGTAACACCATAAAACTTTTTCATTTAATATAAATAAAAAGGCTATGATATTTTCTCATAGCCTTAATATATTTTAAATACTATTCTTTTTAATTATAAATTATTTTCTATAATATCAGACACTAAATTAAAATATTTATTTGTCAATTTTTTTATATGCTCTCTAGCATTAATTTGAACATAGCCATCATATTTTTTTATCATATCTATATCGTTGTTAGAATCCCCAGCTACTAATATTTTTTCTATATTTTTATCTTTTAAAATATTTTCAAGATTTTGTATTCCTGTAGCTTTACTAATATTTCTTCTTACTATATCTATAGCTGTAATATTTCCATAAGCTATTACAGTATCAAATTTATTATTTATTTCATCTTGTATAATTTCTGTAGTATTTACATCTGGACTCATTTTATTTATTTGAATAATGTTTGATATATTTTTTGCTTCTTCTATTGTTATTTTTCTGTCTACTTTAAAAGGCAAATTATGCTCTCCTTTTCTAGGAATTATAGATAAAATCTCATTTTCATTTGATATCTCAACGCTTCCTTCATAGTCATTGTATAAATAATTAATAACTTCCATAGCATTATTTTTTTCTATCTCTTCTTTAAGCAATATATTATTATTTCTATCTATAATTAAAGCACCATTATTAGCTATAATATAATCAACTTCTATATTGTTTTTATAAGTTTGTTCTAATATTGAAAATTTATTTCTGCCTGTAGCAATGGCAAATATATTTCCTTTTTCTCTCCATTTCTTTATAGCATTAATTACCTTATCATCTACAACACGATTAATAGCTAAAGTCATATCATAATCACTAACAAATAACTTCATTTTTATTCTCCAATAATCTTGATGAGTACTCTTTTATTTCTCATTCCGTCATACTCACCATAAAAAATTTGCTCCCAAGTACCAAAATCTAACTTACCATTAGTAACAGCCACAACAACCTCTCTTCCCATAATCTGTCTTTTTAAATGAGCATCAGCATTATCTTCATAACCATTATGCCTATATTGATTATGAGGCTTTTCTGGAGCTAATTTCTCAAGCCAAACTTCAAAATCATTATGAAGCCCGCTCTCATCATCATTAATAAATACACTAGCAGTAATATTCATAGCATTGCATAAAACTAAGCCTTCTTTTATTGTACTTTCTTCTAAACATCTTTGAACTTCGTTAGTAATATTAATATATCCTCTTCTCTTTGGATAATTTATCTCTAAAACTTTTCTATATGATTTCATTTTTGCATAAACTCTTTTATTTTATTTATTATGTAAAAGATTATATCAAAATAAGAATCATTTGTCAAAAATATTTTTGTTGGTTTTATTGTTGAAATAAATTTTTTATATGATATAATAAATATTCAAATTATATAAAAATGGGAGTGTATATGCCTTCAGGAAGAAAAAGACTTCGTCAAAAGATGGCTACGCATAAACGCAAAAAACGTTTACGCAAAAATAGGCATAAAAAGAAATAATAACTTTTCATCTCTTTATTTAGAGTTGTTAAATGCAAAAGGACGAGATAAAAACCGTTATAGAAGTATGTGTAGGGCTTCATTGTTCTATGAAGGGTTCGTATGCTCTTTTGGAATCAATTAGAGCCCATTATGATTTGAAAATCGGCATTCCTTCTTATGACGGTATGCTCCTTAAAGAGGTGGAATGTATGCATAATTGTAATAATGCCATTTCTGTTTTAATTAACGGCATAGAATGCAATGATTCTTCTTTTGGCAGCGTTATTAAATATATAGAAGCTGTACATGTTAAAGTAAGATGAAAAAATTTATTCTATATAATGATTATGCTACAAAAAATATCAAAGATTATAAAGACAATTTCGGTGATTACCTACACACCACTATTAATGAATATGATACTTTGCTTGAATGCTTAAAAATAGCTAACATATTCACAAGAGATGTATATAAAAAATCTTTATATAATATTTTATCAAGCAAAAATAATGATAATCAATCTTTAATTATAAATGCCTATTCTTTCGGATATTTAGTATTTAAAGACAAATTCTTTATAGATAATAACCCTCATCTCATTTTAGATTCTGCTATATTAATTGCTAAAATTTTAAACATCAAAAATATAGATATTCTAATTAGAAGCTACTATAATAAAGAAACATTAATTAATGCTATAGTAGAAGCAGAAGATTTATACAAAATTGAAAGCGAAATAAATATAAATATATATGATGAAAATAATTTTAGAGAAAATATAAATATTTATTTTATTGAAAGACAAAAATATGCATTAGATTTAGAAACTGTTATACAATTTGGATATTTTGCTCATATGGGATTAGAAAATTTCTCTAAATATGGAAATGAAAACCATAAAGGTACATGTTTAATTTCTTTTTCTGGTGATATTCCAAATGTAAATTTACATGAATTTCAGTTTGGAAGTTCATTTAATGAAATAATTAAAGCCAGCGGATATATTTCTTATAACAATGATATAAAATGTGTATTTACAAATGGATTTTTAAATGCCCCTACTACTTTAGAGAGTTTAAGCAGTAAAAGTTTATCATATGATGAAATAAATATTGGTAATGGGGGTATATGTTTTATAGCAGAAAATAGATGCATGCTTAGAGTAGTAATGAAAATTATTCAATTTGCAAAAAGTATTTCTTGTACAAACTGCATGCCTTGTAATTATGGTTTTAATTTATGCGAGTATTATTTAAATAAAATTATATTAGGAAAGTCTAATAGTAATGATTATAAAAATTTAGTAAATGCTGTAGAGATGATTATTAAAGGCTCTTCTTGTATATATATATATAATATAGCAAAATGTATAATAGAGACTATAAAAATGTTTGAATATGAGTTTATATATGCTTTAGAAAAAAAGATAACACTTTATAGTTTTATTAATAAATAGGGTAATTGTAAATATATTATGATAGTAAGATTTAATTTTAATGGACGAGAGATATCATCACAAAGCGGATATACAATATTAAAAGCATTATCGTATGTTGGAATAGATATAGCACATTTATGTTATTACAAATTAGACAGAATAAAAGATTTTGAAGAAGAAAAAGAAAATGATTTGCTTAAATGTAAACTTTGTTTGGTTAAAGTAAAAAAGAAAAATGAAGAGGAATATAGTTTAAAATATGCTTGTAATGAGATAGTTGAAAATGGAATGGATATTATAAGCAATGATGAAGAGATTATCGAATACAGAAAATCTTTACTTAAAGCTATACTTTACATGCATAAACCATTTTGCGATAAATGCAGCAGTTATTACAATTGCAGATTAAAAAAATATATAGACTTTTATCAATTAAAAATAGAAAGGTTTGAAGGAGATAATGATTCAAAATTAAAAGAGATAAAAACTATTGTAGACAATTTTAATTTAGATAAAAATATAAAAATTGATTATGATAAATGCATTAATTGCGGAGTTTGCAGCAGATACGAAACTATATCTGGTTATAAGAATATGATAGTAGATTTATGCCCTACTAAGGTGTTTAGAGTTGATAGAAAAATTGATGATAACGAAGAGCAAATTGAATATAAAAAAATAAATAGCTTTTGTATTGGATGTAATAAACTTTGCGAATGCAATTATTTTTATGATGAGAAAACTATAATAGATATACAATCACCAGAATTAAAAAAATATGGTATATGCGATTTTGGACGTAATATGCTATATTATTCAAATAAAACTTTTGAATACCCATTAATAAATGGGATAGAAGATGATTTTAATAAAGCTAAAGATTTATTTCATAAGTTTTTAGAAGAAACAGATAAAAAAGATATTTTAGCAATTTCTTCTAGTCTTTATACTATGGAAGATTTGGAAGCTTTTAATGATTTTATATATTCACTAGGAATTACAAACTTTATATATAAAAAAAATATTATAAAAACAACATCTGATGTCATTAGAGAAAATTATACTAACATTAACAAATATTCATCAAAGAATTATAAATATACTTTAAATGAGATAAATAATAGTTTTAATAAGTTTATAATATTAGAAGACCCTTTATTTGAAATAGTAGATGATACAATGGACTTTATACAGAAAAACAGAAGAAATTATATAGTATTTACTCCTTATCAATCTATTTTAGCATATAATTCTTATTTAACTTTTCCTATTGCTGGGTTTGGAGAGTTTGAGGGGGAATATATAGATTCTCATGGTAAAAATAAGTTTATTAAAAGTTTCTTAGAAAAAAATAAAAATAGATTAGAGTTTAAGAATTTAATAAAATATTTGTATTTGTAAAAATTTATTATATAATATATATATATAGGTTTATGATTGAGCTTTATTATAAGGAGTTTATTAATGGTAAATTCAAGATATAATATACTCTCTAATCTTAAAGATAAAACTTATGATCTTTTAATTATAGGCGGCGGAGTAATAGGTGCTACTATCGCTATGAAAACAGCAAGAGTAGGAATTTCAACCCTTCTAGTAGAAAAACATGATTTCTCATTTGGTTCATCTTCTAGAACTTCAAAAATGCTTACAGGCGGTTTTAATGATATGACTGCTAATAACTTCATATCTACAGTTTTTAAAGTTAGAGAAAGAAATAATATCATTAATAAATCCTCAGCCTCCCCTTTTGGAATATTATACCCAATATATTTTAGCGGCGGTACAAATGCTAATTCTGGTTTAATAAGAAATGAATTAAAAGCTAATATATATGATTTAATGTCAATTTTTGGAAAAACTAAAAAACATAAATCTCATAGCAGAAACTCTGTATTAGAAACTTTACCGGATTTAAATAATAATGACGTAATAGGAGCTACAGAGTTCTTTGAAGGTAAAATAGATGACAGCAGATATGTTTTAGAATTGTTATTAAAAGCTAAGGAATATGGTGCTGATATTATTAATTATGCAGAAGTAAAAGCTTTTGATTATAATGAAAAACAAATTAATAAAACTATACTTTCAGATAAAATAAACGGCAAAATATACGAAATAAGTGCTAAAAAAATATTAGTTGCAGCTGGAGCTTGGGGAGATAGTATAGTATCTATGCTTCCAAAATCTAACTTTACAGATAAAGTAAAATATGTAAAAGCTACTAATTTTATAGTTGATAGCGATATAATTCACATTAATAAATCTGTTGTTTTGCCAAAAATAAAAGACCGACCTAATGTTTTTCTAACAAAATGGAAGGATATGACTATAATAGGACCTGTTGTAAAAAAGTATACAGGTAATTTAGATTGTATATATTCAACAAGTGATGAGATAGAATATTTACTTGATATTTATAATACTTATTTTGGCTCTATAGTTAATAAAAACCATATAGTTACTTCACAATCTGGAATGATGACTGTTAATCCTATGGATATGAAGATACATTCGCACCCTATTTATGATTTATTTATGGTTGAGGGCGGAAATTTCACTATGTCTTCTCATCTTGCTATTAAAACTTTACTTAAAATGTATGGTAAGCCTTATAAGTGGTTTAGCGTTAAAAAGTTTATGAATAATAGAATAGATAAAGCAGTAGATTGGGTATTAAACAAAGATACTGTTAAATTTTTAATAGATTATTTCGGCTCTGTTGATATGGTATTAAGATTAAATGAATTCTGTAAAAATGATTCCTCTTTGCTTGTCTCTGTTGGTCTTGATAATAGAATACCTAGAGGATTAATAAAATATTTTGTTGAAGTAGAATATGCAATGCATTTAGATGATATAATGATGAGAAGATTAAGATTTATACTCACAGAAAATGATTGCGGAACATTATTAGCAGAACATATTGCCCAAGAAATGGGTTTAATTTTGGGTTGGGACAGTAAAAAGGTAGAATACGAAATAAAAAGATATAGAACAGAGATAAAGAGAAATAGAGTTTCTTTATATTAAGCATTCTTTTGTAAAAAATATTTACTTTATAGCTAATTTTTAGCTATTTAGTACATTCATATGTATAAAATGTATAATAAATATCTATAATTTAGCGTATTTAAGTAAAAAAATAGTAAATTTATTGTAAAAAATATTGACAATAATCCTAAAATTTGTTATATTATAATTGTAAAGATAATTTACAATCACTTTTTAAGGAGTTTATTTATGACTAAATTTTTAACTTTATTAATTTCATTGACAATTTTTGCTAGCTCTAGCTTATTTGCTGATTGGGTAGTACCTGCTTCTTCATTACCACAAAAATCAAGAGCTTTCATACAGAAAGTTTATCCTAATGCTCAGATATGGAAAGTTGAAAGAGACGGAGGAAAATTTGAAGTAAAACTTTCTAATGGTGCTTCTATTGATTTCTTAGCTAATGGAAACTGGCAAAGTATAGACGGTGAGTATAACGGTGTTCCTTTTTCTGCTTTACCTGCTGCTATAAGTTCTACTATAAAGAAAACATATCCTCAAGCTATGGTAATAGACGTTGAAAAAGAATGGGGTAATTACAAAGTAAAATTAAACAATATGATGGAATTATTTATATCTTCAAATGGACAGCTTATGGGACAGAAGTTTGATGATTTAAGAATATTGAATTTACCAAAAAGCCTCAAATTGTACTAGGATTTGAGGCTTTTATTATTTAACGAATATACATAGCAAATGATTTCTTTTATTCAAAATTATTTTTTATTGTAAATATCTACGGAGACTAGTCCCCGCACCCCTAGTTCTTTTGCCGACGCTCTGCGTGCCGTAGGCAAGGCACCTACTCGGTATTGGTATAAAAGAACCTTATATCCTTCGGATACGCTTCGCGAAGAACTGCATTTTTATTATAAATTTCATAATTTAATTGTACATTAAAATGCACTCCCCCGCACGACTAAGAAGTTATAATTAAAGCATAGCATTACCGTGCGGCAAGGCGGTACAGCTCGTACGCGGGAAAAATAACAATAAAAATTTACAAACTCAAAATTTTAACTATATTCAAAAATCAGCTCATACAAAATTAAAATAAACCTGTAATCTTGCCGTTTTCATCTATATCTATATTGCATG
Source organism: Brachyspira pilosicoli P43/6/78 (assembly GCF_000325665.1). NCBI lineage: Bacteria > Pseudomonadati > Spirochaetota > Spirochaetia > Brachyspirales > Brachyspiraceae > Brachyspira > Brachyspira pilosicoli. Next base: position 1,417,476 of record NC_019908.1, read on the forward strand.
CTGCTGGCACTTTTGGAAGACCAGGCATATCAATAATTCCGCCTGCCATAGCAATAATAAAACCTGCACCTGAAGCAAGTTTTATTTCATCAATATTTAAAGTATAGCCTTTAGGAGCATTTAAAAGTGCTGGGTTATCTGATATTGACTTTTGTGTTTTTGACATACATATAGGCAAACCTCCAAAGCCAATAGATTCTATTTTTTTCATCATTTTATTAGCTTTATTAGAGAATTTTACCTCTCCTGCTCCGTATATTTCTTTACATATGTATTCAATCTTTTCTTTTATAGGTTTATCTAAATTATATAATGGCTTATAATTTGACTCTTCAGAAGTTGCTTTTACAATCTTTTTTGCTAAATCCTCTCCGCCTTCTCCGCCTTTCTCCCAAACTTCGCATAATGAAATATCAACACCCATCTCTTCACAATGTTTTTTAATTAATTCTACTTCTTTATCAGTATCAGAAACAAATTTATTAATAGCAACAACCACAGGCACATTATATTTTTTCATGTTTTCAATATGCTTGTCTAAATTTTCAAAACCTTTACTTAAAGCATTCAAATCTTCTTTGTTTAGTTCTAAAGCTCCGCCATGATGTTTTAAAGCTCTTATAGTAGCAACCAAAACTATACAATTAGGCTTAAGCCCAGCAACACGGCATTTAATATCAAGAAACTTCTCAGCTCCCAAATCAGCAGCAAAACCAGCCTCTGTAATAGTATAATCAGAAAGTTTTAAAGCCAATTTTGTAGCAAGTATTGAGTTACAGCCATGAGCAATATTAGCAAAAGGACCTCCATGAACTATAGCAGGAGTATTCTCAAGAGTCTGAACTAAATTTGGTTTTATGGCATCTTTAAGCAATGCACAAGCAGCTCCCTCAACTTTTAAATCTTTTACTTTTAGAGGATTATCATTAACATCATAAGCAAATACTATATTTCCTATTCTCTCTTTTAAGTCCATTAAAGAATTAGACAAACAAAGTATAGCCATAATCTCTGAAGCAACAGTTATTTGAAAAGATGATTGTCTTGTAACTCCGTTCTCGCTTCCTCCAAGACCTATAACGATATCTCTCAAAGCCCTGTCATTCATATCAACAACTCTTTTAAATATTATCTTATTGGTATCAATTTTTAATTCATTTCCTTGTTTAATATGATTGTCAATACAAGCTGATATTAAATTGTGCGCAGAACCTATAGCATGGAAATCTCCATTAAAATGTAAATTAATATCTTCCATAGGAACAATTTGAGCATAACCTCCCCCGCAAGCTCCGCCTTTAATTCCAAATACAGGACCAAGTGAAGGCTCTCTTAAAGCAGCAACGGCATTTTTACCTATTTTGTTTAAGCCCTGTGTTAGACCTATTGTAACAGTTGATTTTCCTTCTCCTGCTGGTGTTGGAGTTATTGCTGTTACTAATACCAATTTACCGTCTTTTTTATCTTTTAATTTATTTAAAACTGATAATTCTATCTTTGCTTTATATTTACCGTAAACCTCATAATCTTCATCTGTAAGATTAAGCATTTTAGCTATTTCATCTATTCTTTTTAATTTGCATTCTTGTGCTATTTGTATATCTGTTTTCATAAATATGACTCCTAAGCAATAAATTATTTATAGATTTTAGACTATTATAAAGTATTTAAAATATTATAAAATAGATTTAAAAATTATTATACAATAAAATAGTAAAATTTTTTAAGTTTGTCAACTGTGAGCCGCAGCACCTATACGCACGGTATTGACTACATTTATTCAATACACTCTATACGTGCGGTTTAATTGCTTATTATTACACAAAAATAAGAGTTTATTTTAGATATAAAGCATATTTAATAATATATTATAAGTTTTTATATCCTTAATAAATTATGGTTCTATTTTCAAATAAATAAAAATTGACAAATTATAATTGTTTAGGTATATACTAAAATATTTTAATTTATCTCATAATTCTCTATATAAATCTTTACTTCTTTGCTGCCATTAAATCTATTTATTTTTATCTTGTACGAAATATTTATAAAATTTGAAGCTTCCAATTTAGAGCATTCTTCTTCTGATGAACTCCAAATTATAGCATTAGCTCTGCTGCCATTTTTTTGTAATTGCAGTTTTAAATGAATCTTATTATTTTTATTTATTTTTTCTATAGAGTTTATAGTAACCCTATTTGTAAAAAATACAGGCTCTTCATTAGCAAAACCATAAGGCTCAAATAACTCTAAGTACTCAGCAAACTGCATATTAATATCTTTAAAATCTAATTCCAAATCATAAGTCTTTTCATCTTTTGAAGTGTTAAAATTCTCTTCCGAAGCATATTTAATAATTTTTTTAGCAAACTTTTCAAAATTGTTTACACTCACAGTAAAACCAGCAGCATTCTTATGCCCGCCAAACTTATCTAAATAAACACTAGAATACTCAAGCATATCGCGAGCATTGTCATCACCTCTGCTTCTAATACTACCCGTACAAACTCCATCTTCTTTGGATTCATAAAGTATAACAGCAGTCTTTCCATATTGACTTAAAACTTTACCCGCTATAAGACCTGTTAAACCTCTATCTATTAAATCACTCTTTACTATTATAATAGGATAAGACATGCAATTATTTTCTTTTATATATTCGCACACTATATTAAAATTGCTTTCTGTAAGAGATTTTCTTGTTTCGTTTAAATTATAAACTTCTTCAGACAATTGAAAAGCCTCTTCTCTAGTTTCAGAAGTTAAAAGCCTTAAAGCATATTCAGGCTTTCCCATTCTACCCGCAGCATTAATAAAAGGGGCAAGTCTCCAGCTTACAGCCTGAGTATCAACTTTAGTGTTTAATAGTTTTATTCTCTCTAGTATCACATTATACCTTATATGATTAGGCTTTTCCAATTCTGCCAAAGCACATTTTATATAAGCCCTATTCTCTTCAATAAGCGGTACAACATCGGCAACTGTTCCAAACAATACTAATATAGATTCTCTTTTTATATAGTTTTGCAATTGCTTTTGACTTAAATAATACATTCTTCTAAAAATTTCCATTTTTATTATTAAGTCTCTATAGAGAATATTATCATACTTATATATATTAACTTTAAGAAGCAAGGCAAACTCATCTAATGTTTTTACTGATTTGATATTAACTCCGCCATAATTAGCCCCCAACTGAAGTAAATCATAAACATTATCATATTCAGGCAAATATAGCTCATACTTTTCATATAGTCTAAGAAGTTTTTTAAGCCTAATCTCTCCGCCAGTTAAAACCAATACAACATTCTCCCCCTCAAACATATAACTAGCTAACTCTTCTAAAACTTCATCTTCCGACAAAAACTCTTCATAATAATCTAAATAAATAGATTTGTAAGCATTATCATTATTTACAAGCTCAAAGCCAAATACATCATCACTATAAACAAAATTAGTAGACTTTAATGCTCTTATTCTTTTTAACTTATCAGTATTTTTATCTATCTCATAATCTAATATAATGATATCTTTGTTATAAAGTTTGGTATAAGAAAAAACAAATGCCTGCATAAGCTTAAATGCAACAGCACACCCAGAAAAGTTTTTGGAAACAAAACCAGTATTTGAAAGTTTAGGATTAAATATTAAGTAAGCATTTGGAAGTATTTCAGGTATATCATGATGGTCTGTTACTATAATATCTATAGAATGTTCTCTTGCAAACTCAACTTCTTCAACATTCGATATACCGCAATCAACCGTAATGATTAAACTCACCCCAGAATTAGCATAACTTTCAATGACATCTTTTGAAAGCCCATATCCCACTTCATGATTAGGAACAAAAGCTTCAACATTTTTTGTAACAGCCTTAAGAGTATTATATATTATAGAAGCAGCAGTAACACCGTCAGCATCTTTATCGCCATATATCAATATTTTTTCATTATACTCTATAGCTTCTTTTAGCCTATCTACAAAAGCATTCATATCCCTAATATTAAATGGATTAGAAAGCGAATATATATCTTGAAAGAAAAAATCAAAAATATCTTCTTTTGAAACTACTCCCCTTAATTTAAGCAACTCTTTTATAATAGGATTCAAATTATCTATGTCAATTTTTTGCATAAAAGCCTTTATTAATATTTATGAATTACAACAACCAGTATATTTTATTTGCTTCAATGTTTCAAGTATCATTTTAAGCTTCATTTTCTTTAGTAGCAGAATGACTGGCTATATTAGCTCCTTTTTTCCAATGCCCTGTAAAATAATAAATAAGTATAAGCGACATACTAATAAAGTTTACAATAGCCATAGTAGTCCATACTCCCCACAAACCCATCTTTGTAGATAAGAAATGTGCAAGAGGAACTCTTATAAGTATATGAGCTACAAAAGCAAATATCATAAGTATAAAAGTTTTTCCAGCCCCATTAATAACACCATTAGTAGCAAACATCACAGAAAGCATTATTATAGAAGGCATAACCACATATATATAACTTTTTGTATATTTTAATACGCTCATATCTGAAGTAAATAATCTCACTATAAGCTCTGGAAATAACACAGAAAAAAGTGCCATAAAACTAGAAAGCCCTATTCCTATTTTAAGCCCTGCCTTATATATCTCTTTTACCCTATCCATTCTATTAGCTCCAATATTTTGAGCAACCATAGTAGCAATACCAGCAGATAAAGCTAAAAGCGGTAAAAATGATAAAGAGTCCACCCTCATAGATACAGCAACCGAAGCAGAAGCCTCTTCTCCATAAGTGTTAATAATTCTATTTAAAAATAACCAGCTTATAGAAATTATTAATTGCATAGCAGCAAAAGGCAAACCTATCTTAAACATTAATTTAGTTATATTAGCATCAAAAACTATTCTAAGAGGATTAGCACGAACTATACTATCTTTAACTTTTAAATATATTATGCTCACAATTACAGAAAGAATTTGAGAAAATACTGTGGCATAAGCAGCACCATCTAAACCCATAGCAGGAAAACCAAATAATCCTTTTATCATTATAGGGTCTAATATTACATTGACAATAGAAGCTATAGCTAAAAATATAAGAGGTCTTACAGTATCACCTACTCCCCTAAGCAAAGCAGATATTAAAAAATAATAAAATAAAAATGGAAAACCTATCATACTAATTCTAAAATAGCTAACAGAATATTCCATTATACTATCAGCAGCATTCAAAAATCTCATTAGCATAGGTGCAAATATATATCCTAATATAGCCCAAAACTAAAGAAAGTATTACACTCATAGTAGTGGAAACTCTAGAAATATAAAGCACAGAATCCTTATCATTAGCACCAAAGTATTGACCTATCAAAACATTCGCAGCAACAGTAACACCAGAAGCAATAGCTTGAAGTATTAATATTATAGGAAAACTAACAGCAATAGCTCCAAGCCCTTTAGGTCCTATCATCTGACCAATCCAAATTGTATCAACTATATTGTAGGCTATATTTAAAAGGTTGCCAAGTATCATAGGTACTACTAAATTAATAAGCCCTCTATTTACATTTCCTTCTGTAAGCTCTAACATCTTATTTTTTTCCATAGTTTTCCTCATCATTATTAATTATCATTAATTATTATTTTTTTTGATAGTAATATTTTTTATTTCATCAAAGTTTTGTAGTTTCGACAAAAAATAAAATATACATATAAACAATGCTTGAACAATTACAGCTTCTTTTTTGCTTGCGTTTTAAAAGCTTTATATAAAAAAGCTTAATACAATTAGATAAAATAAAAATATTCAGATAAACAAGAGGAAATATTAACCTACAAAAAAATAAAGTCAATACATAAAAAAAATATTTTTTTATAATAATTTTTTTATATTAATATTGATTAAAATACAATAGTTGATAAATATCTTTATTCATATATAATAAAAAACAATATTTAGGAGAATAATAATTTTTATGTCAATAATAGATAAACTTTCATCTGTAGAAAACACATACAATGATATAGTAGACAAATTAAATGATGCAAATATAAAAGACAATAGAGTAATACAGGATTTAATGAAAAAAAAGTCAGAAATAGAAGACATAGTAAATGAATATAAAAAACTAAAAACAGTATTGAAAGAAATAGAAGATGCAAATGAAATGCTTAATCATTCTGACACTGATAAAGAATTAAAAAATATGGCATTGCTTGAAATAGAAGAATTAAATCAAAAAAAAGAAAATATCATTAATGATTTAAGGCTTCTACTTCTTCCAAAAGATAAAAATGACGGCAAAAATATAATAGTAGAAATAAGAGTTGGCACTGGAGGAGATGAATCTGCTTTATTTGTGGGGGATTTGTTTAGAATGTACAGCCGTTTTATAGAGAGGGCCAATTTTAAAATGGAGATAATAGATATAAGCCCTACTGAGCTTGGAGGATATAAAGAAGTAATATTTTCTGTTTCTGGAAAGAATGCTTATAGAACTTTAAAATTTGAAAGCGGTACGCATAGAGTTCAGAGAATACCAGCAACAGAATCAGGCGGAAGAATACATACATCAGCTTCAACTGTAGCAATTATGCCTGAAGCAGAAGAAAGCGACGTAATAATAAAAGATGAAGATATAAGAGTAGATATATTTCGTTCAAGCGGTCCGGGAGGTCAATCAGTTAATACAACTGACAGTGCCGTTAGAATTACCCATTTGCCTACTGGTTTAGTGGTGCAGTGTCAAGATGAAAAAAGTCAGCACAAAAATAAAGCGAAAGCATTAAAAGTATTAAGAGCAAGAATATACGAAAAAGAAGAAGCTGAAAGAAAGGCAAAAGAAGCTAAAGAAAGAAGAGATAAAATAGGTTCTGGAGACAGAAGCGAAAGAATAAGAACCTACAATTTCCCTCAAAACAGAGTGACAGACCATAGAATTAATGTTACATTATACAAATTAGATAGATTTATGGACGGGGAAATAACAGAAATTACTGATGCTTTATTTAAAAAAGAGCAGGAGGAATTATTAGCTTCTTACTCAGACTAATAAAAAATTATGAAATATATAGAAAATATACTTGGTGATGAAAAAATATTACATAATATAAAAGATGATGATACTGCTATCAATTATATAAAAAGTTTTAGCGATGTGTTATATTGTGATTATTCATATAAGCATAATGAAATTTCTTTAGCAGGATTATTTGCATACTCTAAAGATAATAAATATTGTTTTGGTGAGTTTGGCTTATTTAAAGAAAATAGATATGAATCAAAAATTGTTATAAGCGATTATCCTGAATATGCAACTCTAAACAATTATGAGCTTACTAATGATAAGTTTATAGATGTGCTTAATTTACACAATATAACTTTAAACAATCTCTTTAGCACAGCAAAAAAAGAATTTGAATCTATAGAAGCTTATCCATTGAAAAAAATATCATTAGATGATTATATAAAAATATTTCCGCATAGATATATTAATAATAGATTTAAAATATATGCTAAAAATAAATACAAAAAAATAAACATAAGAAATATTAACGAAGACTTTGTATATAGATGTCCATATTGTGCCTCTACTAATATATTAAAAATAATAGATATTAATAATAATACATTTGAGAAAATGGACGTTTATGATTTTAATGATATGTATGATAATATGGAAAATATTGAGCATGATGATTTTTATGTTTGTGCTTTATGCAATTTGGTTATAAGAAGCCCAAAAACTATTTTAGATTATATATGAGGTGTTTTTAATGGAATTCATTATAATTGTTGATGAATCATTTGAAAATGAATATTCAAAAATATTTTTAGAAGATTTCTCTAATAAAATAAAACTCTTAAAAGAGGAACTTAATTGCGATGTAAAGAATATAAATTATATTGCAAATACTACTGAAGATTATTTGAACAATATATATAAAGAAACAGAAAACTATGACAATATTATATATATTCCAAATAATATGCCTATGTTTAATATAGATGAAACTGTAAAGCTCACCAAAATACATAATGAAAACATATCATATTTTACTTATGGAGAAAATTATCCTGAAGGAATCATACCTTTTATAATAAGAAGAAATGCTTTTGAAAAATTATTTAATTGCATAAAAACAAAAAATATTAATATAACAGAAAATACTATAAAAGATATCGTATTTATTGACCCTAACTTTTTTGAAATAGAAATATTAGTGTCTGAATATGATATGAGATATTATAGAGTATCATTATTTGCAAATAGTAAAAGAAATGCTCTAATTATATCAAAACTAATAAAATATAAAAATTATGATGAAATTAGTAAGGCTATAAGAGAAGAAGCTTCATTAAGAAGAACTTTGCCTTCATATATTGAAATAGATATTAATAACAGACAAAACTTAATAAATAAAAACTTATTATCATCTAATGCTTTTTCAAATGAAATAAACAAAGAAGAGAAAAATTTAAGCCTAGAAGAGTTTAAAACAATATATGATAAACTAGTAGATTTCTGTGATGATTTTCATTTATCAATAGGAAGCTATTATGAACCTCTTTTAAATAAAGATGTTTTTGATATATTAGAATACGCTATTTCAAATAAAAATGTAAATGTATATTTAGAGACTAATGCTGTTTTACTAGATGAAGAAAAAGCTAAAAAACTTCTTATGCTTCAAGAGAAAAATAATAATTTGCATGTAATAATTCATTTAGATACTGTAGAGCAAAATGTATTTAATGCAATTTATAAAGAAGACCATTTAAAAACAATACTTTCTAATATAGATTATTATTTTATAAGAGAGCCAAAAAACACATATCTTCAAATTACAAAACAAAATGATAATTTTGATTATTTGGCTTCATACTACAAATATTTTGATAAGTATAAAATAGAGATTATAATGCAGAAATATTATACTTACAGAGGAATTGTAGAAAATAAAAAAATTGGAGATATGACTCCTTTAATAAATGTAGGCTGCTGGCATTTAGCTAGGGATTTATTTATAGATGCTTATGGAGACATTTATATTTGCAGATTTGATATAAATAAAGAAAAACTTATAGCGTCTATATATAAAGAGACTTTGGAGAATATTTGGACAAAATTAGAAAACTATTATAAAGAGAATACTTTAAAAAGTTTAGAGTTTTGTAAGAATTGCGATGAGTGGTATTTATTTAATTTTTAATAATATTTTTTTGAGTTTATGGAAAAATTAATTGTAGAATATTTAGAGCTTTTCTTTGCTGCTTATTTAATTAAGTTTTTATTTATAAGATTTATATCTGAGATTCCATATTTTAAAAAATACTATTATACAAGAGAAATTTTACCTGGGGTAAGAAATTGGGATAATAGATTAAAAATGATTTATTATTTTGAAATTTTCTCTATATCTCAAAGTTTATTTTTAGCATTATTAGTGATGCTGTTTCATTATTTTTTATCAATAAATAATTATATAGAAATAGTTATAGCTTTTTTAATATATGCTTTTATATCCACTTTTGAGAAGTTTAAATTTACAATAATAATGAGCGACTACCCTATCTCTCTTTTTGTAATGAATACAATTATAAGTATAACAATATTAATTATACAATTTTTTATAATGGCTCTAATAATTATTTAATTTTGCTCAATATTAATAGAAGCACCCATATCCATAGAATTAGTCTTTCCCTTATAATGTGCATTTTCAGATATTATACAATTTTCCATTAAAGCATTTGATATATCCACTTCCTCAAACATTATACAGTTTTTTAATATTGAGTTTTCTATATTAGAATTCTTTCCTATATGCACATAAGGACCTATAACAGACCTATTAATTTTAACGTCCTCTTCAATAAAAACAGGAGGTATTATAGCAGTATCTTTTACCCATTTACTGAGTATGCTATGAGTGATTATAGTTTTATTTGTTTCTATCATAGTGTTTTTCTCACCGCAATCATACCAACCATCAAGTTTGAATGTTTTAAACACACTTCCATTTTGTATCATATGCTCTAAAGCATCTGTTAATTGATACTCATTTTTTGTTTTTATATCATTTTTAATTATATAATCTATAGCATCAAATAACTCTTTAGAACTTACTATATTATACATTCCTGTTAAAGCTAAATTACTCACAGGCTCTTTGGGTTTTTCTATAAGCTTCGTAATAACACCATTACTGTCAAGCAAAGCAACACCAAATCTGCTTGGATTATCAACCTCACATACTCCTAATGCATTTTCATTTTTAGCTACTATTTCTGATAAATTAAGCTTAAATATTGTATCTCCAAGTATAATAAAAAGCTTATCATCATCTTTTATATGCTCTCTAGTAAGTGAAACAGCATGAGCTAATCCTCTAAACTCTTTTTGCTCTACAAAAGTAAGTTTTACATCTTTATATTTAGAAGTTAAGTAGTTTATCATCTTATCTTTTAAATATCCTACTATAAATATAACCTCTTCAAGATTCTCTAACTCCAATACCTCTTTCATAATAAAATCTATAATTGTAGAACCTGCTATAGGAAGTATAGGTTTTGGTTTTGTTATTGTGTGCGGTCTTAATCTGGTGCCTTCACCTGCTGCTGGTATTATAACTTTCAATTTACATATCCTTATAAAAAATATTTTACATATTATAATATATTCATAAATACAAATAAATCAACATATTATCTAATTAATGGTACAAGTAAACCTTTAGAAACTTCTTCATTATTTCCAAGTAAATATTTTACTAATTCTAAGGCAAAAAATACTGTAGTAGCAGGACCTTTAGAAGTAATAACATTATCATTAATCACAACTAAATCTTTTTCAACATACTCTCCGCCTTTAACCATGCTTTCACAGCTAGGATAACAAGTATATTTGCCTTTAATAACTGAAGCTTCACCTAATACTATAGGAGAAGCACATATTGCAGATACTAATTTTTTAGCTTCATACATTTTCTGAAGTTTAGATATGATTCTTTTATCATTTTTTAAATTATTCATTCCGCCCATGCCGCCAGGAAGTGCTATAGCATCAAAATCTTCATTTATAATTTTGTCTAATATAGTGTCAGCTTTTAATACTATACCATGTGAGCCTTTTACTTCTAAATTATCAGTTAAAGAAGCAGTTGTTACTTCTATATTTGCTCTTCTTAATATATCTATAATAGTTACAGCCTCTACTTCTTCAAAACCTTCAGCTAATGGTACTAAAACTTTTTTTGACATTATATTTTTCTCCTTATAAGTTGTATTATTAAGTTAATATTTTAATATTTATTTTCTTTATTTGCAACACAGATATTATATAATTAATTATTTTGTAATTGAAAATAAAAAAAGTTCAAAATGTGCTTTAAAAATATTATTTGGTGTTGTAACGCTCAATGTATTTAATTTGGATATTTGTGAGATTATATTTACTATCTCATTCAATGAATAAAGTTTTAATACTTGCTTTTTTTTTGTTTAGTATAAATGAGGTATTTTAGTTAATTTACTTATATCATTTAAAGTAGTTTGAGGAGGGAATATCTTCATATAATACAATGCCAAAAAATTATTCATCATCAAAGTAAGTGAACTAGAAGCATCTTGGTCTAATCTATGCATAATAGAAAAACATTTTTTCCTGTCTCTTTCAAATACAGAATCTAAAAAATCAAATATATTTCTATTTTTAGACACATAAGTAAAATCCATAATATCTTCAACATTCAAATATTCTTTATCATTATAACTGCATATTTTATCCAATTCAGAATAAAGCGAATCATAATCTAAATTAATATTATTAACTATATAATCAACAGCATCATTAGAAATCTTTTTATTATTTTTGTTTATATACGCTGTAATTAATGAGCGAAAATCCCTCTCATCAGGAATAGGAAAATCTATAAAATGAATATAATCTACATTGTCTTTCTTTGAAAAATATTTATATATACCATCTTCTTCTAAGCTGTTTTCTGTTTCTAATATTATTATAGATGACTTTGAAGGATTAATACAATATTCCAAAAAATCTTCTTGAAAATTATTGTATTTGTATATAACAACAAGCCTTATATTAGAGCCAAAAGGAGGAGTATCAGCTACTTCCAAAGGAGAATAACCTACAGCATCATTTTTATCATAAAATAGGCTGTAATTCATCTCGCTATCACCCTCATCTTTAAAAATCAGAGAATGCATAGAAGTGATAAATGCTTTTTTAAATAATCTCTCTTTTCCTGTAAGAACATATATAGAATATTTGAAAGGTTCTTTTATATATAAATCTTTTATTTTTTTAAAATCAGACTCTGTCTTAACTACTACTCTTCCAATCATAATAATCTTTTAATTAGCCTTTTTCAAAGCTTTTTCTATAAAAACTCTTATCTCTAATTTACAATCATCTCTCTCTTCTAATTTTACATTTTTTACTATAGCTCTTATTTTATAATTTTCATCTTCCATTTTGTATGTTAAAAGAGGAGCTATTATTTTAGGTACATATCCAAGCCTTATCTCGCATCTCTCATCATAAACCGCTATAGCAAATGGGTCATAACCAATAAAATATTCTCTTATAAGATTAAGAGGCTCATTTCTAGACAATAATTCTATAATATCCTTACCGTCATTATATTTATATCCTGCAACAAAAAAGTCTATAGAATACCTATTCATTTTATAATATTTGTTGATAATAATTCTCTTAAAACTTTCTTGATAATTAACTATATATGTAGTATGTTTACTGTTTTTTTGTGAATACAATTTTCTAAACCTTAATAATATTTTATTATTACATTAAATTTTACTTCAATTCAAATTTTCTGTCAAGTGTAAAATATGTAAATTTAATTTTTTAATACATAAAGTCGATTATTATAATATTAAAATATTGTTTTTATTTATAAAAATTGTATATTTATATATAGTTAAGTATATTTTTAGGGACTTTTTAATGAAAAGAGCAAAAGTATTTTATATAATTTTTATATTAATAACTATATTATCATGTAGACAAACTAATTTAACCAAAACAGGACCTGGAGATGACTTCTTTTTAGATAAATTAGCAAAAGGTAATTGGGCTGGTGTTAATGTAAGCGGTAATACTATTAGTATAACAGGCGGAAATAGTGAAGGAAATTATACACTAGACAGCACAATAGCTGGTCTTGGCGGAATATATAAAGATGATAAAAATAATGGAGATTATATTATAGCAGTACCTGATGGAAGCAACCTACATACTGTAAAAGTAAATGAAGAAGAGAAAAATGCTATAAATGGAATTATAGATATAGTTGGCGAAGAAAATGCATTGGGAGTAATTACAGGTATAGGTCAAAGTGATGGAAATACACAAGTTGATAATGTTGTAAAAAATGCTAATGTTACTGAGAAAGAAAAAGAAAAAATACAAGAATATTTAGATATATTAAATGGTAAAGGAGACCCTGATAGTTATCAAAAATACCCTATATAAAAAATACTGTATTTATTTAATTATTTTTTAGTGGGGTGATATGTTTAATAATATTTATGAAAAAGATTTTTATTTGTATATTTATTTATGTGCCTTTCATAATAATGATATACCAAAACATATTGCATCCATTTTCCTATAATGATAAAGATGAGTGGAAACAAAAAAGACAGTCTATAAGTATAAATGCAGTTCCAAGTTATTCAGTTATTTTTCCTCCTTTAGCTGATAACCTCTTATATAATGTTGATACGTTTACTTCTATAGCTCAAATAAACTTTGATGATTATCTAACTTTTTTTGATTATGTTGATACAGAAGGAAGTTTCTGGTATGTACCAAATATATCTTATACATTTTATTTATACAAAGGAATAGGATTAGAAGTTTCTGCTTCTCTTCAGCATTTAGAATATACTCTAACAATTACTCCAGAAAATGCTTTAATATTAGCTACCAACCATGCTCAGGTTCCAAATCTACCAGGCAATATAGGAGACATAGCTTCATTATTAGCAGGGGATACTGTTTTTAAAGGAAGCTTTTATTATCTGCCTATCACAATAGGTGTAAAACTTTTATCTGGTAAAAATGGAGAGTTTGTAAATACTATTAGATTCGGCATTGAAACTGTAATATATGATATAGTAACTCAAAACGGACTTACAGGATTCAAAACTAAACGCTCTACTATAGACCCTACTTTTTATGTATCATATGAGCTTGGCTGGACTATTGATTTATTTCCTAAAAAAGATTGGAAGGTTCGCACTTATTTAGATATTTCCCTGTTTGAAATTGGTTATTATATTACTTCGTCTATGTCTGGAGTTTATGGAGATGTTAGAGAGGGAGTTGGCTTTTTTGGAAGCGGATTTGTGGATATTACTAAATTTTTACCTCTGTGGGAGACTTTTCCTGCCGCAGTTGATTTTGTAACATCACTTAAATTATCTTTATTTCCGAGAATTGGAGTAACTATACGGTTTTAAGGACTTATAATGATAAAAAAATTATTAATATGTTTTTTATTTTTATATAGCAAGACCATCTTTGCTCAATCTGATTTTATCATGAACTATGATGTTATAGATATAGTACCTTCAGATAAAATTCCTTCATATGTAACATTAACTAATGATAAAAATGCTGAAATACTTTTATTTGAAAATGGATTAAAATCGCATAGACATTCTCTTGGTATAGATTTCGGAACTACTTTATTTATAACAACAACAAGACCGCTTTTATTTAGCCTGCCTTTTCAAATAGTAAAAAATGCCAAACAGCAAAACTTTGAAGGTAAATTTGGTTTTAGATTAACTTATACATACAGAATAATGAATAAAATGGAACTAGATATAGATTTAGGTAATTATATAGCAAGCAGTTTTATGACTAATATTGCTAATCCGCAATTTACTGAAACATATTCAATACCTTTATCTGTTGGAATGAGATTTTATTTTAATAAAAGAAATAGAGCTTCTGGTTTCTTTTTAATGCCTAAAGTAGGAGCTACACTTCATATAGCTAAAATTAAAGAATACTCTACAAATGAAGCTGGAGTAGTAAATAGAATAAATAAAGATAGAATATATTTTGATGCTTTTGTTGCCGGAGAAATGGGCTTTAGGATAGATTTATCAAGAGGAATGGGAATTGATACGGGGGTGAGACCATTTATAGATATATCTTTGCTTGATATAGGACTATCATATACATATTTGCTTAGGTTTATACCGCTTCCGAGAATTGCTATTGGGGTTTTATTTTAGTTTTGTTGAAAGTAAAATAAGGAAAAATTATGATAAAAAAAATATTAATAATTGTAGTAATATGTTTATCATTTGCTAATATATCATACTCTTTTCAAAATGGAGTTTATATATCCCCAAAATTTATTTATTCTATAAAAGGCAATAATAATATGTTTGTTGGTGCTGGGGCAAGCATTGGTTATAATTTTAATATACTTTCAAAATATTCGCCTATAAGAGTTGAGTTTGAATATTTATATAAAAATGGATTAGAAGTAAATAATTATCCAAACAATATAGATAATATTAATATACATAGCATGCTTTTTAATGCTTATTATGATATTAACTTAATTTATATTAATTATGACGGAGAAGAAAATAATATATATAGAAACGGCAAAAGGCATATAATGACTATATCTTTAGGTTTTTCTTTAGGAGGAAATATTGATTATAGTTTATCATCTTCTTTCAATGAAAAGTTTGGACTTGTAAAGAACTATTCTTATAATGATAATTTTGCTTTTATGTATGGACCTAATATTAGTTTTGGTTTTCATTTAAATCCAACAATTACTTTAGAGCTTGGATATAGATTATTACTTGATACGGCTATTAATCTCAATCATGATGTGCTTCTTTCTATGAGATTAAATTTTTAGGGGATTATGATGAAGAAATATATTATCATTTTATTTTTAATATTGCCTCAAATAATATTTGCAGAATTATATATTACTCCTAAATTTAATTATGCATTTGATATTAATAATGCATATAATGTTGGAAGTGAAACTATTAATTTTGCTAATTTTATTGGAGGAGGTTTTTCTTTAGGTTATAGAGTACCCTCTAAAAATAGAGTATCTCCTTTTAGATTTGAATTTGAATATTCTTTTCTTCAAAGTATTTTAGTTGATAATACATATAGACAGCATTATATACTTGGAAGTTTTTATTATGACCTTAATTTTTATTTTACAGATAGAAAATTAGATTTTGATACAAGAGCCGATATTTTACTTAGAGATTACCCAGTACTTTCTATTTACTTTGGACTTTCTGTTGGAAGTGTTATAAATCAAGAAATTACTGAACAAGTTAAAACTGGTCAAGATGCTCTTGCTTTTGGTGCGAGTATTGGTTTTGTTTATCATATTACAAGCTGGGTTGCTTTGGAAGTAGGATATAAATTCTTAATAGATATAAATCCAAAAATATATAATGAAGTGCTTCTTGGTTTTAGATTTACAATACCAAAAGTTTAGAAAAATAGTTATTATGAATATAGAAGTAAAAGTAACAGCATCAGCTAAATCAAATAGTTTTAAAAAAGAAAATGGAATATATTATATAAGAATATCTGCCAAAGCCATAGACGGCAAAGCAAATAAGGCAATAATAGATTTTTTATCGAGTGAACTTAATTTAAAGAAAAAAGATGTAGAAATATTAAAGGGCGAGAAAAGCAGCAAAAAACTTATTTCTCTAAACATAGATGAAGATAAATTGGAAAGCTATTTTAGTAAATAATATACTTGTTTGAAAACTGAATTATGTTTATATTGTTTTAGTTTTAATTTAATAATTTATATTAAAATATAATTAGTATTATTTTATTATTTGCACTTTTTGCAACTTTGACGAAGTCCACACCGTGTAGCTGCGGGAAAAAGAACAAGAAAATTAACTTACAGATAATCTACCAAGCAAACTGATAGCCGAAATTTATATATAAATCATTAATAGATATGTTATCACTAATTTTTTCAGGCATTTTTAGTGCTAAAGATATATAAGGCTGAGCAGTAAGTACATTATACGGCAAAACAAGCACGCTTAAATCACAGCCCACCTTTAATGCTACAGACTGCATATAATCTTTAGCATAATAAGCTCCCCTATAAGAAAGTGAAGCAAAAAAGTTTTCAAAATATAAATGACTCAAATTAAACTGAGCATCCAAATAACCAAAAAGCTCTATATCACCAGCAAGAAAATAATTATCGCTGTATTTCTGTTGGCTTACATAATTATAAAACTCACTAGGTGCCGCAACATATCTTCCGCCGAAAACTCTTGAAGCTCCATTAAATGCTGCAGTAGTATCAAATGCATAAGAACCATAAAAACTTACTCTAATAGGGGCATATCTTGTTTGAAATAATGTTTTAAAATCTAGAGCAAATTTATTATACCTTACAGAATAAGTAGGATAAAGCGCTATTTGAACTAAGTCATTAAAATATGGTTTATCAGAAGCAGATTTAAATCTAAAAATAGCAGCTAATGTAGTATTAAAAGTCCAAGAAGAAAATTTCCAATTAAAAGCACTTTGATAATAAAGAGGATTGTTATAGTATATTGTATCAGAAAATAATGCTGTAGATATTGTAGGAGCTATATAAAATAATACCTTATCACTCTCTGTAAAGAGATTAAATTGCATATTAATAGCACTGCTTACTCTCCAATATTTACTATAAGTTGAATAAACTATATCGCTTCCAAATTGAAAATTTATAGGATAAAGCAAATCATTAAATGTCATATCTAATTGAGTTTGTAAAAACTGAGAAGGTATATCATAACCAATCATCAATATAGAAAGATTATCAAACTCTACAGAAGATACAGCAGTAGCTAATCCTATACCATTAAAGAAATATTGAAATGTTTCATTAAATAATGGGAAAGGAAACCATAAAGACCAAGGTTTAATATATTTAAAAGGGTTATGTTTTCCTAATTCCATTTGAGGAGAGAAATTATACTTTTCTATTGTTTTATCTGTTAGGGTTATATTTTTTGTTTCTGGATTAATAGTGGTGTCTTCTGTCATTAATCTATCGTATTGAGAAAATCTTCCCTTATAATAAACAACATTCTCACCATTTTCTAAAACATTAACAGATGATAATACTCCTCCAGAATAATTTTTATTGTATAATCTTATTCTATTAGCATTTAAATCTAATTCCCCTAACCTATAAAAACTATCATCATTATTATAAGAAAATAAAAGCCTATTATTTGAATATCTTAAATAACGCACATAATTAAGTGTATTATCTTGTGTATTAACATATTTAAGAGTTTTATTATTATAATCATAAATTGCTATATGTTTAATACCTTTGTCTATAACAATTAAAGCTACTGTATTATCATCTATTACTGTAGGAGAAGTATAAGTAATAGTATCATTAGGCTCAAGCAATACTTCTCTATTATTATTTTCATCAATATAGATAAAAGTAGTATTATGCAAATCTTTACCTATGCCTATTATACCGCCTCTAAAAAAACTTGCATATTGTAAATCATACCATTTTCTTTTTGTTCTTCTTTTTGTTTCTAAATCATATTCTTTTACTATATATCTATAAAGCCCAGCATTATAAGTATAAGATACAATTAACGCCCTTTTACCGTCTGCAGAAATATCCAAACTCTCAGAACTTTTATCTATTAGAAATTCAAATTTTAAATCTTTTTTATTGTTTTCATTGTTTCTTGTTTTTTTGTATGAATATAAAGCACCAAGATTAGAATCTATATAATAAAGCGTATCATCATAAGAATCTATATCTTCAATATATGTTTCTTTATCATTAACCCTAAGAGCTTCGCTTGGATTAATATTTTTAATCATAATATAATTTTGAAACTCACCCCATACATCAAGAAAATCTATATTATAAACTTTTTTAAAAGCTCCATAAAATCCTGCATTATATACATTAAAAGAAAAAGAGAATTTATGCCTCATAGCTTCCCAAAGTTCATTATACTTATCCATTCCAAAACGCTCTTGCAAATACTTTGAAAAAAGCCCGCCATATTCATAATATACAGTTCCATAAGGTTTTTTTCTCCAAAGGTCGCTAGCCTGCATAGGTGTCTTAAACTTTCCTTCGTATATATCTTGTCTTAATCTCTGTTTTACTAATGGGTCATTAGCTCTGCCAAAGCCTTTATAACTCTCCATACTCACAGTAACACCTTCAAGCATAAACCCGGGTGTATTAATAAAAACAAGTGAAGCCCAACTTCCAAAAATTCTTGTTTGAATACCAGCTTTTTCAGAGTTTAAACTAAGTAAATGCACAAGCTCATGTATAAATGTACCTCTAAAATTATCTTCATCTATGGTAAGCTCGCCAGATTCTGCTGTATCAAATAATATTATTCTTGGATATGGAACGGGTACTGCTACAGAATTAAATAAATTTATATCAGGAGTGATTACTACTGGAATTTTGCCGTATACTGTGCTATTTAATATTTTAGAATACTCTTCATAAATATCATCAGCAATACCAGCTAATTTTTCAGCACTTCTTCTAGACTCAATAGGAAATATTATTTCAAATTTCTCTGTATTTATTGTATGTAATTGTCTAAATGGTTTGAATATTTGAAGCTGACCATACAATACAGATATAGAAAATATTAAAAAAAACAATATATATTTTTTCATAGATTAGAATATATATTATTGGGAGTTTTTGTCAATAATTAGCTATTATATTCTTCTCTAGCCATTTTTTCTAAAGTAGATTTTACTTCATTAATAAAAACTTTATCTTCAACTACAATATGATTAAACAGCCAATCCCTCAAAAACATAGTGAATCCCTTTATATCTATTTCTTTGCCAATCTTATAATTATTTACTTCTTCTAAAACTTTATTAGTAAAATTCCTATGTTTAACTACATGAGATTTAAATCCGCTATAATCTATAGCTTTCATTATAGCCTCTTCTGTAGAAAAGTGATAAGCAACGTAATCAACAGTATCTTTAATAATGTTATTTAATTCTTCTGCTACATCATCTTTCGATATGTCTTTATTCATAACTAATATATATAACTTATTTAATATATTAACTAGTTCTTTATGCTGGTCATCTACTCTTTTATATCCAGTATTAAACCTACTTTCCCATTTTATTTCTTGAACATTATCTTCCATATACCAAATATCCTTTTTATTATTCTAATTTAAATATAACCAAAATTTTAATTTTTTGTATATAATAAATTAAACAAAATATTAAACATCTATTTCTTTATTCGGATATTTTTTATATTAATTATCTGTTTTTTTTAAAATTGCCTTAAGTTCATATACAAACGCTTTATCTTCTATTAAAATATGATTAAATAACCAATTTCTTAAATATGTTATTAAACTTACTATATCTATGTAATTATTAGCAGTATAATTTTTTACCTCATCAAATATTTTATTTGAGAAGTCTCTATGTTTTGATGAATGTTTAGCAATATTTTTATAATTAATTGCTTTCATAATATCTTCTTCTGTCCTAAAATGATAAACCATATAATCTATAGTATCTTTCAACACAGAATTAAACTCTTGCCTAATTTTAGGATTACTTAAATCCTTATCAGCATTAATATCATAAAGTCTATTAAGCATACCAACAAATTTTTCATGCTGTTCATCAATTCTTTTATATCCAGTATTAAAAGTATCTTTCCACACAATGTATTTTTCATCATTAACAATTGTCATAATATACCCCCTATACGAATATATAAACTTAAATCTCCATAAAATCAGCATATAAAAAATATTATGCTTGTCAATAAAAATAAAATATTTTTTATAGAAAAAACTAAAAAATATTTGTTTTTTAATTATTTTTTTATATATTTACATACTGATAATAAATACTAGAAAAATGATATTTCTATAACAATTAAAAATATATTTTTAAAATAAAAAAGCTTACAATAAGAAATATCTCCTATTGTAAGCTTAATTTTTATATAGACAAAATTATAGACTTAAATTATAAAAAGCTTTTTTACCTAAATAAATAGCTCTGTCTCCTAATTCTTCTTCTATTCTTAATAATTGATTGTATTTAGCAATCCTATCACTTCTAGAAGCAGAACCAGTTTTAATTTGACCTGCATTAGTAGCTACAACTATATCAGCAATAGTAGTATCTTCTGTTTCACCAGAGCGGTGAGAAACTACTGCAGTATAATTATGAGTTTTAGCAAGTTCAATAGAATCTAATGTTTCAGTTAAAGAACCTATTTGATTAACTTTAATAAGAATAGAGTTAGCAACGCCTTTATCTAATCCCATTTGAAGTCTTTTTACATTAGTAACAAACAAGTCATCACCTACTAATTGAACTTTTTTACCTAATTTGTCTGTTAAGATTTTCCAACCTTCCCAGTCATCTTCAGCAACACCATCTTCTATAGAGATAATAGGATATTTGCTGCATAAATCAGCATAAAAATCAACCATCTCAGCAGAAGAAAGTTCTCTTTTATCAGATTTCTTAAATACATATTTCTTTTTGTTTTTATCATAGAATTCGCTAGAAGCAGGGTCCATAGCAATCATTATATCATCACCAGGTTTATATCCAGCTTTTTCTATAGCCTGCATAATTACTTGAAGAGGCTCTTCATTATCTTTAAGAGTTGGAGCAAAACCACCTTCATCACCAACAGTAGTGCTTAATCCTCTGTCATGTAATATAGCTTTTAAGTTATGGAATACTTCAGCTACATAACGTATTCCTTCTTTGAAAGTAGGAGCACCAACTGGCATAACCATATATTCTTGGAAGTCAATTGGAGCTGATGAGTGAGCACCGCCATTCAAAATATTAGCCATAGGTACTGGTAAAGTTTTAGCATTAGTACCGCCAATATATCTATATAAAGGCATACCTAATTCTTCTGCAGCAGCTTTAGCAACAGCAAGTGATACACCAAGTATAGCATTAGCACCTAATTTACCTTTATTTTCTGTACCATCAAGTTCTATCATAGTTCTGTCTATTTCAACTTGATCTAAAGCGTCCATATCAATTAATTCATTACAAATAATTTCATTAACATTCTCAACTGCTTTTTGAACACCTTTACCTAAATATCTAGATTTATCACCGTCTCTTAATTCTACAGCCTCATGTTCTCCAGTAGAAGCTCCAGATGGAACTGCAGCTCTTCCCATAACGCCGCTGTCTAAATAAACATCAACTTCAACTGTAGGGTTTCCTCTTGAATCTAATATCTCTCTAGCTACTATATCATCTATTAAAGACATATTATTAACTCCTTATAAATTATAATTGTATATATCATATAACATAATATATAAATTTCAAGTTAAAAAATAATTATGAATGTAATAATATAATTAATTAAAAGAATTATATTTAAATCTTCTATTTTCAGCTATAGCTCTTCCTATAGCATTCATTATAAGCCCAGTTATAATGCATATTCCAGAGAGAAGTATAAAACCTGTAGCTAGCACTGATGTGGCAATAGGAACAAAGCCTTCTTTTATAAATGACAATATAACAGGTATGCCATAATAAAAACCAAATAAAGCAAAAAATAAAGCTATTATCCACCAAAATATTATAGGTTTTTCTGTCATAAGCAAATATATCATAAGAAATAATATTCTAAACCCATCTCTAAAAGTATTAAGTTTAGAGAAAGAACCTTCCGGTCTGCTTTTATATTCTGCATCCATTTCTCCTATTTGCATACGCATCTGCATAGCAAATATAGTAAGTTCTGCTTCTATTTCAAAACCTCTTGAAGTTGCAGGAAATGTCTTTACAAATTTGCGTGAAAAAACTCTATAACCACTTAATATATCATTAACATTATTGCCAAATAAAAACTTAGCAAAACCAGTAAGCATTTTATTTCCAAAAGAATGCCCCTTTCTGTATTTACCAGCTTTACGTACAACTGTAACCATATCCAAATCATTGTTAACCAAATAATCTACAAGTCTTGGTATAGCAGAAGCATCGCATTCATTGTCACCATCTATTAATATATAAATGTCGCTATCAACAATAGAAAAAGCTTGCCTAACAACTTCTCCTTTGCCTTGATACATAACTTTTTTTACTATGGCACCCGCTTCTTTTGCAATATTGTATGAATTATCTGTAGAATTATTATCAAATACATATACTTCACATTCAGGAGAATATTTTTTTATATCTTCTATTACTTGTTTAATAGTAAGCTCTTCATTATAACATGGTATTATTGCTGATACTTTCATTATTTTTTATCCTTTGCAATATATTTAAAAAATATAGAATTGTCCATATCTTGACAAGTTATTGTTCTCAAAACCCAACTATTTTCTTTAACATTATAAGTAGTATTTCCAATATTTTTAGTAGGCTTTAATCCTCTATTAATAAAACTCATTAATTGAAAATCTATATATGATAATACTCCAGTAGAAGAATAAATAATAATAAACATCATAACATATTTCTTAAAAGATTGTACATTTAAATTATCATTAAAGTATTTTATTACAAATACATATAAAAAGAAAAAAGCTGTTGTATTAGTTCTGTGAAAATTATGATCTAATGAATATTGTATCATTGAAACAAAAATAAATACAAATATTGTTGTATAGAAGATATAATTATTTTTATTATCTTTAAATAGCAATAACATTAATATACCAAAATTTAACATATAGCTTATAAGTAATCTTAAAATATTTTGTTGTATCAGTATAGTAAATCCATCATTAACTGTACTTGTAGATGACAAATAAAGATACATTAATGGAAATATAGATATAGATGATAATATGTTACTAACACTAAAGATATTTTTTATTTCTGATAATTTATTATTTTTTACATCTAAAATAACTTTCACAATCATATATGGTAATATTCCTATAATTGCATAAGGTGAATAAAATACAATAGATAGACCTAAAAATGCAAAATTAGTTGATTTTTTCTGATGTAAAAATAAAGAAGACATCACCCAAATTCCTATTGATTGATTAAATAACCAATATATATTCTGAATATTTGAGTTATATGCAGTTTTAAAACTAAAAAACCAATGGAAATCTATTGGGCAAAATATGATAAATATAAATAATGAAATAATAATAAAAATATTATTTTTGTTTTTTATATGCATCATTGTTAGAATAAAAAATATTAATATACCAAAAGAACTCCATAAAACTAGCATAACTTTTGCAAAAGAAAAACCAAATAATTTACCACATAAAGCTGGTATTACCCAATGAGCAAAATAGAAAACAAATCCAAATCCATTTTCTGAATAAATTAAAGGCCAAGAAAAATTTACTAAATCTCTAAAAACAGCATTTCTTCCAGATAAAGCATCATAAGATTGGTCAAAAACTTCTCCTACACCTGTAATCAATATAAATAAAATAGATATAAAAATAATAGCACATAATGTATAAATATTTATTTTCAATATATTATTATAATTATTAATAGAATCTTTTATTAATACATACAAAAGTATAATCATAGAAATGGTAATTGGTATAGATACAAAATATTTTGTCCATGTAACAACAAATATCATATATGGAAGTATTAAATATAAATATCCCATAATCATCATTGTACTTAATTTTATATTAATATTTTTATCAAAAAAAGCACTATCACTCTTATATTTGAAAATGATAAGAAATATTATCATAAAAAATAAAAATATTATGTACTCTATTTTTAAAGATAAAGTATAAGAAATATCATAACTATCTTCATTATCATCTATAATCCTACTTGAAACTAGATTGCCAAAAGGGCTTCCATTTCTAATCATTCCTATTTTTTTTATATAATTATTATTTTCTGAAATTTTATTTATGTCTGGATAAACATCATAAATATCACTATTTCTAAATACCTTATCATAATATTTTATTCTAAAATTATAGCTATAATTCATTATAGAATTATTAGTTAAAACATAATTAGTAATAGCAGCTTCATCTAAATTATTGTTTACAGTAAATAGTTGATTAATTTCTTCTATATTTAGATTATTTAATTCTAAAGTTTCAGTGATATTTATTTTAAACTCCGATAAATAACCTATTCGCTCTTTATTTCCTAAAAAAGATAATACAATTATTGAAACAGCAAATATAACAACAAATGCTATATATATTTTAAAAAATAGATTTTTATTTTTCATTTTTAATCCCAAAAAAATAATAAAGTATGTAAAAAATTATAATTTCATTTAATAATTTCTATGATAAAAAATATTTTTTATATTTCAGAATAAAACTTTTGAAAATTATAGTATAAAAATTAATATTGTCAATTATAAAATAAAAAATGGGCAAGAAACTAATATAAAGCTTCTCACCCATAAAAAATTATAAAAGAAAAATTTTATTAATAAACACCATTATAAGCATCTAAATAAATTTGTTTTAATTCTTTCATAAGAGGATAAACCGGATTAGCACCAGTACATTGATCATTAAATGCCTGTTCTACTATATCATCAAGTTTAGCCATAAAGTCTTTTTCAGCTACACCATAATCTTTAATAGACAAAGGTATATCCAAATCTTTCTTAAGACCATTGATAGCCTTAATTAAATTAGCTACTTTTTCATTATCATTTTTGCCGCCAAGACCAAGCATATCAGCAATAAATGAATATCTCTCTCTAGCATGAGGATATTTATATTGAGGGAATAAACCTTGTTTAGTAGGTTTTTCATTAGAATTATATTTAACAACCTGACATATTAAAAGAGCATTAGCAATACCATGAGGAATATTGAAAGCAGCACCAAGTTTATGAGCCAATGAGTGACAAATACCCAAGAAAGCATTAGCAAAAGCCATACCAGCAAGTGAAGCAGCATAATGCATTTGTTCACGAGCTACAGGGTTTTCAGCACCTTCTTTATATGAAGCAGGCAAATATTTAAATATTAATTTAATAGCTTTTTCAGCATTAGAATTAGAAAACTCAGTAGAACATATAGAAGCATAAGCCTCAAGAGCATGAGTTAAAGAGTCTATACCGCTTGCAGCACATAAACCTTTTGGCATACTCATAACCAAATTAGCATCAAGTATAGCCATATCAGGAGTTAAAGCATAATCTGTAATAGGATATTTAATATGTGTAGCATCATCAGTAATAACAGCAAAAGGAGTAGTTTCAGAACCAGTACCAGAAGTAGTAGGTATAGCAACAAACTGAGCCTTTTTACCTAATTCACCAGCATCACATATTCTCTTTCTTATATCCATAAATACCATAGCAATGTCTTCGAATTTTACTTCAGGGTTTTCATAAAGAAGCCAAGCAATCTTACCAGCATCTATTGGAGAACCGCCTCCTAATGCTATAATAACATCAGGTTCAAATACATTAGCCGTTTTTACTATATCTCTAACAGTACTAATTGTAGGGTCAGGCTTAACATCAGAGAATATAGTATATTTTACTCCTATATCATCTAATACTTTAGTAACATTGTCAGTTACACCTAATTTGAAAAGCGGTCCGTCTGTGATGATTAATGCTCTTTTTTTGTTAGCATATTCTCTTAAAGCAACATCTAATGAACCTCTTTTTAAATATATCTTTTCTGGTACTCTATACCATAACATATTTTCTCTCCTTGAAGCTACAGATTTAATATTTAAAAGATGTTTAGGACCAACGTTTTCACTTGTAGAGTTGTTGCCCCAGCTTCCGCAGCCTAATGTCAAAGATGGTTCTAATCTAAAGTTATATACATCTCCTATAGCACCTTGAGAAGACGGCATATTTATAAGTATTCTTCCTGTAGGCATTTTTTCGTAGAATTTTTTAATTCTTTCTTTTTGATTATCTTCATCTGTATAAAGTACAGAAGTGTGTCCAAGTCCTCCAAATACTATTAAACTATGAGCTTTCTCAACAGCATCATCATAATTATCAGCCTTATACATACCAAGTACAGGTGATAATTTTTCGTAAGAGAATGCTTCATCTTTGCTTATAGAAGAAGCTTCACCTATAAGTATTTTTGTCTCTTCTGGAACAGTAATTCCAGCCATTTTAGCTATCACATAAGCAGGCTGACCTACTATCTTAGCATTCAAAGCACCGTCTATAATCATTACTTTACTAAGTTTAGCTTTTTCATCTTTATTTAAAAGATAAGCTCCTCTGTATAGGAATTCTTTTTTTACTTCCTCATAAACACTTTTTACAACAACAACAGTCTGTTCACTAGCACATATCATACCATTGTCAAAAGTTTTACTCATTATAACAGAATTAACAGCCATTTTTATATCAGCAGTTTCATCTATTATAGCAGGAGTATTACCAGCACCAACACCTAAAGCAGGTTTACCGCTAGAATAAGCAGCCTTAACCATTCCAGGTCCTCCAGTAGCAAGTATTAAATCAATTTGAGGATGACTCATTAAAGCAGCAGAAAGCTCAACTGTAGGCTCTTCAATACAGCCAACAAGTCCATCAGGTGCCCCATGCTCAACAGCTACTTTGTTAATAATATTACAAACTTCAAGAGTACATTTCTTAGCTCTTGGATGCGGAGAAAATACTATTGCATTTCTTGTTTTTAAAGCTATTAATGCTTTGAATGCAGCAGTTGATGTTGGGTTTGTAGTAGGTACAACACCAGCTATTATACCAACAGGTTCTGCTATTTTTTTCATTCCCATAGCAGTATCTTCACTTATGATTCCGCATGTCTTCATATCTTTAAACTTGTTATAAATATATTCAGAAGCAAAGTGATTTTTTATTACTTTATCTTCTACTACTCCCATACCTGTTTCTTCTACAGCCATCTTTGCTAAAGGTATTCTTCTGCTGTTAATAGCAATAGCACATGCTTTAAATATGGCATCTACTTGTTCTTGAGAAAAAGTAGAATATATTTCTTGTGCTTTTTTCGCTTTTGATATTAAGTCATCTAGTACAGAATTTCCGCTTTTTGCTTTTGTATCTTTAGTCATTTACTTCTCCTAAACCTTAAAAATTTTTGATAATATTGTACTATAACTATATAATAAAGTCAATAGCAATATCATAATACAATAAATAGAGTACAATAAATAGAGTAAATTTTAATATTAAATATAAAAAAGTATATAAAATAATATGATTTTTTAATAAATTTATAGCAATTAAATTGCATATATTATATAATACATATAAAAATATAATATTATCGGAGAAAACTCAAAAATGACATTCAGTGATTTAATAATGACTTTAAATAAATTCTGGAGTGAAAATGGATGCATAATACAGCAAGGCTATGACCTAGAAGTAGGAGCAGGAACATTTAACCCAGCAACTGCATTAAGAGCATTAGGACCAGAACCTTTCAGCGTTGCCTATGTAGAACCATCAAGAAGACCAACAGACGGAAGATATGGAGAAAATCCAAACAGACTTCAGCATTATTATCAGTATCAAGTAATAATGAAGCCGTCTCCAGAAAATATACAAGATTTATACATACAAAGCTTGGAAGCATTAGGAATAAGCTTTAAAGACCATGATATACGTTTTGTTCATGATGACTGGGAATCACCTACCCTCGGAGCTTGGGGACTTGGTTGGGAAGTTTGGCTTGACGGTATGGAAATAACACAGTTTACATATTTCCAAGCTGTTGGAGGAATAAACTTAAAACCTATAACAGGTGAAATAACTTATGGTCTTGAAAGAATATGTATGTATTTACAGAATGTTGATAATGTGTATGATTTGGAATGGGGACATGGAATAAAATACGGTGATGTACATTTACAGGGAGAAAAAGAGTTTTCTAAATATAATTTTGAAATAGCTGACACTGATATGTACTTCAGACACTTCAAAGAATATGAAGAGGAATGCGATAGATGTTTGGCTAATGGATGCGTACTTCCTGCTTATGATATGGTAATGAAAAGCTCGCATGTATTTAATATGCTTGATGCAAGAAATGCAATAAGTGTAACAGAGAGAGCTGGATATATTGCAAGAGTAAGAGATTTAATGAAAAAAGTATCCGCTGCCTATATAGAATCAAGAGAGAAAATGGGCTACCCATTAATAAAAAAATAAAAATATAAAACAATAAAGAAAAAAAATAAAGCGGACTTATTTTCTAAGCCCGCTTTTTTATATGATAAAATTTTTTAATTAGTCAAGACTTTTTCAATTTTTTTATTTGCGGTAGATTTACTCAACCGCTGTGCCTGTTTCACAACGCACCAAATTATTTTAAAAAATATCTACCATTTCGGTATTTGTATAAAACAACCTTATATTGCAAAATATAATTGTATACACTACTTTCTTATGTACCTTGAATGTATTTCGCCTATTGATTCTATTCTTTGTATAGCTAATTTATCTGCTGCTTCATTAGTAGAAATATTTTCTCTGTCTGATATTTCAAAAATCTCTAGTATTCTATCATAAATTTTCTCTGTAGCACTTTTTGCTGCTTCATAATTATAAACAGGATTTTCCATAGCTACGTTTATAACTCCTCCTGCATTTGCTACATAGTCAGGAGCATATACTATTCCTTTTTCTTTTAAAATCTTTCCATGATGAGATTCTTTAAGAACATTATTAGCAGAACCAGCTATAACCTTACATTTTAATTTTGGTATAGTTTCATCATTAATAATAGCACCAAGTCCGCAAGGAGCAAATATATCAACATCTTGTTCATATATAGCATTAACATTAACTTCTTTAGCCTTATAAAGTTCAACAACTTTTTTTACTTTATCGCTGTCAATATCAGATACTACTAACTCAGCATTATCCTTAGCCAAATAATCACATAAAACTAAACCCACATGTCCAAGTCCCTGAACAGATATTTTTTTACCACCCAAATTATAGCTTCCAAATGCCTTAAAAGCACTAGCCTTCATAGCCATATAAACACCATAAGCTGTCATAGGTGAAGGGTCTCCTGATTTACTTCTAAGCCCTGCAACAAAACTAGTCTCTTTAGCAACATATTCCATCTCTTCTGTGCTTGTGTTTACATCTTCAGCAGTAATATATCTTCCGTTTAAAGATTCAATAAATCTTCCGTATGACCTCCAGAAAAGTTCATTGCCTTTAACCTTTTTAGGGTCTGCTATTATTACTGTTTTACCGCCTCCCAAATCAAGACCAGCACATGCCGATTTTAAAGACATACCTCTTGCAAGTCTTAAAACATCTTCTATAGCTTCACTCTCTGATTTATAATTCCAAAGTCTAGTACCTCCTAAAGAAGGACCTAATTTTGTAGAGTGAATACATGTAATAGCTTTAAGACCTGTTTTACTATCATTGAAAAATACTAGCTCTTCATAATTATATTTTTCCATGTAATTAAAAATTTCCATAGCTTGTATGTCTCCTTAATATAAAATTATCATATGTATTCAAGTATAGTAAGGCTTTAAGCATTGTCAAGATTTTTTGATAATAATTATATTTTTAATTTATTTTTTAAATAATAATTTTTTATATACAATTATTTTAAAATTAAAAATAATATTATATATACTATCTATTTTATTAAACAAAAATTAATTTATACTTTTGATAAATACTTGTTTTCTGTTTCATCAGCAAGTCTGTATATTTTCTCTTCATCTATAGTAACAATTTTGCCTTTTTCAACAACAACTTTTCCATTAACTATAGTATAATCCACACTTCCTTTCCAGCCTATAGTACCAAATAAAGATTTAGCATCAAAGTTAGCACCAACCATTTCTAATCTTCTCATATCTATCATAAATAAATCAGCAGCCTTACCAACTTCCAAACTTCCTATATCATCACGTCCTAAAACTTTAGCTCCTCCATTAGTAGCAATTTTTAATATATCATAAGCACTAGGAGCTTTATCACTTGAATTAAGCCTATGAAGCAAATAACAAACCCTCATCTCTTCAAGCAAACTAGAACCGTCATTACTAGCACTTCCATCAACAGCAAGTCCAACAGGCACGCCTAGCTTAAGCATTTCAGGTATTTTGCAAACTCCAGAACTTAACTTCATGTTTGATATAGGGCAGTGTGCTACTCCTGTTTTTGTATCAGCCAAATATTTTAGCTCTTCATCATTAAAGTGAATGCCATGTGCATACCATACATCTTCACCAACCCAGCCCAATGTTTCCATATATTCTAAAGGACGCATATTAAACTTTTCTCTTACAAATACTTCTTCATCTTTAGTTTCGCATAGATGTGTATGAAGTCTTACTTTTAAATCTCTTGCCAAAACTGCAGATTGTTTCATTAATTCACCCGTTACATTAAAAGGAGCACAAGGAGCCAATGCAACCATACTCATAGAATATTTTGAAGGGTCATGATATTTTTTTACCACTCTCTCACAATCTTTTAAAATTTCGTCTAATGACTGAACAACAGAATCTGGAGGAAGTCCGCCGTCTTTTTTGCTTAAATCCATACTTCCCCTTGAAGCGTACATTCTTATCCCTAAATCTTTAGCTGCTCTAAATTGAGAATCCAACAACATTTCTGAGTTTTTTTGCGGAAACAAATAATGATGGTCAAAGCAAGTAGTACAGCCTGTTTTTAATAATTCTCCCATTGCAGTCATAGAACTATAATAAACAACATCATGATTTAAATTCTTCCATATTTCATAGAGATTAGTAAGCCATTCAAATAATTCCATATTCTGTACTTGAGGAAGGTTTCTTGTAAATATTTGAAATAAATGATGATGAGTGTTAATGAGTCCAGGATATACAAAACAGCCTGAAGCATCAATTACTCTATCAGCATTTTTTTCTTCTTTGCCAATATAGGTTATAACTCCATTTTCTATTAAAATATTACTATTATTATGAACTCTATCATTATTATCACATGTAACTATTGAAGAAGCATTTTTTATAAATAGACTTGACATATAAATCACCCCTTTAATTAAAATAAGGCACAAAACTTATAGTCAATTATTTAGGTAATTGGTAGAAACGTTCAGCCGTATTATGAACTTATATAAGCATAAATATTTTGCCCATATATAAGTATAGTGCTTTTTTACCCTATGTCAATTAAATATAATAATTTTTATTTACATACCCCGCCCTATATATTTTTTGCTTCGTTTTTTAACAACAAACTAACTTTTTCTTTATTATTTCACTAAAAATGCAAAACCAACCCAAGCTTTTATTATTATTTGAATCTCTATTAACGCACGGTAAATGCATTTATACTTATAAAAAAAATTATCATTATTAATCAACTTATATATATAAATACTCTCTGCGTGCGGTAAATAATATATTTTTCTCTTTTATATATTGAAATTTGTACTATTAAGTTTATTATATAGCAATGAAAAAATTAATAATTATTTTTATAGTATTTACATTTAATATTCTAAATGCACAATATTACTCATATACAAATATAAAAAATTTACCTAAAAATGAATATTTTACTTACAAAGGAATATCTTCAAAAAAAGATAAAGCAATAATTATATACACAGAAACTTCTATTGATAAAAACTACTGGAATATAAAAGAAACATACATTAGAGGAAATGTAACAAATAAATTAAAAGACCCTTTTAAACTAAAAGAAAGTTTCTTAACTAATGTAAGAAAATCAGAAACATACTCCACAATAGATTTAAAAAATATGCGTACAGTATATGCCAAAAACATAGATTATTATGAGTTTGGAAATACTGAATATACATTTGATATAAGAAATAAAATAAATTATACAAACAATTCCGGAAGCTTAGCAATATTTTCTATGTATGGAATATATCAAATTGCAAGGGCTTATCCAATAGGTTCTACAAATCAAATGAGTATTATCATGCCAACATCAAGCCCAGACAGTAAAATTAGAGCCTATGTTGTATATAATGGAATAAAAAAAATAGACGTTAATAATAATCAAAAAAATGCTTATGAGATGGAAGTAAAAATTGAAGGCATACCTTTTTCTATATTCCTTCCAAAAATGGGAGCATATATAGAAGAAAATGATGATTCAAGAAAAATAATAAAATATAATTCTATTACTGGAATGTTTGATAATATAGATATATATTTAACTGATTATAAATCTAAATAAAAATTACGGAGATAAAAACTAATGAGTGAATTAAAAGTAAGCTGTATTAACACTAATATGTATGGAATGAACTCTTATATAGTTTCTGTAGAAGATGAAGCTATTATAATAGATATTGCAAAATTATCATTTGGATATGATGATTATAAAAAGCTTTTAGACGGTAAAAAACTTGTTAATGTATTATTTACACATGGGCACTTTGACCATATGTCTGGTGCTGATGATATAAGAGGTATTTATAAAGATACAAAGCATGGTGTACATAAAGATGATTATGACTTCTTTCAAGATGCTGATTTAAATGCAAGCGGATATTTTGGAAGCGGAATTAAATGCCAAAGCCCAGAAATAAAGTTTAATGATGGGGATACTTTCAAATTAAAAGACAAAGAGTTTAAGGTAATACATACTCCAGGACACACAAGAGGAGGAGTTTGCTATTATACAGAAGGTCATTTATTTTGCGGAGATACTATATTTGCATATGGAATAGGAAGATACGATTTAGCTACAGGAAATTATGCAGAACTTGAAAACAGCATAACAAATATAATATATAAACTCCCAGATGATACGTTACTTTATCCAGGTCATGATGCTTATGGATTTAAATTATCGCAAAGAAAGAAGATGGGCATAATGTAATTTATTTATAAATATAAAAGATAATAAAAAAGCATGTACATAAAAATACATGCTTTTATTTTTTATAAAAATATACTGAAATATTTTAAGTTTACCAATTTTATATTGTTCTTTTTCCCGCCTTCGCGGTGCGGACTTCGTCAAAGAACCAAAAAGTGCAAATTATATAGTTAATATACAATCTACTAATTATATTGTAACATATAAAAATGCAGTTCTTTTGGTTCTTTTATACCAATACCGAAGGCACTTCCTACGGTCGTAAAAGAACTGGGGGTATGGGGGCAAAGCCACCACAAAAAAAACAATAAAATAATTTTTTTGACAAACTAAAAAATTTTTAGTATATACCTAAAGAAAAAATGCAATAAAAAAGCATGTACATTAAAATACATGCTTTTATTTATCTACAAAATAATTATTAATTTTCTCTTCTCTTTTTCTTTCTCAAAACTATTATAGCTACGCATAAAGCTACAACTACAATCAAAGATATAGGAACAACCCAACCGCCGTAAGTTGAATCATCTGATAATATCTCATTCCAAAGCTCTTCCATAAGCAAGTTTGTTTCATCTGGTAATGTTATATAAACTTCACAATTGTCAAGAACCTCAGCAGGCGGATATATTAAAGGATTATTTTTTACCTCATCGCTCATAATATTTATAGCAGCATTATTAGGAGAACCATAATTTATATATTCTATATTAGCTAAAGCAACCTCTGCCTCACATAAGAAATTTATATAAAGTTCAGCAGCCTCAACATTTTGAGCATTTGAAGGTATACATATAGCATCTACAAATAAATTAGCTCCCTTCTCTGGTATAACAAATTTTAAATCAGGATTATTGTCTATCATAGAAAGAGAATCTCCAGCATAATAAACACCAAGTGCAGCCTCACCTGACTCCATTTTATCATATATTTCGTCCATTACATAAGCCTGAACTAAAGGTTTTTGCTCTTTTAATATTCTTGCAGTCTCTCTTAATTCCATTTCATTAGTAGTGTTTAATGAATAGTTTAAATAAGCCTGTGCTACTCCAAAAGCATCTCTTGGATTATAATACATAAGTATTTGACCTTTATATTTATCATTAAAAAGTATATTCCAATCTACTATATCTTCTGTTACTTTTTTTGTATTATATATTATTCCATTTACCCCCCAAGTATATGCTATAGAATATTCACCTGTTGGGTCATAGAGTTGTTTATAAAATCTGCTGTCTATATTTTTAGCAGCTGGTATGTTATTGAAATTTATCTTTTGTATAAGATTTTCTTTTATCAATTTTGCTATCATATAATCTGAAGGTATTATTATATCATAAGCAATGCCGCCAACTTTTAATTTTACATAAAGCTCTTCATTTGAAGCAAAAGTTGAATAATTTACTTTTATACCTGTAAGCTCTTCAAACTCTTTGTTAATATCCATAGATTCATCAGAACCATCAGATATATACTCGCCCCAGTTGTATACGTTTAAAGACATATTCTTATCTTTAAACTTCTGATAGTAGTTTAAATCGAGCTTGCTAGTATCAAGTGTTTGTCCATTCAATGAATAAAAACACATAGAAACTAATGCAAAACTAAAAAATAATTTTTTCATTTTTTGTTATTCTCCTTTTAACTATTAATTATTTTTATTAAATTTTCTTTTGAGCTGTGTTAAATATTTTTCTTTTTTTATCTCTTTAATATTAATAACTACTAAAGTGATAAGCACTATAGTAAATATTACAGTAGATATAGCATTAATTTCCGGACTTACTCTTTTTCTAGTCATAGAATAAATTGTTATAGGAAGAGTTTGCGAAGTGATACCGGAAGTAAAATAACTAACAACAAAATCATCTAAAGAATAAGTGAGAGCCATTAAAAAACCAGCTATAATACCAGGAAATATATCAGGAATTACAACCTTCCAAAAAGCCAAAGTAGGAGTACAACCCAAATCTAATGCCGCTTCATACAAACTGCTGTCTTGCTGTCTTAATTTTGGAAGAACATTTAATATTACATAAGGTATATTAAAAGTAATATGAGCAAGTATCAAAGTTGTAAAACCGAATTTCAATTTCATTATTACAAATAAAAGCATTAATGAAACACCAGTTACTATTTCAGGGTTAATTATAGATATATATGTAACACCCATAATAGCACTTTTCATTTTTTTGTTGAAAGAGCTTATCCCAATAGCAGCCATAGTTCCTATAATTGTAGCAAGTACAGATGAAACAGCAGCTACTATAATTGTGTTTAAAAAAGAAGTTAATATCAAATTATTTGAAAAAAGTCTTTCATACCATTCAAAAGTAAATCCTGTAAAAACTCCGCGTCCTCTTGCTTTGTTGAAAGAAAAAAATATTAATATAGCTATAGGAGCATATAAAAACAAAAATATAAAAGCAATATATGTTCTAGAGAGTATTTTTTTTATCATAATAGCATACCCTCCACATCGTCATCATCATCAATCTGCTGCATAAGAAGTATAGCACATAATGAAATTACAATTAAAACTAAACTAATAGCAGAACCCAAATTAGGATTATAAGACATTCCTAAAAATTGCATCTCTATCAAATCACCTATAAGTATGTTTGAGCCTCCACCAAGCATACGAGAAATTACAAACGTACTTACCGCTGCAACAAATACCATAGTAACGCCAGAAGCCATACCAGGCAAACTTAAAGGAAAAACAACCTTTGTAAATACATTAAAAGAATTAGCACCCAAATCTTGAGAAGCCTCTATTAAACTTTTGTGTATTTTTGTCATTACAGAATATAGAGGAAGTATCATAAAAGGCAAATAGTTATATATCATCCCTATAAGCACAGCCCATTGAGTATTTATAAGCTTTACAGGTGAAAGCCCGAAAAAAATCAAAGCCTTATTAATTAAACCATTTTGCTCTAATATGGTCATCCAAGCATATGTTCTTAATAAAAAGTTCATCCACATAGGAAGCATTACAAGCATTATTAAAGCATGCTGAACTGTTTTGTTTTGTCTTGATATATAATAAGATAATGGATAAGCAAGTATTAAGCACACCAAAGTAGACACAAAAGCAAGCATAACAGAACGCATTATAACAGGGGCAAATGTAGAAACATCTGCAAAATTTTTTATAGTAAAATCCCCTCTCTGATTAGTAAAAGCAAAATATATAACCAAAACTAAAGGCACCAATATAAAAACTAAAGTCCAAATAAGATAAGGTATAGCAGGTATTTTTGTTTTCATAAAAGTACCTCCTCTTCCTCTCTTTTCATTATATGAATATTTTCTTTAGCTACATCAATACCAATCTCAGTACCAGCTTCCCATTTTTCTGTAGAATGTATAATCCATTTATAACCATGAGCATCGAGTATCATCTCATAATGAACACCTTTAAATATAGCAGATTCCACAAGTCCAGATATATTAGCATTATCAGCAGGCACTACTATTATATCTTCCGGACGAATAACAACATCAACTTTCTCTAACTTTTCAAAACCCTTATCAACACAATTAAATACATAACCAGCAAACTCAACCAAATAATCTTCATGCATAATACCGTCTATAATATTGCTCTCTCCAATAAAATCTGCTATGAATGCATTTTTTGGTTCATTGTATATATCTTGAGGAGTGCCAATCTGAAGTATTTCACCGTCTTTCATAACTGCCACTGTATCGCTCATAGTTAAAGCTTCTTCTTGGTCATGAGTAACATATACAAAAGTAATTTCTAATGACTGCTGAATTTTTTTAAGCTCTATTTGCATCTCTTTTCTAAGTTTTAAATCCAATGCCCCCAAAGGTTCATCAAGAAGCAAAACTCTAGGCTTGTTTATTAAAGCCCTTGCAATAGCTACCCTCTGCTGCTGACCACCTGATAAATTATTAATATTTCTATTTCCATAATTTTCTAAGTTCACCATCTTGAGCATTTGATGAACTCTATCTTTAATCTCTGCTTTAGGAACCTTTTTGAGATTAAGACCAAAAGCAATGTTTTCAAACACATTAAGATGCGGAAACAAAGCATATCTTTGAAAAACAGTATTTACTTCCCTTTTGTAGGGCTGAGTATTATTTATCACCTTACCGTCAAACAATACCTCTCCAGAATCTGGCTTAACAAAACCTGCTATAGTTCTAAGTATAGTTGTTTTACCGCAGCCTGAAGGTCCTAATAGAGTGAGAAACTCTTTATCTTTTATGTCTAAATTGAGATTTTCAAGTATGGTATTTTCACCATAAGATACATTGATATTTTTTAAAGATACGATAATATTATCGCCCATTACACGACCCCCTATGCGTATATTTACAATAGCCTCCGTAAAATTACGTATATACATGTTAACGTATAAAACGCAGTTTACTCGTCGCTTACCCGCATAGGGTTTTTTTCGTTCTAGCTAATTATACTAATAATAAGCCTTTCTTAGTCAACAGATACACCTGCAAAGAATATCCATTACTCGAGCTATTGCATTATTTTTTTTAATGAAACTCAATATAATACAAATAAAAATAATGTCAATACTATAAATAAAATTTTATTTAAGTTTTTTAATTCTAATTAAATATTTTATAAATATTATTAATATATCAAAAAAACTTCTATAATAAAAAATTATATAAAATTAAATATGAAATCTTAATATACAAATTTGCAATACTATTATAAATTATATATAATCCAATATAGATAGATTTTTAGTTCTATAACAAATTAACATCAAGGAAGTTCATTCTATGAAAAATATCAAAAAAATATCTATTGTTTTAATATCTTTATTATTTGTATTATCTTCATGCGAAACATTACAAAATACAGCAAAAGAAATTACAAGAGAATATATAGAAGAAAATAAACCAGAGATAAAAGTAAAAAAAGCTTCTATTTCTAGTATAACTTTTAAAGATATAACTTTAGATGTGCTTCTAAATATAAAAAATAATTTTCCTTTTGAACTTCCATTAGAAAGAATAGATGTAGAATTAATCAATACAGACAATAAAGTTTTCGCAACTGCTAATACTGTTCAAACTCTAAAAATAGCTTCTAAGCAATCAGAAGATGTTAATATGGAGTTTAATGCTAAATATATTGATGTATTTACTACAGCATTTGGAAGCATAAAAAATAAAAACTTCAAATGCTCCGCTAAAATTACTTTAACTTTTACAATACAAAACATGAAATTCCAAATACCTTATACTAAAGAATTAACTTTTATAGAATAAATAATTTTTAATTTAATTTTTTATCTATTGTGTGATATTTGAGTTTTTCTGCCATTTATTAGATTTATAATAATATAAACTAAATAAAGTATTTATTATATAGCAAATACCCATAGATGCCCATATACCAACAAGTGCAAACTTTCCTGATAATGCATAAGCTAATATTGTTCTTAAAATAAGCGTAGTAGAAGTACTAAAAATCATTATTACTATAGTTTTGCCAGCTCCATTAATTACACCATTACATACAAACATTATAGAATAAAATATAAATATAGGCATTATAGTATAAATATAGCTTTTAGAATATTCAAAAACTTCCAAATCTTTTGTAAACATATTAATTAATAAATGAGGATTAACTATAGAAAATATACTCATCACAGAAGAGATAATTATACCAATAACAATACCATTTTGAAAAATTTCTTTTACTCTATCAAATTTATTAGCTCCAATATTTTGTGCAGACATTGTCATAACAGCATTACCCAAAGCCCCTATAGGCATAATAAATAAAGATTCTACCCTATTTACTATAGCAACCGTAGCACTTGCAGCTTCTCCAAAACTGCTTATAAGCCTTGTTATTATAAGCCAGCCAAAAGCTACTATAAACTGATTTGACGAAATTGGAATTGCTAATTTCATTATCTTTTTAGTTATTTTAATATCAAATGTAAATATAAAAGGGTTAATTTTTATAAAGCTATTTTTTATTCTTAAATATGATGTGCTTATTAACACAGAAATACATTGCGATATTACAGTGGCAATAGCAGCACCCTTAAGCCCCATTGCTGGAATTATAAAAAAGCCCTTTATAAGTATTGGGTCTAATATAATATTAACAATAGAAGATACTATCAAAAATATTAAAGGTCTCACGCTATCGCCAACAGCTCTAAGTATAGAAGATATAAAAAAATAAGAATAAGCAAACGGCAAGCCTATTATAGTTATTCTCAAATAAATAACAGCCATATCTAAAGCATCTTTTGGGGTGTTCATTATTATTAATATTTTTTTAGCAAATATAAACATTAATGAACCCACAGTAAAAAGTATAATAACTCCCAAAGTGGTAGATACCTTTATTACATGGCTAACCGTGTTATAATCTTTAGCACCATAATATTGAGATACTATAACCCCATTAGCCATATTTACACCAAAAGCAAAAGAGCCCATCATAAGTGTTATTGGAAAACTCACAGCAACAGCAGAAAGCCCAAGAGGCCCTATAATATTGCCTATCCATATGCTATCTACTATATTATAAACAACATTTAATGTGTTTGATAACAATATTGGCACTAAAAGTGTGATGAGTGTAGAAGAAACTTTTGACTCTGTGAGATCTTTGCCTATATGATTTGACATATAATTATTATAACCTTCAAAATTAATTAATATCTATTAAAAGTACCGCTATATATTTTATCATTCATAATATTTCTTTTCTCGACCAGCCTAACATTAGCTATATAAATACTTTCATTATAACTGCTCTTTACAAACTCTATTGTTAAATAATAAGTAACACTATCTCCCCTATCATACATATATTTGCTTGCTTCATAAACATCATTCCCAGAAACAGTTTTATGTACAATATCATATTTATAAAAATCTATAGTAATATTATACTGGTCTTTAAATTGCATAGTACCGTCAGAAGCAATTCTTATAATAGAGTTACCATGTATATTATCTGTTCCATATAAATATCCAGACCAAGCTCCTGTATATGTTCTTCCTGTTGTAAAAATAGAAGAAGTGTTTAAATTAATAATACAAGAAGATAAAACTATGCTTAAAAATATTATGAGTAGTATAATTTTTTTATTCATAATTTAATTACCATTTTTAAAACATTATTTTAAAGATAATATATCATAAAAATATAAAGTCAAATATCAAATTTGCACTATAAAAATAATATATATTTTAAAAATTATACATATTATTCAAGTTGATTTTTTATAAATATTATTATACAATAGCACATTAATATTTAGAGAAGGTGCTTATATTTATGGAAAACCCTATAAAAAATATTACAGATATCATAATAGGCGAATGCAGAACTTTTAAACATACCCTAAAAGAAATTTTATACGCAATAGTAATAGTGCTAATTATAAACACATTTTTAATACAAAACTATCAAATTCCAACAGGCTCTATGATACCAATTATTATGCCTGGAGATAGGTTATTTGCAAATAGATTCGTATATGGTGTAAAACTTCCATTTACAGATGGGCTTTTAGGATATAGACTTCCTAAAATCAAATCACCTCAAAGAGGAGACTTAGTTGTATTTAGAGCACCTCCTTCTTCTACTTTTGGCTGCGAATCTTCTATGCCGTACTATGAACCTTCACCTTTGGTACAGATGTTAAAATTGCCTGTAATGGTATTTTCACTTACTCCTTTTAACTGGGACCCTAGATTTTTGCTTGCAGACTTTATAGGTGAAAAACTCACTGGAGGAAAGCATCTTGCTCCTGCTAAATTATTCTTTGGACTTAAAACTGTAGATTTAGACCCTAGAAAAGAGTTTGTTAAAAGAGTAATTGCTACTGCTGGAGAAACTGTTGAAATTAGAGAAAAAAAGATAATTATAAATGGAAATGAAATAGAAGATAAATGGGGTTATTTCTACTATGGAGAGAGAGACTTTGTACCTATTATAGATATATATGGTCCTATTTATGTGCCAAAAAAAGGTGATGTTATAATATTTAAAAAGATTGTTGATAGAGAAGATTATTATAATGACCTTAAATCTTTTGAAGTATATATTAATGATAAAATAGTTAGCGATGATATAAAACTATTTTTCTGGATGAATATATATATACCTTATGCTAAAGACAGACCAGATGAATATATATATAATGTACCTGAAGATTATTTCTTTGTAATGGGTGATAACAGAGACCAAAGCTGCGACAGCAGAATGTGGGGACTTGTGCCTTACAGACTCATTAAGGGTCAGCCTATGATTGCTTGGATACAATCAAAAAGACCTGATGATGTGCCTCAAGGTTTCTTTAAATACTTTATTATAAAATAAGTGAATATATATTATGTATAGCCAAATATCAAAAGATACATTAAAAGAATTATTAAAAATTTGGAAAGCAAAAAATATAGATGATTTGCAAAATAAGACTGATAATATATCTTTGATTTCATATAAGTTTTTTCTTTTAAATAAAGAAGAAAAGGAAATTGTTTATTTTGTCATTAAAAATTATGATAAAGAAATTAATTCTATAGATATTGCATATTCTCTTAAATATACTCAAAAACAATTGCCTATGTTTTTTAATTATGTTGATGATATAAAAAAATCTGGGCTTTTATATTTGAAAATGAAAAGAAGAAAACTTAATGCTAATGATGATACATTAAACTTCCTGCCAAATATTA
Organism: Brachyspira pilosicoli P43/6/78; assembly: GCF_000325665.1. Lineage (NCBI taxonomy): Bacteria > Pseudomonadati > Spirochaetota > Spirochaetia > Brachyspirales > Brachyspiraceae > Brachyspira > Brachyspira pilosicoli. Next base: position 1,460,107 of record NC_019908.1, read on the forward strand.
GAGAATTATTAGAAACACTTATCTTAAAAGAAAATACTAAAAAAATAGAAAACTATATTGATGTAAAATATAATACTTCAACATACAAAAAGTATCTTAAAAAAATAATATCCATATATGAAAATGGCGGCATAATAGAAAATACAAAAATCAAAATTACTAATGATGAATTATTTGACTTATGCAAAGCTAATATTGTTACATTGTACTTTACAAAAGAGAGTGAAAATGCATTTATAGCTATCAATAACATAAATGTATTAAATACTATAGAAAAATCTCTCGAAGATAATGCTGCTTCTTCTATTTTTATATATAATCACCTTAATATATTAAATGATATAGAAAACTTTATTTATGAAGTTGATATTCAAAAAATAAATATAGATAATATTAACTTAGAAGTTTTTAGCAACAATATAGATTATAATACAATAATAGATATTTGCTTGAAGCTTGATTTAATAGTAATAGACAATAAAGGATTTATTTCCTTAGAAAGTGATAATGTAAAAAAATTCCTATCATTAGATATAGAAAAAAGAAGAGACACTATACTAAAACAAATATTTAAAAATCATATAGAATATCAAAATAAAATACTACAAATATTAGAAGATAATGAAAACATTTCTAAAACTAAATTATTATTAGAATTAAAAGAAAAAAATACTATCTCCCCAGAAATGTATAATAATATATTATACACAATGTTTTTATTTGGTCTTGTAGAAGCTTCTTTTTATGAAGGAGCTATTGTTGCATTAAAAAGTATAAAAGACATAAAAAACAATCCTAAAAAATGTTTTATTAATGGCAATTTTGAAATAACTTTAATCAATCATAATGCTTTTGATGATGATTTTATTTATATGTGTAATTTATACTTTGAGCTTAAGAAAAAAATAGAAAGTGTTTATACTTATAAAATCACAGAAGATAAAATATTGAAAGCAAAAACAATTATAAATGAAACTGACTCTAAATATAGTTTTAATAATTTTTTAAGCAAATTAAAATCTGTATTAGAAGAGTATTCTCTTACAATACCAAAACATGTTGAAAGCAATATTAACAGATGGTATGAAAGAGGAATTATATCTTCAATATATGAAAACATTACTTTGATAAATATAAAAGATAAAGATAAACTTGAAGAGATAGTCTATGAGGCAAACAGAAAAGGCATGAACATAAAAAAAATTAATGATGAATATGCTATATTAAAATACAATTCTGTAAGCAAAAAGACTTTAACGAAATTTTTAAGACAAAGAAGAATAATAGTAACTTTTTAATTTTTTAGATTTAACTTTTATAAAAGAGAAATATTTTTATGATAGATTATTTAAATAGAGAAACTTATAATTTTTATTTGCCGGAAAATTTAATAGCTACAACTCCAAATTATGAGAGAGATCATTGTAAGTTAATGACAATTAATAAAAACACAGGAGAAGTGGAACATAAAATTTTCTCCGATATTATTAATTATCTAAATAAAGATGATATATTAGTTCTTAATGACAGTAAAGTAATACCTGCAAGAATATACGCTAAAAAAAACACAGGCGGAAATGCAGAGATACTGCTTCTAAATAAATTCAATAATAGCGAAGATTTATGGGAATGTTTAATAAAAGGAAAAAACATAAAAGAAAATGATATATTATATTTAGATTATAGCCATATAGAAAACATTGGAATAATTGAAGCTTCTATAATAAAAGATAATATATCAACAAAATTAATAAAGTTCTCAAAACCGCTTACTTCGAATATATTAGATACAATCGGTAAAATACCTCTTCCACCATATATAATACAAAGCAGAAAGAAAAAAGGCGAAGAAGAATATAATGATAAAGATAAAGAGTTCTATCAAAATGTATATGCTAAAAATGAGGGAAGTATTGCATCACCTACTTCAGGACTTCATTTTACAAAAGAGCTTTTAGAAAAAATTAAATCTCTTGGCATTACTATTTGCTATGTTACTTTGCATGTTGGTTTTTCTACTTTCAACCCTATAAAAGAAGAAGATTTAAAAAAACATGTTATGCATGAAGAGAAATTTTCTATACCAAAAGAAACTGCCAATATAATAATAAATGCTAAAAAAGATGGAAAAAGAATAGTATCATGCGGAACAACTGTGGCAAGAGTTTTAGAAAGTGAATATAATGATTTTAATTTTAATAGATTAGAAGGCTCTACAAATATTTTTATATATCCTCCATACAAGTTTAAATGTGTAGATGCTCTTATTACAAATTTCCACACACCGCACTCTACTCTTCTTGCTATGGTGAGTGCTTTTGCTGGTTATGATAATATTATGAATGCATATAAAATTGCTGTAGAAAATAATTATCATTTCTTTTCTTATGGAGATGCTACTTTTTTGTATTAACTTAAATGCTTGATTAAATAGTATTTTAGTTTATTATTTTTTAAAAATAAGCATTATGGATATTTTATAGCATGAATAAATTATTTCTCTTTCCAAACTCTAAAGCAAGAGACCATTATATTATTAAAGAAAATGGTGAATATTATAGTCTTGATATTACAAATTATAAAACAATATATGAATTTTATAAAAACAATATAGAGAGCTTTCTTAAAAAATATTCTATAGAAAATAATGTTTATATGTTAGAAAAAGCAATTGCTATAGTAAATATGCATTCTGCTATAAATGAGTTCGCACAAAAAAATAAAAAATCAATATTATCTAAACAAGTTATCACTTATCAATTAGCTTCAAGTTTATACTCTTTTTTGGAAGAGATTAGTTTTGCTGAATTGATGTGTAATGAAAAGATAATTTTTAATAATGAACACTTAAAAGATATAAATAAAATCATAGAAATATATAAACTAAAAAATGCTTCAATTAATGCTATTGATGAATTTGATGCATTTAAATATTTTATTAATGCAGTAAAAAACAAAGAGATGCAATATAACTATGATGAAATAAATATATACAACTTTGAAAGCCTCCCTCATTTATATAGTATATTATTAAATACAATACAAACTTCATACAACATAAAAATAAATATACTCTTGGCAGAGGAATGCGTAAAAAACTTTAAGAGTTATTTTAATGATTATAATATAAATACTTATCAAATATCAAATTTCGCAAAGTCATTAATAAACAAAAAAAACATAGAAAAAGATAATATAAAATTAATAACAGCATTCGGCATAAAACAGGAAGTTAATACTGTATTAGATGAAATAATAAAACTAATAGAATCAAATATTTCTTTAGAAGATATTACTATAATTTATTCTGATGCTGATAAATATCATGATATTATAGTTGAAAGATTAAAAGAATGTAATATTAACTTTAATGAAAGAAGAGGGAATTTTATATGGAAAATGCCTCTTATACCTGTATTAATGTCTGTATTTACTGTGCTTGATAAAAAAGATAAAATAAACATTGATGTAGATAATTTAATTAAAATATTATCATCTCCTTTTATAAGCAATTGTGAAGAGATAAATAACTATAACATAAGAAACACATTGTATGCTAATGAAAAAATAGTTAGCATTATGCCGTTAGATGATTTTATAAAAAACGTAAAAGACAATAAGTTTATACTAGATTTTATAGAACTATTAAAAAAACTAATATATGCAAACACTTATAAAACTATAGCAATAGTTTATATAGAAATATTAAAATTTTTAAAAGTAGATTTAATATTTGATAATAAGCTGATTTATAAAGATGATAATCTCATTAACATTCATCAAAACACATTAAGATTATTTATAGAATTAATACTAAAACTTGAAGCAACAGAAGATGAAGAGAAAATAGATTATTATGATTTTTATTCTGCTTTAAGTACATTAATAGAAGACAGCTACATAAAAACAGATAAAAGTAAATATGATGCTATAACATTAAGTAATCTATATGATGCTAGAGGAATAAAAGTAAAACATTTATTTATATTGGGTATGAATAATGATTTTTTAATGAGAAAGCCAAATACCTTTTTTATGAGTAATAAACTTAGAGAAGAAATTAATAATAAATATAAAAAACATATATTTAATACTCAAAGTTTATTATCTGATATGTATTATAATTTATTTTTAAATATACTCTCTTCATTAGAAGATGACAGTAAGGTTTATTTCTCTTTTAGATTTAAAGATGATGAAGGCAATTTAGATATACCATTTTATTATTTAGAAGATATAGCATCAGAAATTGGAATAAAAGATTTTAATGATATTAACTCTTTTATTTATAGAAAAAACTATATATCAGATAATATTCACACTTCAAAAGAAAATATGATGAGCTTATTTTTTGAAAGAGAAAATTATAATAATAAATATTTAAATAATAAGCTTCCAATTAATATAAAAGATATTACAAAAAGTGTTTATAATAAAATTAATAAAAATGAATATGATGATGCTAATAACAATGCAATAGAAATAATACAAAAAAAATTATTTAATAGTAATGAGGGTATTAGTGTAAGTTACTTACTTAATATAATGCAATGCCCTGCTAAAGTTTTATATAATGATGAATGTAAAATAGAAGCTGTATCATCTGCCCCTGTTGGTATAGATAAAATATTAAAGGGAAGTATTTATCATGATATATTTCATTATTTCTACAAAAATATAAAAAATAAATATGGTGATTTAAAACTAAAAACTTCAGAGTTTGATAATTACAGCAATATAGCAAAAGAAGTTATAGAAGATACTTTAATAAAACATAAAGAAATTACTGATGACAATGATAAAAAAATAATGACATATGAAATAAATAATATAATGAAGCATTTTATATCAAATGAAATAGAAAATATTGAAGAATATGGATTTATACCATTTGAATTTGAAAAGTCTTTTAGCTATGTTAAAGTTTATTCTTATAATGGACTTGATGTAAAAATTAAAGGTAGAATAGACAGAATAGATTTAAGTTACAATGATGATAAAACAATAAATGGAATAAGAATCATAGATTATAAGGGAAGCAGCTACAATATTAAAAAAATCGCAAGCTCTGATAATTATGATGATATAATTAATAATTACTTACAGCCTTTATTATATTTAAAATATGCTATAGAAGAATATATAATTAAACAAAATAAAAATATTGATGTATTTAAACAATTAGAAAAATGCGAATTAGGTTTTAGTATTTATAAAGAAGAGAATGTAGTAAATAAAGAAAATAATTATATCAAATTTGATGATAAAGAAACAATACTTACTATATTAGGATACAACGGAGAAAATATACTTCATAATTATTTTGACAAGGTATTAAGACATATTGCAGATGGAGAATTAATTTTTATAGCAGGTGAAAATCAATGCAGAGATTGTATATATTATAATCTATGTAAAGAGCATTATGTTTATGAATAATAATATATACCTAAACAACTATATTTTGACAAACTTAAAAATTCTCAGTATATATTTTTTTTATTTTATATTTTTGCTATTAATCTAATGTTCTCTCCATAAGACCATTTATTAGATTTGTTTTTATAATTGGTAAAAGTTACATTAGGAACAATGAGAGTTTTTAAAGCAAACAAAGAAAAAGCAAAATAATTACTAAAATTAGGCAAAGAGCCTTCTAATAGGCTTATTCTTAAATTTTCATTATCTATACTAATATTATAATTATTATATTCACTTCTCACTATTTTTAAATCAGCACTTTCTGCAAACTTAATTAAATTATCCATATTAAAATTAACAATATGCTCTGTATTAAGATATCTCATAAGCATATTGTAAGAACATTCATTAGGCATAGGAGAATTAGGAACTTCTATATATATAAATCCATTCTCTTTAAGCATACTCTTTATTTTTATTAATATCTCTTTAGGCTCTCTAAAATGCTCTATTACATGTGAAAGTATTATAATGTCGTATTTAGATTTACTCTCCAAAAAGTTTTCTTTTAAATCAATATCATATTTTTTTTTGGCATATACTCTAGCATCATCATTAAGCTCATACCCAAAAACATTGTTATTATTTTTTTTGAATAAACCCAATAATAATCCGTCAAAAGCACCAATCTCGCATATATCTTTGTTTTTCAAATCTATAGTTTGTTTTATATAATTAAATTGAGATAAACTTCTAGCATAACGCATTTTGCTTTTAGCTGTCTCAAATAATTTATTTTTTATATTATTATGATATTCATTTTTGTATAATGAGTTAATCTCTTCATCGGTTGGAGAATCTATAAAGTATAAAGAACATTCATCACATTGATAAACGTCTTTATACTCTTTCCAAATATTTTTAATTTCCCCAATTTTTTTATAATGATTGGAAGAACAAACTTTGCAAGTATTTGCCATTATTCAAAAGAAAGCTCAATACCGCATTTAGGACATTTAGTCATATCCTCAGTAATGCTAGAACCGCAGTTAGGACATTCATAAACTTCTATCTCTTCAACAACCTCTTCTGCAATTCCTTCGTAGTTCTCATCTGTCTCTTCTACAACACTTACAACTTCTTTAAGAATATTTATAATGTTATTAACAGTTTCTTCATCAAGATTAGTTTTTTCTATAATAGTATTAGCGTCCATTCCATAAAGTTCTTCTATAGAATTAATACCACCGTCAATAAGTGTTTTTATTACATCTTTATCTATATCAGTTAATGAATATAAATTGCTTACTGCCGCCTCTTGAGTATCTTCTGTATCAGCTATAGCTTCTTCATTTTCAACATTCTCTTCAACATTTTCAGCAAATATCTGATTCAAAGGAACTATGTCTTTTAATAATTCAGGATTTTCTTTAATATCAGTTTCTGTTTTAAGGTCAAAAGTATAACCAGTAAGCTGAGAAGCTAATTTAACATTATATCCGCTTCTTCCTAAAGCAAGAGATAATTGGTCATCAGGTATGATAATCATAGCCTCTTTTTTCTCAGGATCTGTAATAATTATTCTAGTAGGTTTAGCAGGTGCAATAGCCTCTGCAATATACTCTCTAATATCTTTAGACCATTTTACAACGTCAATCTTCTCACCTTCAATCTCTTTTATAATAGCCTGTATCCTTATACCCTTCTGACCAATACAAGCTCCTATTGGATCAACTTCAGGCTTATTTGATACTACTGCTATTTTTATTTTTAATCCCGGCTGTCTTACAACATTTTTTATCTCTATAGTGCCGTCAGCAATCTCTGGAATCTCTAATTCAAATAATTTCTTAATAAAGTCAGCTTTAGTTCTAGTTAAATATATAGTAGGGTGTCCTGACCTGTCATTTTCTACTTTGTATATATATGCTCTTATTCTATCTCCCGCAGCATAATGCTCTCTTGGAGATAAATCTTTTTTTAGTAAAACACCCTCAGTCTTACCTAAATTAACATATATATTTCCTCTGTTTTCTCTTTGAAAATATCCATTTACTAATTGATTTTCTCTTCTTTTGAATTCATTATATATAATATTTTTTTCAAGCTCAGAAATCTTTTGAAAGAAAGTAGTTTTTTGCAGCAGTACTCTCTATTCTTCCAAAATCACCAACATGATCAACTAATATTAAAACCTCATCGCCTAAATTAATATCACTATCAAGTTTTTTAGCCTCTTCTAAAGATATCTCTTTTCTGTCGTCTTTTACCTCTTCAACAACATTAACTCCTCTATATACTGTAGGGTTATTATTATTATCAAAATTAATATGGAAGTTTACATTATCTCCATATTTCTTTTTTAAAGCCAAAATCATAACAGATTCTACAACTTCTTTAAGCAAATCAATACTTATATCTTTTTCTTCAGATAGCATTTGTAAATAAGTACCAACATTTTCAAACATAGTTTTAATTCTCCATTTTTGTTTTTTACTAGCAATTTAATCTAGTTTTTATAATATTAGATTTTAATATCTTTATATCAATGTTATCATCATCATTCTTTATAATAATATAATCATCTTTAGCTTCTTTTAATATAGCAGTAGTAGTAATATAATTATCATCATCTACTTTGTATTTAATCTTTATAGGCATATCTTCAAAAAGCTCATAATTATCATCAAATTTCCATCTAAACCCAGCAGAAGATACAGTAATAGTATAATCCCCCTCATCATAACCATTATTTTTTATCACTTCTTGAATTACTCTTGTAGCTTCAATACAATGATTATGCGAAACACTCTCTTTTTTCTTAAATATAACAGCATAAACTTTTTTATTATCCTTAACAGCAAGTACTTTTAAATCTAATAAATAAATATTATGCTTTTCTATTAATTTTTTAGCATTCTCAAAAAGCAACTCTTGGTCTATTACTTTAACTTCATCTTTTTTAACAGGTTTAACTTTTTTCTTTTTAGCATCTCTGCCGTATTCTTTTTGCCTTTGCGGTCTTCTGTTGTTTTTTTCGCTCATAATACCATACTACTATTATATTTAATTGTTAACAAAAAAAGAGGGTCAGTTTTTCCCTTTTGGGAGATAAACCAACACTCTTTTATTAAAGTCCTATTGATTATAAAATTAATTCTATATCAATAAATATTTTTGTCAAGCAATTTTTAAAAATTAAAGATGAGATAAATACTCAGTAACTCTTACAGCTGCCACTGCACCTTCTCCAACAGCATTAGCAACTTGTCTTACAGGCTTAAATACAGAATCTCCGCAAGCAAAAACTCCGTCTATATTAGTAGCCATAGTAGACATATCAACTATAATGTGTCCGCTCTCTTTCATAGCAATACCAGTATCTTTTAATATGCTAGTAGCAGGCTCTTGACCAACAAACACAAATACTCCGTCTACAGCTTGTTCATGTATAGAATTATCTAATACATTTTTTATTTTTATATTAGTAACCTTTCCGTCTCCGCAAATCTCATCTATCACGCTGTCTAATACATATTCTACTTTACCAGTATTAGTTAAATGTTCTATATTGATAGCATCAGCTCTAAACTCTTTTCTTCTGTGAACTAAATATATTTTATTAACAAATCTAGTAAGGAAATAAGCCTCATCAAAAGCACTGTTTCCGCCTCCAACTACAGCAACAGTTTTTCCTCTATAAAAAGCACCATCACAAGTAGCACAGTATGAAACACCTTTTCCAGCAAAATCTGCTTCGCCTTTAGTGCCTAATTTCTTAGCAAAACCACCCATAGCAAGTATTATTGTTTTAGTTTGATAAGTTTTTCCATCTGCAGTATGAATAGTTTTCACTTTATCTTTAATATTTTCTATTTTTGTTACCTCATCATAAACTATAGGGTTTTTAGAAAATTTTTCAGCATGTCTTTGCATTCTATCAACAAGTTCAAAAGAAGTCATCTCTTCCGGAAAACCTAAATAATTTTCAACAGTATCAGTACTCATCATCTGTCCGCCAATACCTTTCTTCTCTATAAGTAAAGAATTAGTTAAAGCTCTTCCCAAATAAAGCAAAGCAGAAAGACCAGCAGGACCTCCGCCTATAACAATAGAATCATATATATTATTTGACATAATCGAACTCCTTTTTTATTAGTAATTATTATTATATCGTATTTTTTTAAATTAGTCAAACATTTTGTTATAGTGTTATAACTTTTTATAGCTTTTTGAAATGCTTGTTGATATAGGCTATTATCTCGCTTGTGTTTGCTATTTCTCTAGATGAATTGCCTACTCTAATAAAGAATTTTTCCTCTTTAAGACCTTGTTTATTAGTAATTTTACTATATACAGGCTCTCTGCTTTTACTTATATAAACAATACATATATCTTTTCCTTCTTCTTCAACAAAATCTATCCTAATATTTTCAGCAGAAAAAGCATTGCCGTAATAAGTTTCAACCAAAGTTCTAAGATGAAGTTCAAAGAAATCTTTATTAGGCTGTTTTAAAGTAGAATAATCATGGTCAAGACCTATAATTTCTCCATCATTAGTGATTCCTATAAAAAGTCGGCCTCCTTCTGTGTTAGCAAATGCCGCAATTGATTTCATTATCACTTCTTCTAGAGATTTATTTATCTTTTCTGTATTGCTGTCATATCTTAAAGTAGATTTAAACTCTACATTTGTACTTTCACCCTCTTTAATAATGTTTTTAATATTCATATGATTGTTTCTCAGCTCTTCTATTATCCTTACATAATGAGCAGAGAACATTACTATAAGCCCTATTGTAAGAAGTACAAATATAATAAAGAAAAGTATTATAGGTATTTGTATTTTATTTATTAAAGACTTCTCTGGTATTATAATGCCTATTTCAACTTTATTTTCTGATACACTAAAATTACCCTTATATCCCCAATAATGCTTATTATTATAAATTACTTTAGCTATATCTTCATTTTCATTCTTTTGAAACTCATAATTAAGCATATCTGCTATTTCAACAAAATCCATAGGGTTTTCATTGGTATTAGATAAAGATACAGGGAAAATTATTCTACTGTTTCCAGTAACCAAATAGGCATATATATTATTCATATTTTTTATATCTAAATTATCAAACTTCACATTAAACTCTGAAATATATTCAAAAGCAACATTCTCACTTGCAATATAAATTAAATGTATATAAGGCTTACCGTCTTTTACATAAAATGAGTCTATACTAAGCTGCTCCATTGGTATTGCGGAGTATTTTTGCATATTATTCGTGGCAATAGTACCTTGAACTTTATATCCATTTCCAGATTTAGTAATAGACATATAACTATCTCCAAATTGCATAGCCGCTTTTTCTATAAAAGTATGCTTTGGAAAGAAATTAGTTATTAAAACCTTATAAACATCTGGAGCCTGATTGATTATATCAAATATAGGCGTCATCTGCATAGAAAAATAGTAGGTTGGATAATATATTTTAGAATATTCCTCTACTACACTGTTTTTTACATCTTGAAAAAGTGATTTAAAAAGAAACTTTACAGGCACAGGGCTTCTCATTTGGAAATATACAAACCCTGCCACTGATAAAAATAGAAATACTAACAGCACATCTCTAAGTATCTTATTACGTAATTCAGATTTTGAGATAAATCTCCCAGATATTATTTTCATGCCATATCCATAGTACCTATTTTTATTCTTTTTTTATAATAATAACATAATATAATTATAATATCAACCTGTAAAGAAAAAATAAAAATAATAATATTTTCATAAATTGCAAAAAAATATTTTTTATTTTATCATATACTAATTATTTTTAAGAGGTTAATAAAGTATGGATTATAATGAAAAACTATATAATGTATTTTCAAACAAGGAGCATAGATTAGAATCTTGGATGGCGGCTGTATTTTCTAAAGAATATGACCATAATGTAACTATAGATGAGCTTAAAGAAATTTTAGCAGAGGAAAATAGCTTTATAGTTACAGAATTAAAAGAGGTAGAAAAAGAAAATTATATAAGAGAAAACTCAAAATGGGAAGTAATATTAAAAGCAGAATATATAGAAGAATATGATGATGAGTGTGATGATGAATGCGATAGCGATTGCTCTTGTGAAGGACATGAATGCTCACATAATCACGAAGAAGAACATCAATGCTCATGCGGACATCACCATGAAGAAGAACATCAATGCTCTTGCAGCCATGGAGAAAATCATCAATGCTCTTGCGGCAATCATGATGAAGAAGTAAAACAAAATGATGAACTTACATTCTATATTGCTCTAATAGATGCAAAAACTGTAACAGAAAATGTACCTGAAATATTCTCAGTTAATACAATAAAAGAAGAAAATTATAAAGAGGCATTAGAAGTAAATTATGCAATACATATATCAACAGTATTTCAAAATTATCCTCTTACAGACTATCAAAGACAATTACAATTATTAAACAGCATAGTAGCAGATGCTTCATTATTTTTAGATATGTCTTGTTCTACTGCACGTTCTGGAGATTGGCTTGCATACACTGCCACATTCCCGCTTTTACCTTCACTAGACTATCTTTACACTATTCATGCTATATATGATGATGATAAAGACCCAAACAAAGTAGAATATTGGTTTCATACGCATGGATTATACAGAGCTGGTGTGATAGAATTAGAAATAGTTGGTGTTGAAGATTCTAATGCTTATTATGGAGAATTATTAAACACTGTAGCAAAACTATTTATAGAGAGAGGAGTTCCTGAAAAAGGCTTTAAATTTACTCCTGCTTATGGTGTTAGTGTTTGCTGGCTTCCTTGGCAAGAGGCTTTAGAAAAACTTAATATTGATAAAGATTTTTCTGGAAGCTATAAAGACAGAAATGATAATATACATAACACTCCTTCTGGTGTATTAGTAGCTGTAGATGAAAAAGGAAATTACCATACTATGGACTACTATAAAGATAAACTTACAGATAATCCTATTTTTATGCTTAGCAATTTTGAAACTGCTATAATGAGAGAAGCTGCTTTTGATAAAATTGAATATTTTATAGAATTATTAACAAAGAAAAAGAAAGATGAAGATACTTCGTTTTTAGTAAAATTAGGTTATGCTAGAGAAGACGAAGACCCTAATGATTTAGAGCATTTATGGTTTGAGGTTCATGATTTTACAGATGACGGATATTTTGATGCTACATTAATAAATGAGCCTTATAAAGATTTGAATATGCATGAGGGAGACAGAGGAATGCATAGCATAGAAAATCTTACAGATTGGATAATATACTATAAATCCGTACATTATGACTCTAAAAATATATATTTATTATTTGAAGATTAAATTTATAATTTCTTGACCTTATATAGAAATAATGATATCATTAATAATATAAAATATAGTTTATTATTTATTATAAATGAAAGAAAAAATTATTTGTCTATCTTTTATTTTATTGGTTTTTTTATTTGGTATTATAATTAATACTGTTAATAACACCGATACTGAAAGGTATATAAAAGTAACTATGAAAGGTGCTGTAAGACATTCGGGTGTATATTTTTGCAAATATGGTTCTTCTTTTGCTAAAATAATTGAAACAGCTGGAGGAATTACAGAAAGAGGATATTTACCTGAAGGTTTAGATTACAATATGCCAATAACAAATGATATAACTATAAATATACCGGCTAAGTATTACAGCATTAAAAAAAATACTGAAGGGAGATAAAATTGAAATTAAATAATTCAAATATTTTTGATGATAATAATGATATCTCTCTTGATGAATATGATATAGATTCTCTTGTAGATAAAAATATAGAAATTAATGAAAACAATTTTCCTACTGTATCTATAGGTACTGAATCTCCTAGCATACATAGCTCTATAATAGATGACAGCATAACTTCTGCATCAGATGAAAATATAGCAATAGAAAATAATAATCAAGAAGCATCTGTAGAAGCCTACACAGAAGAAGAAAATAAAATATATAATGAAATAGAAAGCAATATTGGAATATCTGAAGATGATTTAAATATTATAAGCGATGTTGATGATTTTAATTTGGAAAACCATTTCCAAAATGTAAATAATGATGAAACAGTAGAGGCATACACAGAAGAAGAAAATAGAATATATAATGAAATAGAAAACAATGTTGGAATATCTGAAGATGATTTGAATGCTATAAGCGATGTTGATGATTTTAATTTGGAGAGTTTTTTTGCTAATAGTGCTCCTAGTATAGAAGATACGGCAGAAAATGATTCAAATAATAATGAAGATACTATAAGCATAGAGGAAATTTCTGAAGATAATACAAATGATGTTAATAATGAAACTGTAGAGGCATACACAGAAGAAGAAAATAGAGCATATAATGAAATAGAGAGCAATGTTGGAATATCTGAAGATGATTTGAATGCTATAAGTGATGTTGATGATTTTAATTTGGAGAGTTTTTTTACTAATAGTACTCCTATTATAGAAGATGCATCAGATAATACTGCTAGCATCAATAATGAAGAATCTGCTAATGAAATCTCTGAAACTAATGATAATTTAGAAAACAATAACGATATAGCAGAAAGTATTGAAGAAAATAATGATATTGCAATTGATGATAATATTACTGAAGAAAATGATACTACTTTTGAAACCACTGTTAATGATGAAATCAATAATGCTTTAGATAATTATTTAGAAGCTGAAAACTCTAACAGCAATGATAATAACGATATAGCAGAAAGTATTGAAGAAAATAATGATATCGCAATTGATGATAATATTACTGAAGAAAATGATACTACTTTTGAAACCACTGTTAATGATGAAATCAATAATGCTTTAGATAATTATTTAGAAGCTGAAAACTCTAACAGCAATGATAATAACGATATAGCAGAAAGTATTGAAGAAAATAATGATATCGCAATTGATGATAATATTACTGAAGAAAATGATACTACTTTTGAAACCACTGTTAATGATGAAATCAATAATGCTTTAGATAATTATTTAGAAGCTGAAAACTCTAACAGCAATGATAATAACGATATAGCAGAAAGTATTGAAGAAAATAATGATATTGCAATTGATGATAATATTACTGAAGAAAATGATACTACTTTTGAAACCACTGTTAATGATGAAATCAATAATGCTTTAAATAATTATTTAGAATCTGAAAGCTTTGAAAACAATAATGAGAATTTAGAAAATACAGAAATAAGAGAAAATATTGACACTGATATTATAAATAATGAAACAAATAATGATGAAGTAATTGATGAGTTAGAAAAATTAGATGATTTAGTTGAAAACTTAGACAATACAGAATACGACAATAATAATATAGCTGATATAGTATCGCATGGTTTAGCTGAGATAGAAAATATTGAATATGCTGAAAATAGTTCTTTGCAAAATGATGACAGTGTAGTAGAAATCATTGATGAAGAGAGCTATATAAATGAAAATAATACTAACATTAACAAAGAAAATGATACTACTTTTGAAACTACTGTTAATGATGAAATCAATAATGCTTTAGATAATTATTTAGAAGCTGAAAGCTTTGAAAACAATAATGACAATTTAGAAAATACAGAAATAAAAGAGAATATTGACACTGATATTATAAATAATGATGAAGTAATTGATGAGTTAGAAAAACTAGATGATTTAGTTGAAAACTTAGACAATACAGAATACGACAATAATAATATAGCTGATATAGTATCGCAGGGTTTAGCTGAAATAGAAAATATTGAATATGCTGAAAATAATTCTTTGAAAAGTGATGATAATATAATAGAAATTGTTGATGAAAATAATGATGATATAGCTGAAATGGTATCAGAGGGATTAGATGAAATAGAAAATATTGAACATTCATTAGACAATGATGATAAAAACATTATTACAGAAAATATTCATAATATTGATGTGCCTGATATTGATGATGTTGATTATATAGATGAGTCAAATTATATTAATGAAAATAATAATCAAGATGATATTATAGAATTATCTGGAAATGAACTTGATTTAATAACTAAAGATGAAAATATTGAATATAAATATATACAAAATAATAATAAAGAGTATATGGATATGAATAAAATAAAAAAAGATATAGAAGAATTAGAGATAGATGAATTATCTAATGAAGAAAATAGTATATATAATAATCAAATATCGGACGCAGACAATAATGAAGTATATGAACTCACAGATGCAGAAGTGAATATGTATAAAGAGTACATAGAGAATAATGAATTAGATGAGAACGAGCTTTCTAATGAAGAAATAGATATGTATAAAAGCTATATAGAGGGCAAAGAATACACAAATATAAAAAAAGAAGAAAGTATTAATAATTTGGAAGGTATTGATAAAAAAGAAGATATTAATGAGTTGACAGATGAAGAAGTGAATATGTATAAAGAGTACATAGATAGAGATGATTCTGAAGATAAAACTGATGAGCTAACAGATGAAGAAGAATTAATGTATAAAGCCTATATAGAAAACAGCAGTTCTGATAGTTCTTCTGATACTTCTATAGAAGATGAGAGCAATAAAACAAGCGATGATTTATTATCTACTGAATATAAAGAAGAAATAAATAACAATTTAGAATCAGTTCAAAATAGTAAAGAAGAAAATAAAATAATAGAAGAAGAAAAAAAAGATATAATAGAAGAACAAGCTGAAGATAATAATGACTTTTTAACTAAATTAAAACAGATGAATGAGGAATATAAAAAGGAAAAAGAGGATAAGAAAGAAGAAGAAAACAAAGAAGAAGATAGTAATAATTTTCTAGCTAAATTAAAGCAGATGAATGAAGAATATAAAAGAGAAAAAGAAGAGAAGAGAAAAGAAGAAATTAAAGAGAGCAATGACTTTTTATTAAAGCAGGTGAACGAGGAATACAAAGAAGAAAACAAAATAGAAGAAAACAAAATAGAAGAAAACAAAATAGAAGAAAACAAAATAGAAGAAAATAAAATAGATGAAGAAAAAAAAGAAGAGCAAAACAAAGAAGAAGATAATAATGATTTTTTAGCTAAATTAAAGCAGATGAATGAGGAATATAAAGAAGAAGAGAAAGAGAGAAAAGAAGAAGAATCTAAAAAAGAAGAAAAAGAAAGTAATGATTTTTTGGCTAAATTAAAGCAGATGAATGAAGAATATAATAAAAGAAGAAGAGGAAAAAAAAAACGAAAAACTAACTAAAAAAAAAGCTGAAAATATAGAAGAAACTAAAAACGATGAAATTTTAACACAAAATAATGAAGAAGAAGCAATAATTGATGATAACACTCTAATAGGTGATGACGAAATAGAAGAACCAACAATAGACGATAACACTCTAATAGGTGATGATGAAAAAGAAGAACCAACAATAGACGATAACACTCTAATAGGTGCAGATGAAGAAAAAGAAGAACAAATAATTGATGATAATACTCTAATAGGTGATGACGAAGAAGAAGAAAAACCAACAATAGATAATAACACTCTAATAGGCGATGAAGAAAAAGAAGAACCAACAATAGACGATAACACTCTAATAGGTGATGATGAAGAAGAAGAACAAATAATTGATGATAACACTCTAATAGGCGATGATGAAGAAAAAGAAGAACTAATAATAGACGACAATGCTCTAATAGGTGATGATGAAAAAGAAGAACAAATAATTGATGACAATACTCTAATAGGTAATGACGAAAAAGAAGAACTAATAATAGACGACAATGCTCTAATAGGTGATGATGAAAAAGAAGAACCAATCATAGATGATAACACTTTAATAGGTGATGACGAAGAAGAAGAAAAACCAACAATAGATAATAATACTCTAATAGGTGATGATGAAAAAGAAGAACTAATAATAGACGACAATACTCTAATAGGTGCAGACGAAGAAGAAGAACCAACAATAGATGATAATACTCTAATAGGTGATGACGAAGAAGAAGAACTAATAATAGATGATAATACTTTAATAGGTGATGACGAAAAAGAAGAACCAACAATAGACGACAATGCTCTAATAGGTAATGACGAAAAAGAAGAACTAATAATAGACGACAATGCTCTAATAGGCGATGATGAAAAAGAAGAACCAACAATAGACGATAACACTTTAATAGGTGATGACGAAGAAGAAGAACAAATAATTGACGACAATACTCTAATAGGTAATGACGAAAAAGAAGAACAAATAATTGATGACAATACTCTAATAGGTGCAGACGAAATAGAAGAAAATATAAATGATAACTCTTTGATAGGAGATGATGAAGTAATCATTGATGATAATACTCTAATAGGCGATGATGAAGAACTTGAAGAAATAGTAGAAAATAATTTAGAAAAATTAAATGAAATTATGGAATTAAATGCTGTTAATCAGGTAAAAGATGCCGATTTAAGTATTATGGAACATCTTATATCAGGTCAAAGCGATGAAGATGGTCATGAACTTATACATATAGATAATAAAAAAAATATAAACAATAATAACAAAAATAAAAAATCTGTTGAAGAATATGATGAAACAGATAAACTTCTAACAAAGGAACATACAATGGCTGAAGAAAAAGAATTATATGAAACTGAAAAAAACAATATAGAAACAAATGTAAAAGTAGAAGATGAATTTAGCCTTAATGAAGATATAGAAAAAAAAGAAAATACAGAATACAACCCAAATGAAGATTTTGACGGAGAAATAAGTCAATTAGATTTAGATTTCGCTATAAAGATGTTTGAAGCTGAAGAAAATAATAACAACAATAATGAAATGGCATATTGCGGTAAAAATGACCTTTTACTTTCAGAAAGCGAAATGAATAAATTTAAAAAACTATTCTCATACTTTAAAAACATAGTAGAGAAAATGCCAACTGAATGTTTAAAAGATTTCTCTAAAACAGAGTTCTATGACCTTTACTCATCTTTAAGCAGAAAGTTTGACGATTAAGCTTTATCTTTAAGTAAAACTATATCCTCACCCTCTAATTCTTTAATTCTTACAGATATATATTGGTCAGCAGGAACATTTAATGCAAGTCCAACATAATTTGCAGATATAGGAAGCTCTCTTCCAAATCTATCAACTAATACAAGTAAAACAACTCTCTGAGGTCTGCCATATTCAAATAAAGCATTTAAAGCAGCTCTAATAGTTCTGCCTGTATAAAGTACATCATCTACAAGAAGAATAGTTTTTCCTGTAATATCAAAAGGTATGTCAGTTTCTTTAATTTCAGGGAATTCTGATAAAGTAGATAAATCATCTCTATAGAGGTTAATATCAATAGCACCTATAGGTATATCTATGTTTATTTTTTCTTCTATAAGTTTTTTAAGTCTTACAGCTAAATAATCGCCTCTTCTTCTTATGCCTACAATAGAAAGTTTATCCATATTTTCCTTTTCAATTACTTCAGCAGCAAGTCTTGGAAGAACTTTTTCATAATCTTCAGCTTTTAATAAAACTCTCATCAATATAACCCCTTTTTATTTATCATTAAAAATACTATTTGATTATAATATTAAAGCAAAAAAAAGCAATATAATAATTTTTACATTTTATAAAAAAAATATGTTAAGTATTTTCTTAGTTTACCGATTTTTAATATAGATACAGTAATAACAAAGTTAACATAAGAGTTGATTATTTATTTTACTGTTATATAATGATATTATTAATATTATAATATTTATAAGAGAGGAAATTATATATGGCAGAAGAAGAAAACTTAGAATTAGAAGAAGGCGAAGAAGAGGAACAAAACGAAGCTCAAGCAAAGAAAAAATTCACTTTAAGCCCGATGATAATAAAAATACTAATGATAGTAGCTGCCATTTTAGTAGTTGCTTTAATATCTGGACTTATAGCGTTTTTTGTTTCTAAGAGCGTAGGAAGAGCCGCAGGAGTAAATGCTGGTGTAGTAGATGGCATGATTAAACAGCCACCTCCAACATATTTTGCTATTACTCCAGAGTTTAATGTTAATACTGCTGATATGGATGTTGCAAGATTTGTAAGAGTAAGCATAGTATTGACTTACACTACTAATGTTAAACAATTAGCAGTAGAGCTTCCAGAGAGAGGATATATGATAAGAGATAGAATATATTCTTTAATAAGTTCTTATACTTATGACCAATTAAGAACTAATGAAGGAAGAGAGCAATTGAAAGCTGATATTAAACGTGAAATAAACAGTATGTTAAAAAACGGACAAATAGATGATATATTATTTGATAGTTTCTTGTTGAGTTAATGAGTTAAAATAAAGTATAAGGATAATAGTATGACAGAAGTATTGTCACAAAGTGAAATAGATGCATTATTAAGTGCTATATCATCTGGCGAAGTGTTGGATAATATTGATACTAAACGTGTGGAAGTAGAGCATAGAAAGATTAAAATTTATGACTTTAAGCGTCCTGACAAATTCTCTAAAGACCAAATAAGAACGCTTCAAATGATGCATGAAAACTTTGCACGTGTTACTACAACTTCATTATCAGCTCAATTAAGAACTTTGGTAGGTATTCACGTAGCAAGCGTAGACCAGCTTACTTATGAAGAGTTTATAAGAAGTGTAAGTAATCCATCTACTTTGGCTATTGTGAGTATGGACCCTTTAAAAGGAAGTTCTATTTTAGAGATTGACCCATCTATTACTTTTACTATTATAGATAGGTTGTTTGGAGGAGCTGGAGAAAGCCCTAAAAACTTAAATAGAGAATTAACAGATATTGAGTTGTCTGTTATGGAAGGTATTATAGTAAGAATATTAGGTAACTTAAGAGAGGCTTGGTCTCAGGTAATAGATTTAAGACCGCGTTTGGGTTCTATAGAAACTAACCCTCAGTTTGCTCAGATGGTTAGCCCTAATGACATGGTTGTACTTATTACTTTAGAGACAAAGGTTGCTGATGTTGAAGGTATGATGAACTTCTGTATACCTTATATTACTATTGAACCTATACTTTCTAAATTCTCTGCTCAATATTGGTATGCTTCTGTAAGAAGAGGAAGTACTAGCGAAAACTTAAAAATTATTAAAGAAAAATTACAAAATATATATGTTGAAACTTCGGCTGAACTTGGTTCTATGCAATTACCATTATCAGACATTCTTAATTTACAAAAGGGTGATGTTGTTAAGTTTACTGAGACTAAGATTACTGACCCTGTGATATTCAAGATTGGTACTAGGAAGAAATTCTTATGCCGTCCTGGTATATCTGGAAGCAGAATGGCTGTACAGCTTACTGGTGTTATGGATGGAGAAACTGATATCACCGAAGATGATTTATTAAAAGAGGAGGATTAAGGTTATGATGAGTGACGGTGCATTATCTCAAGATGAAATAGAAGCTTTGCTTAAAGGAAGTGAAGAGGCTTTTGGAAGCACTGATAGCACTTCAGCATCTGCTGGAAGCAGCAATAATGTAGATAAGCAGCTTTTTAATGAGGCAGCTAAAATCATAGCAGATAATCAAGCTTATTCATTATCTTCTATTTCTACAAAGACTGTGTCCATCACAAATATTACTACAACTGTTGGAGATGTAAGTAATTTGCATCAGATGCTTTCTGGTAAAGTAATAGAAGCAAAAGTATCATACACTGGCTCAGCTAATGGTAATGTTTATTATTTTATGGATGAGAAAGAGGCTTTAACTATAGCTTCTCTTATGACTGGTCAAGCTGAGACTGATTTGAATGATATGGTAGCTCAAGTATTAAAAGAAGCTTTCTCTCAAATGATTGGAGTTTCTGATAGTGCTTTAACTTCTAAATTCGGAGGAAACTTTACTAATGCTCCTGTAGAAACTAGTATATTAGATGATTCCGCTTCAATAAGCATTACTGGACCTTTGGCTATAGTAAGCGGTTCTCTAAGTATAGATGGAGAAATAGATAACGCTCCTTATATATTTGCTTTTGAATTGCCTGTTTTACAAGCTATTTTATCTAATGCTTCAAAAACTACTTCTAATGCAAATAAAACAAGTGCAAGCAGCAGCAATAATACTCAAGCTAATGATAATGGAAAACAGCTTGGAGTACAGCATGCAGAATTTAATTCTTTAATGCCTGCTTCTGATGTTCAAGGTACTGGTAACATTGGTCTTTTAATGGACGTTACTATGAACATGACTGTTGAACTTGGAAGAGCTACTATGACTATTAAAGATATTTTAGGTCTTGGTGAAGGTTCTATTATTGAGCTTCAAAAGTTAGCTGGTGAGCCTGTTGATTTGCTTGTTAATGGAAAGTTAATCGCTAAGGGTGAGGTTGTAGTTATAGATGAAAACTTCGGTGTTCGTGTAACTGATATCATTAGCCCTATGGACAGATTAAGAAACAAATCTAAATAAGAGATAAGATTTAATTAAACATAAATACCTTTTTATAACGGAGTTTTTAAAAGCTCCGTTTTTTATTTTTAAAGTATAAATCAAGAATTATACTTTGTTATATAAATTTTTATTTTATTCAACTTTTTCCCGCGTACGAGCTGTACCACCTTGCCGCACGGTAATGTTATGCTTTAATTATAACTTCTTAGAAGTGCGGGGGAGTGCCTTTTAATGTACAATTAAATTATAAAATTTATAATAAAAATGCAGTTCTTCGCGTAGCGTATCCGAAGGATATAAGGTTCTTTTATACCAATACCGAAGGCACTTCCTTCGGTCGCAAAAGAAGTGTGGTGCTGCACGGTGTGTACTTCGTTAATGACAAAGCCTGCAAATAACTAAAATAAAAAAGTTAATAATTATTAGTGTATATTAAAACTATTATTTTATATCAACTTTTTCCCGCAGCAAAAAGTTGCAAAAAACGCACATACTATAGCTAATGTCTTAGGAATATGTATTAATATAAAATAATACCAACATTTTAAGCTAAAAACTAATCTCTTATAGACTTGACAATTTTTCAGTACAAACTAAAAATTGCTATCTTCTTATTCTCACAAAATTGCTGTGAGTAAAATTATCATCTATATCTAAAATGATTAGCATTCTATTTGCTTTTTTCCAATAATTTTTATCAAACGGCATTCTAAAACCAATACGCTGACCAACAGGAAACATTACATTATAAAACTTATCATTACCTGTAAAGATGAGTTTTTTATTATTATACAATGATACACTCGCTTTTAGTTCTTCTATTGTATTAGAATTAGTATAGTTAAAATTATTAACTTCTATAGTAGCTACTACAACTTCAGGGTTCTTTGAATCTATATTATTAATTTTACTTGTAATAGGAGCTCTAAACTTTCTAAAAAACTCTATATTATCAAATAATCCAGCCCTGTTTGCAAAAAAGAGTACTACCACAACAGTAAGAAATCCTCCATAAAGAAGCATAAACCATCTTCTAGAAAATATATTTGTAGTCCTTGGTATTTTAGGCATTTTTGGAGTATGCGGCGGTTTAACATTATAAAACTCTAATTCTGGTTTTTTTGGGTCATATACCTCTCTAGCCAATTTACATCATCCTCTTTAATATTTTTGACTGAAAATAAGCAACATCTTTAGCCTGAACAGAATCGCTGCCCAATTTTTTGCTGGCCTCTAAAAAACTTTGTGACTGCAATATTAATGCTAACTTTGAAGCCTCAAGCATTTGTAATTTTCTTGCTAAAAAAGCCCCTACAAAACCAGCTAATACATCTCCCATTCCAGCTTTACCCATAGAAACTGTAGGATTATAATTTATATATATATCATCATCATTCATCAAAAAACTTACAGCATCTTTTAATATTATATTTGCCTTAGTAATTTCTCTAAACCTTTGTAATGCATTATAAGGATTAGTTAAAGCTTCTATATGATTAATACCCATAAGCTTTTCAAACTCATAAATATGCGGAGTAAGTAAAAAGTTATTACCCAATTCTGATAAAGTGCTTTGAAACATCAAATATAAAGCATCAGCATCAATAACTGTAGGAATATTTATTTGCTTTAATATAGAATTGATAAAAACCTCTGTAGACATATCTCTGCCTATACCAGAGCCTATTATACAAGCATCACTTTTATTTATATCTTCTGCAATATATAAATCATCTGCTGTAAAATATTTATTATCATATTCTCCAACACCTATAACAACAATTTCAGGCATATCTATCATTACAGCATTTCTAACAGTTTCTAATATTGCCTTAGGAACATAAAGTCTAATATATCCTACCCCACTCCTATAAGCAGCCTTTGCAGATAGTATACAAGCTCCTGTATATTCATAGCTTCCGCATACTATGGCAAGCCTACCCTGCTCCCTCTTAGAATAAAAAGCATTTCTCACTATCTCTATATTTTCATCATAATCTATTAAATTAGCAATATAAGGAGCTTCATTTAATATATTCTCTGGAAATATTGATTTGATTATAAATAAGTCCCCAATATACTCTCTAGTGTTGTATAAAAACATAATGTCTTTAGCAAAACATACAGTATAAGTTTCATCTGCCTTAAAACAACTATTAGAACTATCATCAATCTTTGAATATAGTCCAGAAGGTATATCTATAGCTATTCTTATGATATTTAAATCATTTAAACTATCAACTAAAAGCTTTTGTATACCGCCTAAAGGTCTTCTTCCGCCTGTGCCGAATAATGAATCTAAAACTATATCATTTTCATCTATCAAATCAATAGCTTCATAAACATTCTCTTCATTGCCCAAATACTTTATTTCAACATTCATAGATTTTAATATATTGAAATTAGCATAAGTGTCTTTATTAACCTTGTCTAAATTGCCGGTAATATAAACATTTACATTGTATCCGTTTTTTATTAAATATCTCGCAACAGCAAAACCGTCTCCGCCATTGCCTCCAACAGATGAGAATATATGCACAAAATGAGTATTAAGTGTTTCAGCATATCTTTCTTCTAATAAATTAAATATATCTAAAGCTACATGCTCCATCAAAAGTATAGAAGGAATTTTTTCTGTTGTTTTTTTATCTATGTTTATTAGCTCTTCTGTTGTTACTACCTTCATTTAGATATCCTTATTTTTAAGTTATTTTCTATATTTGGTATTATCTTTAATTATTTCTACAAATGAAGATGCAGGATTTTTAGTAACTTTATTATATCTGCTCATTTTATACAATAAATCATTAAATCCAGAATGCTGTGATAATATTTTTGTATATGTTTCATTAGATATTGAATTAGTATTATCTTTAAAAACTCTTATATCATAATAAGCAGCCAATTTTAATGACCACATAGCATGATTATATTTTTTACCATCTTGCAAAATAGGATAAACTTTAATAAAAGATTTTGATAAAGTATTTTCAAATGCTTTTAAATCATTTACAGTACAAAATCTTGGAAGTAATTTATAAGTTACTTTGCTTCCTTTTTTGATTGGAGTAATTATATTATATTTATTATAAACAGATATTATAGGCCAATATGTAGAATTTCCATAAATCTCTTTAGCTATATCCCAATAATACATATTGTTTGATACAGTATAAGATAAATTAGCTGTTTTTACATTTGTAAAATATCCGTTTACTATATTATATAATTTCTCATTATCTACATTATTGCTTCCATTGTTATTAACATTCAAAGCAAGCATCATTATAACAGCAATAATTACAACTATTACTGCTGCTATTTTTAATAAAATAAAATTACCTTTTGTTTCTTTCTTTTCTGAAGATTGTTTTGATTTATTAGATTTTACTTCTTTATCAGAAATATTTGATATATCTAATAGTTCATCTTTACTATAATCTTTCATTTCTAATTTATTTTCATTACTAAGAGCAGCTTTTTCATTAAAGAATTTATTATCAACTCTATTAACAAAAACAGCATCAGCATTAAAACTAATATATCCCTTATTGTAGAAAAAAGTACCAAAATTATCTATATAAATACTTTCATTATGATCAACTAAATGTTTAATATTTTCAAATACAGCCTCAAAAAATTTACTTCTTTTCTAATCTCTCATTAACATCATCAATCTTAGCTATAATACTGTAAAGTGAAGCATCAAACCCCATATCAGCACTTCTAAAAGCTATATTATAATTCTTGTCAATAAATATATTTCCAACTTCATACATAAAAAATATTTTCTTTTCTAATACCAAAGCACTAATATTTTCAAATAAATTATTAATTTCATCTTTAACAACATTTCTATCTAAATTCTTTCTAGCAGAACATAATCTATCAAGTAGTTTATTGTAGCCCAAATATTTATTTTTGATATTTTGAATCTTCATTTCAACCAAATAAACTAAAGCTCTATCTTCCTCAAAATTCACATATCCATCATCATGGAAAAAAGTACCAAAATTCTCTATATATACTTTCTCTCCATTATCAACTAAATGTCTTATATTTTCAAAAATCATTTCATATAGCTTCTTTTTAATAGCTCTATTTTTAACTGTGTCATATTTTTCTGTTATAGTATTCAAAGAAGCATCAAAAGATATATCAGAACTTCTAAATATAATATTATAATTTTTATCTAAATATATATACCCTAGCTCGTACATATAAAAAACTTTATTGTTTAAAACATATGGAGTAATACTGGAAAATAATTCACTAATTAGTTTATTGATTTCGGTTTTTGTGGTTCTCAATCTTGAAGACAATCTATCAATTAATATACTGTTTGTACTAAACATAACTACCCCTTAAATAAACATAATAAAATTATATATTAATTTAAAATAAAAAAAAGCCTAATTCTATAATTTTATAAAAAAATCAGGCTTTTAATTTTTTATTTATTTAATTTATTTTTATAGATATTCTTGAAGCCACTCTTTTAATTGAGCCTCATTTTTCATTCCTTCAGCTCTCTTAACAATTTCTCCATTTTTGAAAACCATAAGTGTTGGTATAGATTGAACACCATATTTAGCAGCTATCTCTTCTGCTTCATCTACGTTTACAGCAGCAAAATTCATTTTATCAGAATTAGCATCTGCAACCTTATGCAAAACAGGTGTTTGCATTTTGCAAGGTCCGCACCACTCTGCAAAGAAATCTACTAAAGTTGCTTTATCTGATGATATAGCACTTTCAAAATTATCTGATTTTAATTCTTGTACTGACATATTAATCCCCTCGTTCATAATATTTAATGTTAGTATAATCTAAACATAATTTTAATAAATGTCAATATAATTATGTTAATTTTAAAAATCAAACTTATATAAATACATATTTATATACGAATTCAAATATTTTTATAATATACCAATATATTATAAAAAACATATAATACACATTATAGATATATATTGAATATAATAAATAAAACCAATAAAAACACAATTAATTTTTACAAAATAAGATTATATTTATTCAAAAGAAATTAGCAGTACAAAAATTATATATTTATAGAAAAAAATATATATAAAATTTTTTGTATACTAAAAATATAATAAAAATTTAACAAAATATAAAAAAACTCAATACAAAGAGAATTTTAAATCTCTTTAATATTGAGTTTAAATATTGGTCTATAAAAATAAAAAATTAAAATCTAACAATATCTCTAGTTATTTCTTTTAAGCTATGAACCCCGCACATAGTCATAGCATCTTCAAGTTCAGCCCCCAATTGAGCAACATACGATTCAACTCCTTCTTCTGCCCCGCCATAAACAGCTATAACAAAAGTCCTCGCAATAACAACCCCATCAGCACCAATAGCAAGAGCCTTTAATATATCAGCACCGCTTCTAATACCGCCGTCTACTAATATTTTAATTTTACCCTTAACAGCATCAACTATCTCAGGCAAAACCTCAGCAGTAGAAGGACACTGGTCAAGCACTCTTCCTCCATGATTTGATACTATTATAGCATCAGCTCCAGCCTCAACTGCCTTCTTAGCTCCTTTAGCTGTCATTATTCCTTTTATTATAAATGGTCTGTTAGCAATTTCTTTTATTTGTCTTAATTCATCAACAGTTTTGCTTCCTGCCTTTGGTGTAAGATTTTTCAAAAAAGGAAGACCCGCAGCATCAACGTCCATAGCAACAGCAAAAGCATTAGAATCTGCAACAAGTTTCATTTTTTCTTTTATAACATCTATATTCCAAGGCTTTACAGTAGGAATACCTATACCATTTTGCTTTTTTATCATAGTAGTAGCAGCAATCATTACATTAGGATTAGTTCCGTCTCCAGTAAAAGCAGCAATACCAGCATTAGCACAAGATTTTACTAATATATCATTATACTCTTCTTCTTCATACTTATTTCCATAATGAAGCTTAACAGCTCCAACAGGACCGGCAAATATAGGATATTTAAACTTTTTGCCAAATAACTCAAAAGAAGTATCAACATCTTCATTAGAAGATATTGTGTCCATATTAAGTCTTATCTCTCTCCATTTATCATAATTTCTAATAGCAACATCACCTATTCCCTTAGCTCCAGGTCCAGGCATACAATCTCTGCACACTCTTCCATTACATATAGCACAAGCCTTACAAAAACCCATGCAGTCTTTTGCAACTTCTATAATCTCTTTATATGTCATAAAAAATTCCTTTAATTAAAACTGTATCTTATAATTATATAATAAAAAAAATAAATAAAATAGTTTTTAATTAAAAAAAATTATTTTTGTTTTAATATATCTATCATTTCTTTTATGAGGTTTTTTTCACTCATAGCAGTCATTAAATGGTCCTGAGCATGTACAAAAAGCATTGTAATCTCTATTTTCTCGCCATCTGCTTCCCTACTTATTAAATTAGTTTGAAACTCATGAGATTTTAAAAGTAAAGAATCAGCCTCTTTCATTTTTTCTTCAGCCTCATCAAATTTATTCTCTTTAGCAAGTCTTAAAGCCTCATAAGCTAAACTTTTACTTTCTCCTGCCAAACTAATAATAGGAAATACATTCTCTTCCATAAACTTTTCTTGTTCTTCAGTCATATTAAACTCCCTATTGTATTATTTATTTTTATAAAATTGAGGTAAATAGTCTTTATTTTGTTTTATTATTTCATCGAGTACAGTTTTAGCAACTCTTCCGCTTACAACCAACGGATTGACAGTTAATGCTTGAAGTGCTTTACCATAATCTCCATGAACAGCCGCCTCTACAGTTAATTCTTCAAAGTTTTTCATAAGTTGTAATAATCCTCTCACTTCAATAGGGAAAGGTTTTTGCTTATGAGGTTTTAATTCATCTTTATAAACATTAACTGTAATTTCAACAGCACAATCATTAGGCAAACAATCAATAGTGCCATTATTTCTTGTAGATATTATCATCTCTGTACCTGCATTATTATACAAAGAACTTATAAGTTCGCAAGCAGAATCAGAATAATATTTTCCGCCTCTGTTGTTTAACTCTTCAGGCTTAGTATTTAAATCTGGATTTTTATATATTTCAAATAATTTTTTCTCTATTGCTTTTACCTGTTCTCCTCTTGTGCCTTTACCGTCTCTAAACTCTGCTAATTCTTCTCTTAGCATTTCATCAGTAAGATAATAGTATCTATGATAAGGGCAAGGTATCATTTTTGTATCAAGCACTTGTTCTTTTATCCAAGCTATTTCAGTATTAATATTAGCAGGACCATTTTCAAAACCATCTAAATATTTCTCTAAAACTTCCTGAGTTCTATCAACACCTTTATGTATTACCTCTCTTCCCCACAAAAAGTGATTTAATCCTCCGGCAACAAAAGTAATTTCTTCATCAGAAACATTCAATATTTCTGCTACACTTTTTTTCATGTTTACAGGAACATTGCAAAGACCTATCATTTTTATTTCTGGGTGATATTTCAAAACTGCTTCTGTAACTATTCCAGACGGATTAGTAAAGTTTATAAGATAAGCATTTGGAGATAATTCTTTTATATCCTTACAAATATCAAATATTACAGGTATAGTTCTTAATGCCTTAGCAAATCCTCCTGCACCATTAGTTTCCTGACCAATCATTCCATAACTTAATGGTATTCTCTCATCTCTTATTCTAGCATCTAGTAAACCAACTCTTAATTGAGTAGTTACAAAACTAGCATCTTTTATAGCTTCTCTTCTGTCTAAAGTTGTAAATATTTTGAACTTATCTTTTAATCCTGCTTTTTCTATCATTCTTCTTGAAAGATTAGCAACTATTTCCAATCTTTCTTTTGAAGGCTCTATATCAACAAGCCAAAGTTCATCTACCGGCAATTTATCGTATCTCTTTATAAAACCCTCTATAATTTCAGGAGTATATGAAGAAGCTCCTCCAATAGTAGCAATTTTTAATTTATTTGACATATTTATACCTCTAATTTTTTATTAAGCATCAAAGCCTTTATTTTTTACAAGCTCTCTAAACCAATGACCTGATTTCTTTATTGTTTTCTTTCCTGTTTCTAAATCGCATCGAATAAAACCATATCTATTTTTATAAGAATTAAGCCAAGACCAGCAATCTATAGGCGTCCACATTAAATAACCAAGACAATTAGAACCCTCTTCTATAGCTTTATGAAGCCATTTTAAATGTTCTGTTACAAACTCTATTCTATAATCATCTTCTACAACGCCTTCTTTTATAAATCTCTCTTCATTTTCAACACCCATTCCATTTTCTGTTATTAGCCATCTCATATTAGAATAATTATCTTGAATATTTTTTGCTATATCATAAATACCTTTATAATATATTTCCCAGCCTCTGTATGGATTCATAAGTCTGTTAGGCATTTCATAAGGCTCGAAGAAGTTTTCAGGCATTAAAGTATCTGATTTAAACTCTGTCTCTCTTGCCTTCACTCTTCTAGGCTGATAATAATTTATTCCAAGCAAAGTTATAGTATTTTCTTTTAATAATTCTTTGTCGCCTTGTTCGCATATAGGAGTAAGGTTATTTTCTTTTACGAATTTTACTAAATCTTCTGGAAACTCTCCTTTAGTAGCAGGGTCTAAAAAACTTCTATTAAACAACAAATCGCATATATGTGAAGCTTTTAAATCTTCTTTATTGTTTTCATCTCTAGGGTAAGAAGGAGTTAAGTTTAATATTATTCCTATATCTCCAGTTTTTCCAGATTCTTTAAACGCTTTTACAGCCTTTGCACTAGCCAAGTTCATATTATAAGCTACTTGAATAGCCCTTTTAAATGATACAACTTCAGGATAATGAAACTTATACAAATATCCTCCCTCAGCAACAACTATAGGCTCATTGAATGTAAACCATTTTTTTACTTTATCTCCATATAGTTCAAACATTTTAGAAGCATATTTAGCATAGAGTTCAACAACTTCTCTATTTTCAAATCCGCCAATCTCTTGAAGTTTTAAAGGCATATCAAAATGATACAAACACATTATAGGCTCTATATCATTTTTTATAAGTTCATCTATAACATTATTATAAAACTCAACTGCTTTTTCATCTAACTCTAGAGTGTTAAAATTTTTTATTATTCTGCTCCATTGTATTGAAGTTCTAAAAACATTATGTCCTGTTTCTTTTATTAATTTTATATCTTCTTTATAATCTCTAAAGAAATTAGATGTATATACTGGACCTACTTTATTATGGAATTTATCTGGTGCTATTTCAAACCAATAATCCCATATACTTTTATTAGCTTTATCATAAAAACCTTCACTTTGAGGTCCTGATGTAGAGCTTCCAAATAAAAAATTATCTTTAAATCTATATTGTTTCATATTATAAAAAACCTCATTATAATTTATTTATTATTTGCTTCTTCTTTTTCTAAAGATATTTCATAAGCCTTTAGAAAAGGTTTATACATTAGATAAGAAGTAAATATAAAAATTAAACTTAATATCATAGCTCCAAAGTTTAAATTAGTAGCAAGCAATGCTCCTAAAGGTGCAGGAGTTGTCCAAGGCACTAAAGTAACAACATGACCTACAATATTTAATTTTGTTAGTATATAAGCTATTGTTATATTGATAATAGGTATAAATATAAAAGGTATCATTAATAATGGATTCATTACTACAGGTGTGCCAAACATAATAGGTTCATTAATATTAAATATTGATGGCACTAATGCCAATTTACCAATAGATTTTATATGTTCATTTTTGCTTCTAACCATTGCTATTGCTAAACCTAATGTTGTTCCTACTCCTCCTATAAGGGCATATAAATCAAAAAAACTTCCAGCCCATATTTTAGTGATTTCTTCTCCTGCCTGTAATGCACTTTGATTAAATGCTAAATTTGATAAGCTTATAGAAGAAATTATAGCTCCAAGTATATTAGTACCATGAAGACCCGCAAACCATAATAAATGCACCAAAAATAGTATTAATATTATTGATGGAAGAGAATCTGATATATAAAGTAATGGTTCAAATATCTTCATAAATAAATCAGGAAGCATTAATAATAAACTTTTTTGTATTATAAGATTAATTGCTTGAAATAATACTATAACTACTGCTACAGGTATTAAAAGCTCAAATGACTTAGCTATTGCAGGAGGAACAGATTCTGGAAGTGTGATAATTAATTTCTTATGAACCAAAAATCTGAATATCTCTATAGAAATTATTCCAAATATAATAGCTACAAATAACCCTTTAGCGTCCATAAATCTTACGTCCATTACTGGTATATAGCTATCAGCGTCAACTAAAAATGATTTTGATACAGATTCCACTATAGGTACATACTCAACCTTTGCAGATACAAGTAAAAAACTAAATAATGATAAAAATCCG
This sequence comes from Brachyspira pilosicoli P43/6/78, assembly GCF_000325665.1. Taxonomy (NCBI): domain Bacteria; kingdom Pseudomonadati; phylum Spirochaetota; class Spirochaetia; order Brachyspirales; family Brachyspiraceae; genus Brachyspira; species Brachyspira pilosicoli. The sequence goes on from NC_019908.1 coordinate 1,492,373, forward strand.
CCTGTTATAGAGTTAAGATTATAATGTCCAGATAAAGAATAACCTATTCCATAAACTATAAACATACACATTATACCCATACTCACATTAAAAGGCTGCATTAAATCTGCTTTATATTTTGCCATTAAATTGGTATACCATTCTAAATATAAAAAATTATTTTTGTCAGTAAGAGGTAAGTTTAATATTAAAAGTATAAATGAACCCACAATTAAAAATGGTACAGCAAATACAAAACCATCTCTTATTGCATTTAAATATCTATTACTAGCAACTTTTCCTGCTATAGGAAGTACTTTCTCTTCTATAAAATGCATTATTTTATCATTCATTTTTATGCTCCATTTTATTAATGATATTATAATCTTATTTATTAGCTGATTCTTCTTTCTCTAAAGATATTTCATAAGCTTTAAGAAAAGGTATATAAGCTAAGTATGAAGTAAATATTAAAACTAAACTTAATATCATAGAACCAACATTTAAGTTAGTAGCAAGCAAAGCAGCTAATGGACCAGGAGTAGTCCAAGGCACCAATGATACAATATGACCTATAATATTTAATTTGGTAAATATCCAAGCTATAGTAGCATTGATTATAGGAAGAGCTATAAACGGAATCATTAATACTGGATTCATTACCACTGGAGCACCAAACATTATAGGCTCATTAATATTAAAAACTGCAGGCACTATTGACAATTTACCAATAGATTTTATATGTTCATTTTTACTTCTCACCATCGCTATTGCCAAACCTAAAGTAGTACCAACACCGCCCATAAATACATAAGAATCAAAGAAACCGCCGGCAAATATTTTTGTTACAGGCTCTCCTGCTTGTAATGCCGCTTGGTTTATTGCTAAGTTTGATAAAGTAATTGCTTTTACTATAGCATCAACTATATTAGTACCGTGTAAACCTGCAAACCATAATATATGTATAACCAACAATAATATTATTATAGAAGGTAAAGAATCAGATACATGAAGAAGCGGTTCAAATATTTTCATTACAAGTTCAGGTATCATCATAATTAGTTTCTTTTGTATAATAATATTTAATGCTTGAAATAATACTATCACAACTGCTACAGGTATTAAAAGCTCAAATGACTTAGCTATTGCAGGAGGAACAGATTCTGGAAGTGTGATAATTAATTTCTTATGAACCAAAAATCTAAATATCTCTATAGAAACTATTCCAAATATAATAGCTACAAATAATCCTTTAGCGTCCATAAATCTTACGTCCATTACTGGTATATAGCTATCAGCGTCAACTAAAAATGATTTTGATACAGCTTCCACTATAGGCACATACTCAACCTTTGCAGATACAAGTAAAAAACTAAATAATGATAAAAATCCGCCTGTTATAGAATTAAGATTATAATGTCCAGATAAAGAATAACCTATTCCATAAGCTACAAACAATGACATTATACCCATACTCACATAAAAAGGCTGAACTAAATCACCCTTAAAAGCTTTCATTAAATTATCATACCATTCCATATATAAAAAGTTGTTTTTGTCTGTAAAAGGAAGGTTTAAGATTAAAAGTATAAATGAACCTACAATTAAAAATGGCATAGCAAAAACAAATCCATCTCTTATTGCATTTAAATATCTGTTGCTTGCTATTTTAGCAGCTATAGGTAAAATTTTATTTTCTATAAAAGTCATTAATTTATCATTCATTATCAATCTCCAATAATATATATATCCTTATTATTATTATAAAAAAAATTATTCTGTTATTTTAAATCTTTGAGCCATGTTTATATAGTCTAGTAAGAACAAATACTCTTCATCAACTCTTCCAACAACATTTGTTCTTCCAGTGTTTTTTATGTCTTTTAATGCTATTTGTAATTCACCTGCATAACTTCCATATTCTGAAGAGTCAATAAGTATATCTCCTCTTTTAATCTCTGTAACAGCATTAAATAACTTAAAATTATGTCCTTTATATTTTACTCTAGGATTTGATGACCTAATAAAATATTCACTAGCGTCAGCTCTGTTTTGATGAAGTTCTTCAAGTACAATTTTTCTCTCTATTTCAGGGATACTGTCTAATAATTTAGCCTTTAATGTTATGAGTCTTTTATCTAAACTTTGAAGCTTTTTAAAAGACTCTTCATTGGCATAGCAATTAGCAATAAATACAGCATCTACACCTAAGAAAAATAATTCCATAGCCTGTATTTCTATAGGCAGATTTCTATGCTCTTCCAAAGTGCATATCCCGTCATCTACAGGCCAAGGTCCAAAATTAGCCTCTTTTGCATTAATAAAGGCTGATGATTTTATTGAATGCTTTTTAAAACGATTCATGCTTTCAATAAATAGCTTTTTATCTAATCCGCTGTAAGCATGAGGATAAAAATTATAACAGCCTATTAGATTTTCTTTATTAGGATAATAATTCATTATAGTATCTATATATGAAGTAGAATTACTCATATTAAGCTCTATTTTTAAATTATAATCATTATAAGTCATTAAGCTCTCTTCATTTCCGCTAAAACCCAAATCTAACCTTATAGCCCAAGCTCCTAATTTATAAAAAAACTCTAAATTATCATAAGATATTTCTAAAGATTTAAATACTGCTGGAGAAATATCTAAAGTAGTTTTTATTCCTCTCTCTTTTGCATAATTTATAATCTCAGAAAACTCTTTTATAATCTCTTCTTTAGAATGCTCAACCGATAATAAGCACATAAAACATCTTGTAAAACCATATTTAGAAGCTAAGTCTATATAAGATTTATTTTCTTCCATTTTTGAATGAAACGGATAAATAGAAATGCCTAACTCTCTCATAAAGTATATCCTAATAAATTAATAAAACTATTTTGTAACGCTATTATTGAACTTTCAAGTTTAGAGCGAAATCTAATATTTTCTCTCCATTCATCATACCGTAATCTTTAAAATCTATAACATCTAATGGTTTATTTTTTTCTTTTGCTTTTGCTTGGAATTCTTTAAGCTGGAATTTTACTTGCGGTCCAAGTAAAAATACATCATAGCTGTCTAAAAGCTCATTAAATCTTGCAGTACTTACAGCCTCTATTTCTACTTCAATATTTCTCTTTGCAGCAGATTCTTTCATTTTTTTTACAACCATGCTTGTAGACATTCCTGCTGAACATAATAATAAAATTTTAGTCATATATATTTACCTCTTCTTTTATTTTTTATTTATTATAAAGATAACACTTTATATTAATAACTCAAACAAGAAAATTTCTATTTTAATCTGGTAATTTTTTGTGTATTATTTTTTTATATTAATATATAATATAAATATCTTTATAAGTTTATATGAATTATGAAAAGTAAATATATAAAAGAACTATTATCCATTCTCTCTAATGAATCATATATCACAGCAGAAATGCTTGCAAAAAAATTGCAAATAAGTGAAAAAACTGTAAGAATAAAAATAGCAGAATTAAATAAAGAATTAGAAAACACAGGAATTAAAGTAGTATCCAAAGCAAGATATGGTTATATTTTAGAATGCGATAATCATAAAGATATGTCAAATATAAACCTTAATGCACATATATTTAACGATTTTGAATATAGATTAAAATACATATTTGAACATCTTATTAATAATAATAATACATATATAAAATCTGATAATCTTATAAGTGCATTAGATATATCAAAAACAACACTAACAAATACATTAAAAATCATAGAAGATAATATTAGATATTATAACTTAAAAATAGAACGCAAGCCAAATTATGGTATTAAATTAATTGGTAAAGAATTTGATATTAGAAACTGCATAATAGATTATTATTTAAAACAGCAAATATATGATAAAAAATATATAAATAAAACTATAGAAAATATAGTAATTAATTTTATAAAGAAAAATGATATAAAACTATCTGAGGTAAACTTAGAAAACTTTATATTATATATTTCTGCATCAATAGAGAGAATAAAAGAAAATAAAAATATAAACGATTATAATGATGATAACATATTAAAAGATGTAAAAAAAGAAGAATTGAAATTAGCAAGAAAATTAGCAAATATATTAGAAAAAGAATTAAATATAAAATTAAATGATACTGAAATAATTTTTATAGCAATTCATATAGCATCAAAAAGTTTATTATCAAATAGTGAAAATTATATTATACAAAACAAACTAGACAATGTAGTTCAGGATATGCTCGATTTGATATACAATAATTTAAAAATAGATTTAAGAGATAATTTAAACTTAAGATTATTGCTTAACCATCATATGATACCGCTTGATATAAGAATAAGATATAATGTTTTACAAAAAAATCCAATGCTTAGCGACATAAAAACAAATTATTCTCTAGCATACCTAATAGCATCAGAAGCTAATACTGTACTTAAAACATATTATAATAAAGAAATATCAGATGATGAAATTGGTTTTTTGGCATTATTATTTCAAATAGCTTTAGAGGAAAATAGCGAAGAGAAAAAGAAAATCAATATACTAATAGTATGCGGAAGCGGAAAAACTACTTCAAAGCTTCTTATGCATAAATATAAAAAAGAGTTTGCTGACTATATAGAAAATATTTATACTACAGATTTGATAATGCTTAAAGAGTTTGATTTTTCTAAAGTAGATTATATATTTTCTACAGTACCTATAGTTTTTCAAGTACCTGTTCCTATTGTTCATATAGGATTATTTTTAGAGACTAATGATATTATAAAAGTAAAAAATGTACTAGATTTATCTGAAAATGATTTTTTAAATAATTATTATAATAAAAAATTATTCTCTACAAATATAACAGGAAACAGCAGAGAAGAGATTATAAAAAACATATGTAAAAATATTAAAAAATATATTAATATACCAGATAATTTTTATGATTTGGTAATGAAAAGAGAAAGCTTGTCAGAAACAGATTTCGGAAACCTTGTTGCAATTCCGCATCCTTTTGAAATTGTAACTGATGAAACTTTTGTATTTGTTGCTATATTAGAAAAGCCTATTATATGGTATAAAAATAATGTGCAGGTTGTATTTTTAGTTTCTATATCAAATAAAAAAGATGATAATTTACAGAAGTTTTATCAATATACTGTTGACTTTTTGTTAAATGAAAAAAACGTGATAAAGCTTATAGAAAATAGAAGTTTTGAAAATCTAATGTATTTATTAAAAAATTCTTCGGGAGAATAAATGGAAAGTTTTAAATATATTATTAACAATACAAACAATATACATGCAAGACCTTTAAGCGAACTTGCTAAAATAGCAAAAGACAGCGAATGCGATGTTACTATAATAAAAGATAATACATCAAAAGATATAAAAAAAATAATAGGCATAATGCAATTAGGCTTAAAAGTTGGAGATGAAGTTATTATCAATATAAAAGGAGAAAATAAATCAAAAGAGAGTGAAGCTAAAAAAAATATCTTGAATTTTTTTAAAACGAATTTTTAATATAAAAAAAGAGGCTATTATTAAATAATAACCTCTTTATATATTTATAATACTAAAATATTAAAATCTCTTTTTTCTGTCATGCTTTCTTTTATTGTTGTTTTCTTCTTCAACATAATCAGCAGGTTTTTCAAGTAAAGCTTTTCTGCTTAAAGAGTATTTGCCGCCTTTAACATCTATAATTTTTACTTTTACTTCATCGCCAATCTTTAAAACTTCTTCCACATTCATAACATGTTTATAAGCAAGTTCAGATATATGACAAAGTCCTTCTACACCAGGTAAAATCTCTATAAAAGCACCAAACTCTTTAATGTCTTTTACAACACCGTCATAAACTTCACCAACCTCAGGGTCTTTAACATAAGAGTTAATAAGGCTAATAGTTTTATCTAAAGTAGGAGTATCTGGAGCAAATATATTAATTACGCCGCTATCTTGTATCTCAACATCACTTCCAGTCTCTTCAATGATAGCTTTTATATTTTTTCCTCCAGGTCCAATCAATACTCTAATTTTCTCAGGGTTTACATCCATAGTTTTATACTTAGGAGCAAAATCTGAAATCTCATTAGGGTTAGATATAGTAGCTTCAATTTTATCAAGTATAAAATATCTTGCCTTTTTAGCCTGTTCTAAAGCCTCTTTTAATATTTGAGTAGATATACCAGTAAGTTTAATATCAAGCTGGAAAGCAGTGATACCTTTACGTGTACCAGCAACCTTAAAGTCCATATCTCCTAAATGGTCTTCAACACCCTGTATATCTGTAAGCACTTTATATCCATCTTTATAAGTAGCAAGTCCCATAGCAATACCAGCAACACTAGCATTAAGAGGAACACCAGCTGAAAGAAGCGACATAGTGGAAGCACAGATTGTAGCCATTGATGAAGAACCGTTACTTTCTAATATTTCAGCAACTACTCTTATAGTGTATGGGAATTTATCTTTTGGAGGAAGTACTGCATTAAAAGAACGCTCTGCTAAATTACCATGTCCAATTTCTCTTCTTCCAGGAGAGCCGTATCTTCCAACTTCTCCAACAGAAAATGGAGGGAAATTATAATGAAGCATGAAAGTTTTATTTTCTTTTCCGTATATATCGTCCATTAATTGAGCATCTTTCTCGCTTCCTAATGTAACTATAGATAAACATTGAGTTTGTCCTCTAGTAAATAAAGCAGAACCATGAACTCTAGGAATAAGATTAGTCATTGTGCTTATAGGGCGAATCTCATCTAAAGCTCTTCCGTCTGGACGCATTCCCTTCTCTACTATAGCCTCTCTTACAATTTCTTCTTCTATAGAATGACAAATGCCTTTAACTTGAGATATTAATTTTTCATCTTCTATTTTTGTTTTAATATACTCTTCTACTTCATTAAAAGCATTATCCATACTTTCATTTCTTTTAGCTTTATCAGGATTATAATTAGCAGCTTCTATTTTTTCTCTGCCGTATTCAGTAACCATCTTTACTAATTCAGCATCATACTCAAATAATTCCTGTTCTATTTTTTGAGTACCGCAAAGAGCAGCCATTTCATTTTGCATATCAATATATTTCTGCATCTCTTTATGAGCTAACTCTATAGCACCGATAAATACTTCCTCAGAAACCTCTCTTGCCTCACCTTCAATCATAAGTATAGCATCTTTACTTCCAGCAACTATAATATCTAATTCGCTTGATGCAAGTTCACGGTTTTTAGGGTTGATGATATATTCACCATTTTTGTACCCTATTCTTACAGCTGCCACAGGTCCTCCGAAAGGTATCCAAGAAATAGTGAGTGCTGCAGATGAAGCTATTAAAGCTAAAGCATCTGTAGGCATATCAGTATCTACAGAAAGTACTGTAGGAATAATTTGCACCTCATTTCTAAAACCTTCAGGGAAAAGCGGTCTTAAAGGTCTATCTATTATACGAGAAATAAGTATCTCTTTATCTCTAGGTTTAGCTTCTCTTTTGAAGAAACCACCAGGAATTTTACCGCCTGCATAATATTTTTCATTATAATTTACAGTAAGCGGGAAAAAGTCTGATTCTAAATTAGGCTCTTTTGCCGCAACAACTGTAGCTAAAATAGTAGTATTTCCTAATCTTAAAGTTACTGAACCATGTGCTTGTTTTGCTAAAAGTCCTGTCTCTAAAATTAATTCTTCTCCGCAAAATACACTCTTAACTGTTACCATATATTCTCCTTATTACAAAATACCATAGACAGTATTAACTATTCACTATTATCAAGCACTATTATTTTCTTATTTTTAATTTCTGTATAAGATTTTTATAAGCTTCAAGGTCAGTTCTTCTTAAATAATTAAGAAGTTTTCTTCTTTTAGCTACCATTTTAAGAAGTCCCATTCTTGAATGATTATCTTTTGTGTGCTCTTGGAAATGTCCTTTTAAATAAGTTATACGATTAGTTAAAAGAGCTATTTGTACTTCTGCTGAACCTGTATCTTTTTCGTTCTTTCCAAATTCTTTAATAATTTTTAGTTTTTCGTCTGCTGTAATAGACATTTTTTTCTCCTTTTGAAATATTTTCTTACATTGTATTCATCTTTTTCTAATAATGATTTCACTTCTTCTATAGAGTTAACTTTAATATTATCTCTAATATATTTAAGAAATATAACTGTTATTTTTTTACCATATATCATTTTAGAAAAATCTAATATATGGCTTTCTACTCTAAGTTCTTTATTTATGTTGCTTATACCTATAAACGTTAGAGCTTTATATAATTTAGCACTGTTTCCTATTTTTACTAAAGAGCTGTAAACCCCCATCTTAGGAACAAATATGCTATCATTTAATTCTAAATTAGCAGTAGGATAACCAATCTTTCTGCCCAAAGCATTACCATGTATTATAATGCCGCTCATACTATAATTTCTGCCAAGCATCTTAGAAACATTATCTACTTCGCCGTTAGATAAACAATCTCTTATTTTACTGCTGGATACCTTATCTCCGCAATGATTAAGAAAATTAACTATATTTACATTAACGCCTTTTTCTAAAGCATATCTCTTTAGAAAATCAATATCTCCAACTCTATCCTTACCAAAAGCAAAGTCTTCTCCAATAACAATTCGCTTCATCTTATAATATTCTATTAACCTATTAAAGAACTCTTTAGCCTCCATTGTATAAAATTCTGGTAAAAAGTCAATAACTATTATATAATTAACACCCAAAGCCTTGATAAAAGATATATTTTCTTCCATATTATAAATAGATACATTCTTCTTTCTTATCATCATAACAACAGATAATAAGTTATATTTCTTAGCCATATTAACAGTATATTTAATAAGCTTCTGATGCCCCTTATGAACACCGTCAAATTTACCTATTGTAACTACACTACCCTTTTTTATATCTATCTTGCAAAAATCATTAATAACAACTTGATTCATTCTATCATTCTTCCATTCTCTTATTATTACGCATTAATATAATATTTATAACTAAAGACAATATTATAATTAATAAAGAAAAAACACATAAAAATATACTAAAATTAATATAATTATCCATTAAAAAACTATATTTAAATCTAACAAAGAAAAATACTATTCCAAGCATTATATAAATAATAAATCCCAAAAGCATATTATGATATACAAACTTAGAAAATGATAAAGAGCTGCTAATCATATAAACTGATAACAACAATAAAAATAAAGCAATATATAAAATAGATACAAAAAATACAGATAAATCATTAACACTAATATATTTTAATAATCTATTCAAATAAGATGACATATCAAAGCCAAATACTATATCTTCTACAATTCCAGATATATAGCCATAAATATTTTTTCTGCTCAAAGAAACCAAATCCTTATTTACAACATCATTGCTATTTATTTCTACAACATTATTCATAATAACTTCATTTTTTGTAACAATCATATTATCAGCAAAGTATAGTTTATTAGAATATACAGTATCTATTAATATTGAACTAGCATATGCATCATTAGTAGGAGTAGCTTTTATTAAATAATTATCTACCTTATATAAATAATTTGAATCTTTTATGATGTATTTATCAGCATATTCTATATCATTAAAATTAGCATTAAAAAATATTATGTAAGATGGATATATTAAAGCTATTATACTAAATATAATTATAGTAATAATATTTAATATATGATTTTTTTTATTAAATACGCCTATAAATATAGAGCTGCATAAAAAAGATATAAATAATATAGAAAAAATATTACTTATGCAAAAATTTTTTAAAACACTTATATTAAAACCATATAAAAAGTTTTCTAAATATCTAAATAAATAAATACAAAAAAATATTATAAAAAATATAAATGCCGTAAATAAATTCTTCGCAACTTTCATAACATATATATTATACTATAAAGACAAAAATTCAAGCATAAAAAACATTTAAGCAGATTTAGTATGATTAAATATTCCAAAATTGTAAAGAGCATCATTTAAACTCTCAAATGATTCTATTGAGTTTGAAAGCTCCATTAAATCATAATCCATTTGAACAATACCATTCATATTTGAAAGTACAATATCTCCATAGCAATCATTATTAAGTTCTTTTTTAAAATCTATAAAATAATTCCATATATCCCTTTCAATAAAAGAACATTCAGAAAGATTAAGTATTATATTATTAATGCCCTTAGATAGATATTCAAACATTATATCTTTTATTTTAGGAAGAGATTCTAAGCATATATTCTTTTTTAAATATAATACCATTACAGAATCTTCTTTTATGAGATAATTAATTTCAAATGAACAATCAATCATATTTATATGATAACAACTTTTTATCTTTTGTCAACAAAAATTCATAAAATAATATTGTTGTTAACATTTAATTGACAAATAAGTATTATCTATTATACTTTAAACGTAGATTTATTTTTATTAACGGAGTTTATTATTTATGAAAAAAATCATTATTATAGGAGGCGTTGCAGCTGGAATGAGTGCTGCTGCAAAGGCAAGAAGATTAGACAAAGATGCTGTTATAACAGTTTATGAAAAAACTGAATATGTATCTTGGGGAGCTTGCGGTATGCCGTATTATGTTGGAGGTTTTTTTGATAGTTCCAACACTATGATAGCAAGAACTGCTGAGGCTACTATAAAATCTGGAATAGATTTAAAAGTTAAACATGAAGTATTAAAAATTGATGCTAATAACAAAAAAGTAGTAGTAAAAGATTTAGAAAATAATAAAGAGTTTGAAGACAGCTATGATACTTTGCTTATAGCTACTGGAGCAAAATCTATAATACCAAAAATAGAAAATATTAATATTGGAAATGTATCTACACTTAAAGAGTTTACTGATGCTCTTAACATGAAAGAAAAAATGAAAGATGAGAAAATAAAGAATGTAGTAGTGCTTGGTGCTGGTTTTATAGCTATAGAGGCTGCACATAATATAAAGCATCTTGGTAAAAATGTGAGAATAATACAGCGTTCTGATAGAGTATTTGGAGCGAAATTTGATAAAGAGTTTTCTGATTTAGCTATTGAAAATATAAAGGCACATATTGATTTAAACTTAAATGAAAAAGTTTTATCATTAGAAGCAGACAGCAATAATAATGTTAAAGCAGTTGTTACAGATAAAGGTAAATATGATGCTGATTATGTTGTTGTTGCTATTGGAGTGACCCCTAATAGTGATTTGGCTAAAGAGGCTAGAATAAAATTAATGGAAAATGGTGCTATATTTGTTGATAGAGAAGGAAAGACTAGTATTGATTCTATATATGCTGCGGGGGATTGTGCTGGAATATATGACAGAGTATTAAATGATACAAGCTATGCTGCTTTAGCTACTGGTGCTAATAAACTTGGAAGAATGGTTGCTTCTAATTTGATTGGAGGAAAAGAAAAGTTTATTGGGAGCTTAGGAAGCGCTTGTATACTTTGCTTTGATTTGGAGATGGCAAGAACTGGTATTACAGAAGAAGAAGCTAAAAAAAGAAATATTAATTATAAAACTGTTACAGTAAAAGATATTGACCATACACATTATTATCCGGATTATCAGGACTTACACATTAAACTAGTATATTCTGCAGAAGACAGAAAAATATTAGGCGGTCAGATTGCTGGAAAAAGAGGGGCTGTGCTTAGAAGCGATGTAATAGCTGCTTGTATACATGCTGGGCTTACTGTTGATGAGTTGGGTATGCTTGATTTATGTTATGCTCCTCCTTTTGCACGCACTTGGGACTCTTTAAATGTTGTAGGCAATGCTGCTAAATAATATAAAAAATTAAGTATTTACATTCAATTTTAAATATTATAATTCCGTTTTATTATATGGAGTTATAATGTTTAAAATTGGAGTTTTTTATGTATAGGTATATATTTATCTTTATAATGTTTAGCTCTCTAATGCTATCTGCTCAAAACAATATGGACACTAATAGCATAATGTATGACATATTAAAAAACAGAGCATATATCACAGAAAGAGATAAACTCACATCAAAAATAAATATACTTACCTCTTGGAAAAATACTCAAAAATATATGCGTGAAAATAGTTTTAGATTTTTCAAAAGATATGGAAGAACTTTAACATTAGAGTTTAGATATAGATATCCATACTATTTTCAAGTAGCAAGCTCAACTCCTATAATATTTATGTTTGATGATGGAAGCACTTTAGAATTAACAAACATACAAAAAACAGTATATAATCCATTTACAATGGGTAATTTAAAATACTATGATATAGAAGTAAGATATAAATTTAATAATGATAATGAGTTTGACAATTTCACTACAAAAAGCATATCAAATATAAGATTTAATTTTATTAATAATCTAAACGAAAACACCTACGAAGACATAGCAATATCGCCTACAGCAACAAGCAACTGGCAAAGCAATTTTACTATGTTTAGAGATGCCATTAACAAGCTTGAAGAAATTCAAGGTTCAGCAAATACTTATTAATAATTAATCTAAAATAGTTTAAAATATTAACCGCACGGTAGACAAAATTTTGGTTAAAAATTTGGCTTATCATTTTAGATTTATTATGTTTTAAAGTAATGTTCTGCGTGCGTTGTGATATTTTTTAAGTTTTTTATTTGCAGGGCTTTGCGCTTAACGAAGTACACACCGTACAGCACCCCACTTCTTTTACAGACTCTCTGCGTGCCTGCGGCAAGGTACCTTTCGGTATTGGTATAAAAGAACCTTATATCCTTCGGATACGCTTCGCGAAGAACTTCATTTTTAACCTAAAATATAAGCATTATAATATATATAATTAAATATTAGCATAGTATGTAAATTTTTAGAAATCTAGCAAAAAAAATTAAAGTTCTTTTACTACCGTATGTACTTCATTTAGCAGTAAAAGAACTTTTGTCAAAACACAATTTATTAAAAATTATTTTTCTTTATAAGCATATGTGAATCTATGTATTGAAAGAGGATTATAATATACACCTTTTAATTTCTCTGATACAAGCAAAGGCTCAGTATTGAAATACATAGGCATTATAGCATAACTATCTATCAATATCTTTTCAGCTTTATGCATAGCGTCCATTCTAGCATTTTTATCTGATGAAGTTAAAGCTACTTTTAAATATTCATCATATTCTTTATTACTAAAAGTTGGGAAGTTTAGAGGTGCTGGAGTGGTAAATAAATCTAAGAAGTTAATAGGGTCATTAAAATCTGCATACCAACCGCCTCTCACTATAGTAAATAATCTGCTATATCTATTGCTAAAGAAAGCAGCCAACTCTTCTTGAACTATTTGAACATCTATACCTAAATTCTCTTTCCACATCTGCTGAACCGCTTCAAATATTGTAACATTTAATCCGCTGTCTGTGTTAAACTCTAAAACAGGAAAACCTTCACCATTTGGATATCCAGCCTCTGCTAATAACCTTTTAGCTTCTTCAACATTTTTAGCATAATCATTTATATCAAAGAACTCTCCGCCCTTCTCTCTAAAATCTTCTCCATCAACATCATTAACACCATAAGGCACAAAAGCACTAGTAGGAACTTCTCCGCCTTTAGTAACATTTTCAACTATATATTTTCTGTCAATAGCTAATGTTAAAGCCTTACGTATTCTCACATCCTTTAAAATCTCATTAGTAGTGCTGAAACAATAATAGTAAGAGCCTAATAAAGGTTTTATTTGCAATATGCCCTCTTCTTTTAATACAGGTATATCTTGTGTAGGAACTACTTTAGAAAAATCTAATGTTCCGTCTTTTATACCAGCAACTGAAGCAGTAGGGTTTTGCATCATTATAAAGTTTAATTTTTCAGGCAACACTTCTTTATAATTCCAATAATTTGTGTTTTTTACCATTACTATTCTATCATCGGGAGAAATTTCTATAGTTGTAAAAGGACCATTTCCTATATAAGTTTCTGCATTTACTTCCCATTTATCAGCATACTGTTCTATAATATCTTTTCTTACAGGGTAGAATGTAGTAAAACCAACTAAATCCAAAAAATAAACAGTAGGTCTTTCTAATACAACTTCTAAAGTATAATCATCTATAGCCTTAACTCCTAATTCTTCCTTAGTCAATTCACCAGCTATAATTTTTTCTGCATTTTTTACAGGAGCAAATTGATATCCATAATCGCTTGCAGTTTTTGGATCAACAACTCTCCTCCAAGAATATACAAAATCTTCAGCAGTTACATTTTTTCCATCACTCCATTTAGCATTAGTTCTTAAATGGAATATGTATCTCAAACCGCCGTCAAGCTCTTCCCAGCTTTCAGCAGCTCCGCCGGACATTTTTCCGTCTTTATCAATTGTAGTTAAACCCTCAAAAGCATGAGTGATATAGTATGATCCTATAACAGTAGAGCTTATAGCAGGGTCTATACTTTTTGTCTGCGGACCAAGGTTGATATTTAATGTGTTATCAGATGACTCATTATTATTAGAACAAGATGCTAATAAAACAGATAACATCATTAAACAAGTAATAATTTTTAATCTCATAAATTAACTCCAATATTTAATATATATTTAAAAAATACTGCATTTTTTAGCTAAAATATCGGTATTATAACTACATATATTCTTAAGATAATAGCTATAATATTTGTACTTTTTGCTACGGGAAAAAGTCGATAGAAAATAATTATTATAACTATTTTTATGAAATATGTTAAACATATGCTTCAAAAAATTTACAATAAAATTCTTAAAAGATAAAAATTGAAAAAATATAACCTTTAAAAATTATTCTCCCAATTTCTATCTTTAATAAAATCATAATCAACTATTATAACTTTAACATTAACTTACTCATTCTGCTTGCAAATAATTTAGGGTCTTCAAGAGGAAGTCCTTCTAATATACAAGCCTCATCATAAAGAAGTTCGCTATACTCCTTAAACAAATCAGAAGTTTTATTAGCCTGATATTCTTTCTCTATTGCTTTAAATACATCATGAGAAATATTAATTTCTAATACTCTCTCTGGCTTCATAGCAAACATAGGATTGCCGCTTTCAGCAAGAACTTTAGCCATATTAAAGCTTATAGAATCTTCTTTATTTGATAAACATACAACACTCTCTTTAAGTCTGTTAGTCTCTCTCACCTCAGCAACCTTATCAGCACCTAATACTTCTTTTATAGCATTAAGTACATCTTTATTAGAAGAATCTTTGTTTTCATCTTTATTTTCTGTATTGTTGTCAGCTTGAAGTATAGAATGAAGTTTAGTGCCGTCAAACTCTCTCATCATATTAACCATAAACTCATCAACTCTGTCAGTAAAATAAAGCACTTCATAACCTTTATCTTTCATGCCCTCCATATGAGGAAGTTTTTCTATTGTAGCTTTATCTTTAGCAGCTGCATAATATATAAACTCTTGACCTTCTTTCATTCTTGATTTATATTCTGCTAATGTTGTATATTCTTCGTCTTTTGTCTCTGATGACTGGAATAACAATAAATTAGATAACTTATCTTTTTTACTAAAGTCTGAATATATTCCTATTTTTATAGACTCACCAAACTCTTTGAAAAACTCTTGATATCTTTTTCTGTCATTTTTTAATATATTTTCTAAAGTTTCCAAAACCTTTTTTTCAACATTTGATGCTATTCTTTTTAATTGAGTGCTATGCTGTAAAATCTCTCTTGAAATATTTAAAGAGAAGTCAGGAGAATCAACCAAACCTCTTACAAATTTTAAATATTCAGGAAGCAAGTCTTTACATTTACCCATTATAAATACGTTTCTTGAATAGAGTTCTAAACCTCTCTCAAAATCTGGGTGTAGGAAATTGAAAGGTGCTTTTGAAGGTATAAATAAAAGTGCAGTATATTCTATAGTACCTTCTGCCTTTGTATGTATTACTTCAAATGGGTCTGCATAATCATGGAAATGCTCTTTATAAAACTCATTATACTCTTCTGGCTTAACATCGCTTTTTGATTTTTGCCATATACTCACCATTGAGTTAATAGTTTTTTCTTCATATTGCTGAATTTCTTTTTCATCTTTTTTTGGTATAGGCATATCCATAATAATAGGATAATGAACATAGTTTGAATATTTATGAATGAGTCCTTCTAAAGTGTATCTGTTGCAATAATCATCATCAACAAATCCGTCTTCTTCTAGTTTTTTATCTTTTGGTTTTAACTTAAGTATGATTTTTGTTCCTCTGTCTTGCTTATCAATATCTTCTATAGAATAAGAACCGTCTCCATTACTCTCCCAACGAACACCCTTTTCACTATCAACATTTTTAGTCTCTATTATAATATTATCAGCAACCATAAATGCAGAATAAAAACCAACACCAAATTGTCCTATTAAATCTATTCCGCTTTCTTTTGATGCTTCTTTATCTTTTTGTATTTTCTCCAAAAATGCTTTGGTACCGCTTCTTGCAATAGAGCCTATATTATTGATAACATCTTCTCTTGTCATACCTATTCCGTTATCTATAATACTCAATGTTCTATTTTGTTCATCTATTTCTATTTTTATTCTTAAATTATCTATATCAGTATATTTATCGCTTTTAGTTATAGATTCAAATCTAGCTTTATCTAGAGCATCGCTTGCATTTGATATAAGCTCTCTTAAAAATATTTCTTTATGAGTGTATATAGAATGCACCATTAAATTTAATATCTGTTTTGTTTCGGCTTCAAAATTAAGTATTTGTTTTTCTGCCATAATAAACTCTCCTTTATAGGTTTTTATAAATTAAAAAAATTCTTTATACGGATTAAAGATTAAATATATAAAAAGTATTGAAGTGAATATATAAAGTCTAAAATAAAGTTTAATATATTATAAAAGAAAAATAAAAAAATTCAAATTTTTTAATAATAATTATTTTAAGTTTTTGTTGTTCTCGGGGACTAGTCCCCGAACCCCTACTTCTTTTGCAGCCGCAAAGAAGCAAAAAGGCTGCATTGTTTATACTTAAAATGTTGGTATTATTTTATACTAAGACATATTCCAATATATAAATTGTACTTTTTGTTACGGAAAAAGTTAAATAGAAAATTCAAATATTTTATATCATTTTTACAAAATATAATATTTGACAAAATAAAATTTAAGTATAAATTAATATTAGTTCAACCTATAAAAATACATATTTATAATTATGGGACTATTTAAATATATTGCAAAAAATATTTTTAATGCTTTTTTTGATTTAGATTCAATTAAAGGTAAAGTTGGGGAGATTCAAGTTGATTCTACTCTCAATCCTTATTTATTTGGAAAAGTAAAACATAGACAAATAAACAATTTAACAATAGTAGATAATAATGGTCAAAGTCATCAAATAGACCATATTGAAATAAGAGAAAATGGAATATTTTGTATAGAAACTAAAAACTATAGCGGACTTATATTTGGAAGTGAATATCAAAGAAAATGGACACAATGTTTAAGAAAAGGTGAAAGAAATTATTTTTATAACCCAATAAAACAAAATAATACTCATATATATCATTTAAAAAAATATTAGGAAACAAATATAATATTAATTCTGTAATAGTATTTACTCAAAATAATGCTGATAATATCAATATAAGAAATGTTATTAATTTGTGCGACTTAAAAAATTATTTATATCAATTTAATGATGGCTCAAATTATACTGATGATGATATGAATTATATTTATAATAAATTAATTTCAAATAATCAAATTATATCTAAAGAAGAGCATATATCAAATATAAAAAATACAAACTATAAAATAAATAATGATATATGTCCTAGGTGTAATGGAAAACTCATTTTAAGAAAAGGAAAATACGGAGAATTTTACGGCTGCTCTAATTATCCAAGATGTAGGTTTACTATAAAAAAATAAAATTTATTATATAAATTTTAAATAAAAAGTTAGAATACACTAACAAAACTATTGACAATTTTAAAATATATGTTAGAATACTCTAACATATGAATGAGCATAACTTTGATAATTTAATTATTAACCACTGTGCACCAACACTTTCTGGTATAAAAATAGCTAACATATTTACATATCAATACCTCTCTAAAAAAGATGTTTATAAAAAAATAGCATCATACAACAAAATATTAAATAGCCGCAATATAAATGTATCTATTATAAAAGATTATGATAATAAAGTAATAGTTTATGTTTATAATAAAAAAAGACTTGAGGAATATATTTTTAATGATGAGATTTTTGATTTTTTAGAGGATTATGGGTATAAAGATAAAAACCTATATAAGTGTATAGAACTATTAAAAAAGAGAATGCAGTATAACAAAGAGTTTCCTCATGAGATAGGAATATTTTTAGGATATCCTCTTATGGACATATACGGCTTTATAAATAATTATGGAAAAAACAGTTTATACACTGGATATTGGAAAGTATATCATAACAAAAAAGAAGCTATAAAAACTTTTGAAAGCTACAATAGGTGCAGAGATTTTTATACAAGCACATTTTTAAATGGTAAGGGCATATTGGAGATAATGGATGATTATAAAGAATATGCTTATATTTAATAAAAATTTATGGAGGATAAAAATGAGTAACAAAATAGCTGTAATATATTGGAGTGCTACAGGCAATACTGAGCTTATGGCACAGAATGTAAAAAAGGGTATTGAAAATGCAGGTGCAGAAGCTGATATTTGTTCTGTATCTAGTTTTGATTCTGCAAATATAGATAATTATTCAAAATTAGCATTAGGCTGTCCTGCTATGGGAGCTGAGGTTTTGGAAGAATCTGAGTTTCAGCCTTTTTATGATTCAATAAGAGATAAGCTTTCTAATAAAAAGGTAGCTTTATTCGGCTCTTATGATTGGGGCGATGGCGAATGGATGAGAATATGGCAGGAAGACGTAAATAGTGCGGGAGGTTCTTTAGTTAAAGAAGGACTTATTGCAAATCTCACTCCAGATGATAATGCTATTAACGAATGTATTAAATTAGGAGAAGAATTAGCTAAGGCGTAAAAGAAATAAAGTAAAATAAATAAAAAAGAGGTATTAAAGTAATTTAATGCCTCTTATTTTTTTAATATATTTTAGTATCTTATAAAAGATTTACTATATCATTAATGCTTACTTTATTTATTAAAGGCTTTTCTATATCTTCTAAAAACACAAAATTAATTTCATCATTGCTTCTTTTTTTATCAAGTTTAATTGCATCTTTTAAGTTTATATTGCTTGGTATTTCGGTAGGAAGAGAGAATTTAGCAAATATATTTTTAGCTCTCTCAAGTAAA
Organism: Brachyspira pilosicoli P43/6/78; assembly: GCF_000325665.1. Lineage (NCBI taxonomy): Bacteria > Pseudomonadati > Spirochaetota > Spirochaetia > Brachyspirales > Brachyspiraceae > Brachyspira > Brachyspira pilosicoli. Next base: position 1,511,657 of record NC_019908.1, read on the forward strand.
CTTTTATCTTTAGTAATATTCTTTTTTATTCCATACTCTATAGCAAAAATCACACCTATTGCAACAGCCTCACCATGAAGCAATACACCATACCCAGCAGCATTTTCCACACTATGCCCAATAGTATGACCAAAGTTTAAAAACATTCTCTCTTTTTTCTCTTTATAATCAATCTCTACTATATGACCCTTCAATTCACAATTTCTCTTAAGAATAAAATCCATATCAAAGTTATTATTATTTTCTAAATATTCTAAAAGTTTTTTATCAAATAAAAATGCATGCTTAATAACTTCAGCCATACCCGCATTAAACTCTCTCTTTGGAAGCGTATTTAAAACATCACTATCCATTATAACAAGTCTAGGGCTATGAAAAGCACCCACTAGATTTTTACCTTCTTTAATATTAATTCCTGTCTTTCCGCCAACAGAAGAATCAACGCAAGCAAGAAGTGTTGTAGGTATCTGTACAAAATCAATACCCCTCATCCAAGTAGCAGCAGCATACCCAGCCATATCCCCTATAACACCGCCGCCTAATGCTATTATTATATCTTTTCTGCTTAACTCATTTTTTGCAAGAGCTGAATATATATTATAAATGCTTTCTATGTTTTTGTTAGTTTCTCCATTTTCAAGTACGCATACAGATGTGATAACATTTTCTTTCTCTAAATTTTTTTTCACTGTTTCAGTATAAAACTTATCAACTATGTCATCAGTAACTATTAAAGCCCTCTTTCCTCTAAGAACTTCTTTTACTAATTTACCTGTATCATTTATTAATCCTTTCTTAACTAAAATATCATAGTTTATTTTTAAATCGTTGTTTATATTAATATTAACTTTATTCATACATATAAGCCCTAATTTATTTTTTAGTATTATAAATTATTTTAAAAAAATAGATAACATTTTATTTTAATTAAATATATAATAACACCTAAATATTTAGGAATAAAAATGAAAAAAATAATACCAATAATTATATTTATATTAATACCCACTCTAATAATATCATTTTCAATATTAGGAAATATACCAAGAACTGCAACATTAAAGTTCAAATTATTAGAACAAAATAATAATAATACTTATAAATACAAATTAAATATGTATACCTCAAATAAAATATTTAGATACAGCGATTTATTTTTTATATTTTTAAATGAAAAAAATCTGCCAAGCTATATAAAAGAAATATCATCAACAAATAAAGGTTATACAAGTCTAGAAATTATATCATCAGAGAAACTAGATGAAAATAAAGAATATCAAGCAGAATATATAGTATCATTAAAAAATGAGGTTTATATTATATCTTTAATGCTATCTTATTTGCTTTTATTAATTATAATAAACATTAATGTAAAATCATTAAAAAAGAGAGCGGTTTTTTTATATCTTTCTTTAATAATATTAATAATAATAAATGCTATAATAAAAGTAAATATAAATTACACAGGAATATTTTTATTAATATCGTTTTATCTCATAATAATATCAAATAATATAAACCCTCCCAACAAATTAAATAATATAACACATCAAAAAATAATTTTAATAACATCTTCTATATTAGTAGCTTTAAGCAATATTTTTATTATAAATTATAGCTACCCTCTTGTTGGAGAAGATATAAGCATGATACTTCCAAGAGGATATTCTTTATTAACCTATGCTAAAAATAATGGAATATTTAACATAGAGTTTGCTTCGCCTTTGTTTGGTGCCGGTTTAATATCGTATCCCAATCCTCAATATGACCAATTTTCAATATTTTACTTTTTAAGATATATAATGCCTTTTTGGAAAGCTTATTTACTATGCGTATTTTTATTTTCAATAATAGGATTTATTTCTTTTTATTATTTTAATAAAGATGTATTAAAAGTAGATTTTAAAACATCTTTAATGTCTGCTGTATTATTTTCTTTTACAGGATATTATATACATCATATAATGATAGGTCACTGGACTTTTTTATATCACCCTTTAACTGCATTAATAGTTTATCTTTCATTTACTGATAGACTAAATTATGTTATAAAAATATTAATAAATGCATTAACATTTTCTGCAATGATATTCGGCGGAGCTATGCAGACAATATTTTTCTATACTTGTTTTACTTTATTAGGTATTGCCGCTATATTATTTAAACCAAATAAAAAGTTTATTATTCAATGCTTATCTATTATTTTATCATGTTTATTAGGAATAATATTATCACTTTCAAAGTTCACACAATCTGTATATTTTGGAAGACTAATAGAAAGAGGCAATTCTGGTCTTCATGATAATAATCCAGCACTAATATTTAGAACTGTTGGCAATTTATTACTATACCCTATATTATCTGCAGCATCATATATTAAAGATAATTTAGGATTAAGATGGGAGCATGATATAGCTTTGCCTACAATGATGATAGTATTATTAATTTTTATAAGTTTATATTTTATATTAAAATCATCAAAAAAAGAAAAAATAGAGTTTATAAAAAAATATAAATTTAATATTATATTTATACTAATGTTTCTTTATATATACTTTGACATATTTTTTGCAAATGGATTAATACGTTCTGCATTTACAAAACTAAGATCTGTAAACTTGCATCTAAGAATAGCAAGCACTCTGATAATACCTATACTAATGATATTTTCAATGATATTTACTAAAATAAATATTTGGAATAATAATAAAAAAATTATACTTTCTATATTTATAATTCTATCAACTACAATCTTATACTATCATAGATTTATTAGCATACAAACTATTAATACAAATTATGTTGAAACAAATATAGATTTTGATGATAAAGTATTTTACTCTATAAAAAGCAATCATGATAAATATAAAGTAACATATATAAATAACAAATTAGAAATATATAACATGATAGATTTTACAAATAATACTGCTTATGAATTAAATACATCAAGATTACCCTACGAATCAATATATGGATATGGCTTAGAAACTTTTAAAGCTAAAGAAGAAGGCTCTCCATACAAGATAGTTAATAATAAATATAACTTTACAGACCCAAGAAGCTTAATATTCTTTAACAATAATTTTCCACAATTTAGCGGCTTTAATACAAATGATATTGATAAGTTAAATAATTTCTTAAGTTTTAAAGAAGTTAAATGGGAAGAGCCAAAATATTTTACACTGTCAAATTATATAAGTGCAGTATCTCATATAATAGTTATTAGTATATTGATATTATATTTTATTTATAAATTATTAAAAAATATTATTATGCATCATAAAAATAACACTATTTAGATATATCAACATCTTCTTTTGCTTTTACTTTTTTATATCTTATCCATCTTCTGCCTTGTATATAATGCATAAACTTAATTAATCTTATAAGAGAGTTTTTAAAATTATCATTAGAGTTTTGTTTTTGTATTTTAGCTATTTCAAATATGCATTTCTCTCCGTCTATATTAAGCCAAGCGGAAGTGCATAGTTCATCGAATTCTATATCTTTATTTGGTTTCTTTTTTAAAAGCCAAGCTGCTATTTTTGTAATTGGGTTATTAACATCAAATATTAAAAGTACTTTTCCATTATCATTTATTTTCCAATTAGTATGTATAATCTCTGGAACATACAATACAAAATTATGCTTATCTTCTTCTTTTAAGAAATTATCTAATGAGAATCTATTATCTTTCATTTATTAAAAAATCCTATAAATTATATAAATAATTTTTTATAAAATAATGGGCTTAGCTCATGTGATTGCCAAGCCCATACTATTTATTTTTAAATATTATTTTTTATCCTTGCTTACAGAATACTTATAAATCCAAGCAGCAAATAGTATAAATATTATAAATGTAATAGCATTGCTTTGAGGAACAATTTTTGAACCAAAATTAATAGCAACATTCAAAGCAGCCATAACACCTATAAATATACCAGTAATAGCATCACCTGCAACTAAACCAGAAGCAAGCAATATACCTTTTTCAACAGCCTCAGTTTTTTCTTCTTCTTTGTCTTTAAACTTCATTTCAACTAATTTTCTTACTATACCGCCAATAAATATAGTAGTAGTTAAAGTGATAGGCAAATATAAACCTAAAGCTACAGGAAGAATAGGAAGTTTAGCTAAAGCACAAAATACTGCAATAGAAGCTCCAATTATAACCAAAGTCCAAGGTAACTGAGCAGTCATAATACCTTCAACTATAAGTTTCATCAAAGTAGCCTGAGGAGCAGGAACAGCCTCACTACCAATACCATAAGCAGTCTGCATAAGTATAACAGTAGCAGCAGCACCAACAGAAGCCACACAAAGAGCTATAAACATACCAATTTGTATATTTTTAGGAGAACCGCCAATTATAAAAGTAGATTTCAAAGACTGAGCAACACCTCCTGCAGTAGCAGTAGATACACATACAACACCGCAAACAACAAGAGACATTCTAATACCCTCTTCACCAATATTGCCTGTTAATTTGAAAGCAGTAGCAACAATTAAAAGAGTAGCAATAGTCATACCAGAAACAGGGTTATTACTAGCACCAATAACTCCAACCATTCTTGCAGATACAACAGCAAAGAAGAAACAGAATACTACAGCCAATATACCGCCTAATATTCCGCCTCCAATTATAGGAACAAGCCAAGTAGCTAAAAAGCCAAATATAGCAGCAGTAATAAGCCATATTATAGGAGCATCTTGATTGATTCTGTCATGATTATCACTAGCACCCTTCTCACCCATACCAGCTATAGACTTTTTGAAAGAATCTATAATTGTAGGAAGAGATTTAGCTAAAGAGATAAAACCTCCCATAGCAACAGCACCAGCACCAATATATCTTATATAACTGCCCCAAACTTCCTGAGCAGACATTTCTGATATCAAAGTAGTAGAAGGGAATATAGGAGTATTAATTAAACTTCCAAAATATTTAATGATAGGTATAAGACCAAGCCAAGCAACTATACCGCCTGCAAACATTAATGATGAAGTTTCAAGTCCAATAATAAAACCAACACCAAGAAGTGAAGCTAAAGTATCAACTCCAAGCATAGTTTTTTCATAAGGCTTAATTATGTAAGTAGCACTCTCTTTCCAAAAACCAAATCCGCCAGATAAAAGTTTGTATCCAACACCAGCAATAATACCAGTAATCATATACTTAAAACCTTTACCGCCCTCAGAGCCTATTACCAACACTTCAGCCTGAGCCATAGCTTCAGGATAAACTAAAGAACCATGCTCTTCTACTATCAAATATTTTCTTACAGGAGTAATGAAAAAACAACCCATAAATCCGCCGATAATAGTAACAATTATTACGGTAAATATTGAAAGCCCCATACCAAACAATATTAAAGCAGGCAAAATAAATATTATACCGCCCGCAATAGATTCACCAACTGCAGTAAGTGATGCTGCAAAGTTAGCTTCTAATATGTTATTTCTTTTAAATAAAGCTTTAAACACACCAGTAGCAAGTATAGCACCAGGTATACCAGCAGATATTGTAAGACCTACTTTCAATCCTAAATAAGTATTAGCAGCCGCAAAAACTATAGCCAATATAACACCAAGTATTATAGAATAACCAGTCATCTCCGGCATCACAGTAGTAGCAGGTATAAAAGGAACATAATCTTCACCCTTTATTCCGCCATAAGCATTTTTTGATAGCTTTCTAGCCTCTTCTTTAATAGACATTCCTATTTCTCTCCCTATTTTTTATTATTATTTAATATTTTTTATTTAAGTATTTTTGTTTAAGCAATACTTATAACAAGCTCTTTCAAGAATCTCCACATTCTATCAACAGAAGATATACTCAAATGCTCAGCAGGTGTATGTACATCTTTAATATCTGGACCTATACTTATCATATCAACATCTGGCAAAGGCTTTTTAAGTATTCCGCATTCTAATCCTGCATGTATAGCCTCTATTTTTGCATCTTTTCCTGTAACTTTCTTATAAACATTCAATGCTATATCTTTAACTTTTGAATTAGCATCATATTCCCAAGCAGGATAACCATTAGACATTTGGAAAGAAGCTTTTGTCATATGAGCAGCAGATTCTATCTTTAAACCTATCTCTTTAGATGAGCTTTCTACAGAACTTCTTACTGATATAGTAAATCTTAATTTTCCATCTTCTTCTTTTAATACGCCATTGTTACAGCTAGTCTGAACTAAACCTTCTATATCTTTACTCATATAAGCAACACCATCTGGAACAAGCATCATAAAGTTAATAACATTATTGCTCAATTCTTTAGTAAAGCTTTCTTTAACATCTGAAGCCTCTGAAACATTTATAACCATATCAGGGTCTTCTACTCTATATTCATTTTTTATGTTTTTAGCAACTTCTTCTAAAGTCTTTTTTACTTTACTAATATCTTTAGAAACTACTAAAGCCTCTGCATGTTTTGCTATAGCATTATGTTTAGCACCGCCTTCTATATGTGATATAACAACATCATCTCTTACAGCATATAATAATCTGCCAAGCAATTTTATAGCATTAGCTCTTTGTTTAATAATTTCTATTCCAGAGTGTCCGCCTTTAAGTCCTGATACTTCTATCTTTAAAGCCTTTCCATCTGCTTTTTCTCTTTTAATATCAAAATCTGTTAAAGTGTTCATTCCGCCAGCACAGCTTACCAAAAATATTCCCTCTTCTTCTCCATCTATATTAATCATAGTTTTACCGTCTATATGCTCACCAGTAATAGCAATAGCTCCGTCCATACCAGTTTCTTCTGCAGTAGTAGCTAGTAATTCTATAGGAGGGTGAGGCAAGTCTTTAGAATCAAGCAATGCCATACCCATAGCTATAGCAATACCGTCATCGCCTCCAAGTGTTGTATTATTAGCTCTTAATATATCGCCCTCTACTATCATTTCTATAGGGTCTTTTCTAAAATCATGCTTAGAGTCTTTTGTTTTTTCGCATACCATATCAACATGACCTTGTATTATTACGGCAGGCTTGTTTTCGTATCCGCTTGTACCTTTCTTCTTTATAATTACATTCATAGCACTATCTTGATATACTTCCAAATTTCTATCTTTAGCAAACTTTACCAAAAAATCACTAATCTCTTTTTCATGTCCTGATTCTCTTGGTATTTTATTTATTTCATTGAACCATTTGAATACTTCTTTTGATTCTATTGAATTAAAAGCATTTAAATCCATAGTATATTACTCCTTAAAATAATATAAGTTATTTTTATTATTTTGTACTTTTATTAGTATAATAAATAATATAAAAATTGTCAAAAAAAATTAATAATATATCAAAAAATTTACTTTTATGTAACTTCAAGTAGTAATATACTTTATTGTTTATAATATAATTTCATAAATAAATTTTATTCTAACTCCCCACCCAATAGGCTTTTTGTTTTTTACTAAAATCTTAAATTATATTTATTTTTTTAGTTACACTCTAATTTTTGTTTCCCACCCTAGTTTTTTAAAAATTTGTAATCTACTCACCGCACGGTAGAGCAAGCAAAATATATAAATAATTTTAAAATTTAACTTTAATCTTATATTTATAAATTTACACACCGTGCGGTAAGTTGGCATTAAATCAAATCAAAGCTTGGGCGGGGGCTAACATTTCTAATTAGGCAATAAATATAAAAAAAAATAAAACTTCTTAAAAATATTCAAAAAAACATGAAGGGCGGGGCTGTATATAAAACTCTATACCAAAATATAAAAAGCATATATTTACTTGAAAAATTATTATTTTTGTTATATCATTAAAATATATTTTATAAAATTGGAGTGAAATATGGTTAAATTTGCCGACTTAGGTCTTGTTAATAGTAGAGACCTTTTTAAAAAAGCTATTAGCGGCGGTTATGCTATTCCAGCATTTAACTTTAATAATATGGAACAACTTCAGGCTATAGTACAGGCTTGTGTAGAAACTAAAAGCCCTGTTATTATTCAAGTATCTTCTGGTGCTAGAAAATATGCTAATCAAACATTATTAAGATATATGGCTCAAGGAGCTGTGGAATATGCTAAAGAATTAGGTGTTAATGTACCTATAGTATTACACCTTGACCATGGTGATAGCTTAGAACTTTGTAAAAGCTGTATTGAATATGGTTTCTCTTCTGTTATGATAGACGGAAGCCATCATGATTACAATACAAATGTTGAACTTACTAGAAGCGTTGTAGAGTATGCTCATAAATATGATGTTACTGTTGAAGGAGAATTGGGTGTACTTGCTGGTGTAGAAGATGATGTTGTAGCTGAAAGTCATACTTATACTAGACCTGAAGAAGTAGAAGATTTCGTTAAAAAAACAGGTGTTGATTCACTTGCTATATCTATTGGTACTAGTCACGGTGCTTATAAATTCAAGCCTGGTCAAAACCCTCAAATAAGATTAGATATTCTTAAAGAAATTGAGAAAAAGATTCCAGGATTTCCTATTGTACTTCATGGTTCTTCAAGCGTACCTCAAGAATATGTTAAAATGATTAATGAAAATGGCGGTAAACTTGATGATGCTATAGGTATTCCAGAAGAGCAATTAAGAGAAGCTTCTAAGAGTGCAGTTTGTAAAATCAATATCGACAGCGATTCAAGACTTGCTATGACTGCTGCTATTAGAAAAGTATTCCATGATAACCCTAAAGAATTTGACCCTCGTAAATATTTAGGACCTGCTCGTGATGAAATGAAAAAACTTTATATTCATAAAATAATGAATGTATTAGGTTCAAATGGTAAAATATAATAAAAATTAAAGGAGATATATACTGTGGGAAAACAACATAGAAAAGTAGTGAAACGCAAAAGAGCTTTAAGAAGAATCAAAAGACAAAAAGATGCTCTTAATGCTAAAGCTAAATAAACAAGATTTTTTTAAGGGTGTAAGTTTTTTCTTATACCCTTAATTTTTTGTTAGTAATTTGATAATAAATCATTAGTAAAATAAATATATTTAATAAATAATTCAATATAATTAAAACATTTTATTTTTAAACAACATTTAAAATTATTTTATTTAAGGTAGAAAAATGAAAAAGATTATTATATCAATATTAGTAATATTTTTTGTAATCTCTTGTACTAATCAAAACAATGTAAATAATAAATCCCCTCTTGCAATTCAAACAGATTTTGGAAGAAAGGATAATGCTGTAGCAAGCATGTATGGGGTTGCTCTTAGTGTAGATAAAGATTTAAAAGTTTATGACCTTACACATGAAATACCTGCATACAATATATGGGAGGCTGCTTTAAGACTTGACCAAACTGCTAGGTATTGGCCTGAAGGTACTGTGTTTGTTAGTGTGGTAGACCCTGGTGTTGGTACTGATAGAAAATCGGTTGTTATGAAGACTAAAAATAATTATTACTTTGTTACTCCAGATAATGGTACTTTAACTTTTGTTGCAGAGTCTTTAGGAGTAGAAGAAGTAAGAGAAATTGATGAAGTAAAAAATAGACTTACAAACTCACAAGAATCATACACTTTCCATGGAAGAGATGTTTATGTTTATACTGGGGCTAAACTTGCCTCTAAGCAAATTACTTTTGAAGAGGTTGGTCAATCTTTAGGAACTAATATAACAAAAATTGAATATCAAAAAGCTAAATATGAGAATGGAGTTTTTTATGCTAATATACCTGTGCTTGATATTCAATATGGTAATGTATGGTCATCACTTCCTCGTAAATTAATGATTGATAATGGAATTAATACGGGAGACACTCTCAATGTAAAAATATATAATTATAATGAGCTTGTATGGACTGGAGACGTTAAGCTTGTAAATACTTTTGGAGATGTACCTGAAAACGAAAATATGGCTTATTTTAATTCTGAACTTAATTTTTCTCTAGCTATTAATATGGGTAATTTCTCTGAAAGATATAAAGTATATAGCGGACCTAATTGGAGTATGGAAATTACAAAAAAATAATAAAAAATTATAATGATGGGTTTTACAAAAAGCCCATTATTATAATTTATAGTAATATAAATATGACAAAAATAGAACAATATCTCTTAAATACAAACAAAATAAAATTTTTCGATACTATTCACTGTGATAAAAATAAAAAGATAATAATAAAAAACAAGCATCTCAAAAAAACTAACGGAGTACAGATGGAAATAAAAAATACAGAAATAAAAAATGAAGAGTTAAAGAAACTATATCAAACTATAACTAAATGTATGAAATGCGAAGCTTTATGCAGCACTCGTAAAAATGTGGTATTTGGAAGAGGAGATGAAAAACCTGATATAGTATTTGTAGGAGAAGCTCCTGGTGCTGATGAAGATAAATTAGGTTTTCCTTTTGTAGGGAGAGCTGGTAAATTATTAGATAAGTGGATTGAGAAGCTAAACATTTCTAACTACTATATTATGAATGCTTTAAAATGCCGTCCGCCTGAAAATAGAGACCCGCTTTTAGAAGAAAAAGATAATTGCAGAGAGTTCTTTACAAAGCAACTTGAAATATTAAATCCAAAAATTATATGTGCATTGGGAAGACATGGTTTTTCTAACCTTGTAGATTTTGATTTAAAAACTCCTTTTGGAAAAGTGAGAAACAATATTCATTATTATAATAACATACCTGTAATTGCAACATATCACCCTGCATATATATTGAGAAATCAAAAAGAAGAAATAAAAGTAATAGAAGATTTGGAGTTTATGATGAGGGAATTAGAAAAACTAAAATAATTATATTTTATGTATAGTGAAAATTTTTAAGTTTCTTTGTTCTTTTTCCCGCCGCAAAAAGAACCAAAAAGTGCAAATGCTTTAGCTTAAAATTTTAGTTCTTTGCGAAACGTATTCGAAGGGTAAAACTTTGACGAAGTCAGCACCGCGTAGCTACAGGAAAAAGTTGAATAAAATAAACTTATATGACAAAATATACTTGTTTTGATATAAACTTTTTTATTAGGAAACGGATTTGAAAAGAATAATATTACTATTTTGTTTAAGTGCTTGTTTATACGCTCAAGAATTTGATTATCTATTACCAGACGATTTTGACACAAATGAATATAAAGAATATTATACAAATGATAAAGAAGAGCATATAGAAAACAAAAAAACAAACACCCCCACAAAACCAACTATATTCGACTATATAAACCCTTCATATAAAATAAAAGATACAATAATTAATCTTCAAAACTATATTGACAAAGGCGGAGATATTAATGCCACAAACACAAACGGCAACACTATTTTAATGGAAGCTTCAGCAATAGGCTATTACGATTTAGTTGACTATATAATAGATAAAAAAGCAGAAATAAATATTACAAACTCAAATGGTGAAAATGCTTTAATACTATCAGCAGATTATCCATATATATTAAATCTTCTTATAGAAAATAATGCAGATGTAAATGCTATAGACAATAAAGGAAAAACAGCCCTTCTCACTGCTGCAGAAAAAGGAAATATTATGTCTGTACAATTACTTATAAAAGAGAAAAGTAATATTAGCCAAAGGGATATTTTAGGTAAAAACATATTGATGTATGCTGTTGAAAGTGAGAATTTAAACTTAGTGAAATATTTAGTAGAAAAAGTAAAAGTGGATATTAATGAAAAAGATGACTGGGGACAGAATGCTATATTTTATGTTACAAAAATAGAAATGGCTAGATATTTAATTTACAATGATATAGATTATAAAAGCAGAAACTCAATTGGATTAAAAGCTCATGAAGTGTTAAAATATAATAATAAAATAAATGTGTCTAACTATTTACAAAAATTGTATAATGATGAATAATAAAAATGTCTTTAAGTATTTTTTATATAAACCGAAAATATTTGCAGTATATTGGAGAGTATAATGAATATCAAAGTTATCTTATTATTTATAAGTATAAACATACTTCTATTTGCACAATCTACTTCCAATGTTGGAGATAATAATATATTAATAAATACCGGAGTAGGAAGAGTAGATTATACAACATATACAATATATGCTGATGCTACTGCTGATATTCTCACAGATAAAGTTTTACACCCAGAGGCATTATTAATACTTCAAGAACAGGCAGAAGAAGAAACTTTTAGAACTCTTTATCAGACTTTAGGTAATATTATAGTTAATGGTGATTATACAGTTTATAACATTATAGAAGAAAATGCTAAATTAAGAGAAGATGTTATGGACTTTGTTAATGATGCAAGACTTTTAGGGGTGTCCTATCCTAGCAGAACAAGCGTTAAAGTATTAATGGCTTTAGATATTATCACTAATCAGTTAATGTCAAACTTTATACAAAATATGAATACTTACAAACCTACACCAATAGTAACATATATTGATGCTGGTACTGATTATGACGGACTTGTAATTGATGCTAGAGGAATAGGTTTTAAACCTTCCTTATTTCCTACAATATATAATGAAAATGGCGATGCTATTTATGATATTGCTTATATAGACAAGAAAATTGCTTCTACTAATGGATATATAAAATATTCTACAAACTCATTTTTAACTAATCAAATATCTACAAATATTACAGGCAAAAAACCATATAATATAGTAGCTTGGAGTACTAGAGGAAAATTCGCTAGTGATTTGGTGATAGGAAATGAAGATGCTAGTATTATATTAAGTGCCAAAAAATTAAAAGAGGCTATTAGAAATTGTAAGGTTACAGTTATAATAGACTAATAATAAGCTTTTTAATATTATGAAAAAGATAGAATATTATATTGATTATATATTTGAAGAAAATCAAGAAGATATTAAACAATATGTATTAAAACAAACAGATATTATAAACTTTAAAATAAATAAAAATAATATATCAAATGACAAATCTGTATATTCTAAAATAGTAGAAAAATATTTTCAAAAAGATGATGATAATGATTATGTGATTAGAGTATTTAAAATTATTTCTTTATATGATATAGACAATATTTATGTATTTGAAGCTTTTATTATTAATATTATAGCAGGACTAAAAATAAAAGATGCTATATTAAAAACAATAAATAATAAAAAAATACTAAATTATAATAAAGAGAATATTTCAGAAGAAGAAATACTAAAAAGAAAATTCTGTATCTTCACCTACTTTGATAATGCATACAAATATTTTCCAAACTATATAAACAATTATATTGAAAATGTATATAAACTAACATTCGAAGAATCTTATAAAGAATATAATGACAATATAATAATACCATTAATGGCTTTAGTTGTTGGATACTATTTTAATAATAATGAAAAATATATAGAAAGAATTTTAGAATATTTAGATAATATAAATACACTAGACTCTATGCTTGCTGTCAGCATTATAGTAGATAAAAACAAAAAAATAGAAAACAAATTTTTAGAGTTATTAAAACAATTAGAAAAAGATAATAAAAATCTTATAGCAGATTTTATTTATATAGCAAGGCTTCCAATAGAAAATAAATACTTTTTTGATTTTAATAATTATGATGATTATATAAACTATTTAAAAGATTTAAATGCAGATAATTATATAATTTTTTTAATTAAATATTTAAGTAATAATATACACTTAAACTATAATAATATATATTCAGAGCTTATAGAAATAAAAGAATATGATGAAGAGACTTTTAATAAAATATATGAAGTATTAAAACTTTCAGATAATAATAAATATGCAATAGAATTAATGTCAATATTTAATTTAATAACAAACAGAAGTATTGATAATATAAATTATTTTTTGGAATCTTTAGAAAAAGAATTAGAAAACTTTTTTAATATTAAGCATATAAAATTTAATAGTATATATGATTTAATTCATGCTCTAAAAATATATAAAGATGATTTCACTATTAAGTTTAATGAGCGTATAATATTTTTATTGAATGTTTTTAATTGGTTTTATGAAACTGATGATAATTCTAAAAAAATTGTAAATGCTGTATTAGAATCTTTTCCATACAATTTAATGATTCCTATAATTATAAAAAACAATATAAACTTATTTAACAAAAATATAGACGATACAATAAAACAATATAATATAAACATAAAAGATTTACTAATATCCTATTTTAATAGCTACCCTATATACATATTTAAATCTCAATACATTACAGAATTATTGAATAACTATGCTTATAATATTAAAGAAGCATTTGAAGATATAGACTTTTTAAATACTGTATCAAATAAAAGTTATGCATTAATTGATTTTTTGGAATTAGTTTATAGTAAAAATAATTTTGATGATTATAGTATTGTTTATAATATTTTAAATACTGATAATGAAGAGCTAAAAAAATATGCTCTAAACATTATTGCTGAAAACGAAGAATTAAACAGAAAATACATAGAAGATAATTTAGATAATTGCAAAGAGTTTAAAGAGATATTAAAAAAATGGAATTACAATAAAGAAGATTTTTGTTTTAATAGCATTGAAGAGATTTATAATTATGTTGATTATTATTATACAGACAATGAGTTATTAGATTTTTTGGATAATAATTATTATAATATAGCCTCTAGAGAAAACACTAATATAAATATTAAAGTATTAAAATATATATTAAATGAATTCTTAAAAATAGAGAAACCTATAAAAATAAAAGATGCAGAGAAAATATTAGAGTTTATAGACATAAAATCTTTTATAGAAGCAGTTGAAAATACAGTAGAATATTTTATAAATAATAACCTAATAGAAGATAATATAAAAATAATAACTCCTTATGCAATATATGCTGATGAAAGTCATATAGAAAAACTTCATCAATTATTAATAAACTGGAATAATAGTTTTAAAACACCATTAATACTATATACAATGCAATCAATAGCCATAAACGGTAAAACTTCAGCATTAAAAATGATTAACAAATTCGCTCTAAACAGCAATAACAAAGAAATAAAAAATAATATAAAAGACATTCTCGTTTATGCATCAGAAATATTAAATACAAATATAGATAATATCTTTGAAAGATTATTCCCTAACTTTGGCTTTAGTATAGAAGGCAAAAAAATAATAAACTATGGTAATAGAAGCTTTCAATTACAATTATTAAGCGATTCATATTTAGAAATATTTGATATTCAAAACTCTTCAATAATTAAAGAACTACCAGATGCAGACGGAGATAAAGATTTAGAAAATATAAAGGAAGATTTTTTACATATTCAAAAAACATTAAAAGAAATAATCAATCATGAGAAAATAAAATTAACAAGAGCCTTAATAAATGGAAGAAAATGGGATTATAAAACTTTTTTTGAAGTATTTATAAATAATCCAATAATGCATTATTTTACACTCTCTTTTGTTTGGGGTGTTTATGATGAAAATGATGTTTTAATTGATTCATTTAGATATATGGAAGACGGTTCATTTATAACAGCAGATGATGAACTATATGAACTTCCAGACAGCTGCTATATTGGAATATACAATATAATTGATGATGATATAGAAAAATTTTATAAGTGGAAAGAACAATTAGAACTTTATGATATAGAACAGCCAATTAATCAATTTATAAATGAGCTTATAACATTAAAAGAAGAAAATGTAAAATATGATTCTATTATAATGTTTGAAGGAATAAAAATTGACACTTCATATATAAATCAACTATGCAGAGAGCTTGATATAAGAGATACTTATTTTAATGATAATGCTTCATATATGATATTTGATGATGTATTAAAAATAGTATGCAAAATTAATGCATTTGCCTATGGAGAAGAGATAGTTTTAGGCTCTATAGAGTTTTATGAGCTTGAAAAGAATGAGAGATTAGGCAAAAAAATAAATCCATTTGAAATTAGTCAAAAGTTTGTTAGTTCAATACTTTATTATTTATCGTTAGGATTATACGAATAAAAGATTTTTAGTATATATCTAAAAAATTATAAGTTTTTGTTTTATTATTTGCAGGGGCTTTGCCCCCTGCGAAGCGTGCCCGTATGGTAGCAACCCACTTCTTTTGCGACTGTAGGGAGTCCTTCAGGGCGACCGAAGGAAGTGCCCTTGCGGCGTGCCACAAAGAAGCAAAAAGGCTGCATTTAATAAAGTCTAGCTTTTTATGTATAACAAAATATAAATATTATTTTAGATTGTATATTACAAAGATATAAAACTAAAACCTCGCACTTTTTGGTTCTTTTGACGAAGTCCGCACAGCGAGCTGCGGGAAAAAGAACAAGAAAAATTTAATAAACTTAAAAATTAATAAAAAAAGATAGCACTACTATAAGCACTATCTTTTATAAATCTCAATAATATTAAAAAATATTTATTTCAATACAAATTTATTTAAGTATTCATAAACAAATATAGCAAGTATTATAAGCGGTATAATGTAACTGCTATAAAGTCTTAAATATGCAGGGAATTTAATTCCTTCACCAGTATTAACCTCTTTAAGAAAATTATCAAATCCCCAGCCAAACTTTCTAGTACAGAAGAATAAAGTAACCAAAGCACCAAGAGGAAGTATATTATTACTTACTATAAAGTCTAATAAATCAAGTATTACAGTACCCTCGCCCAAAGGATTAATATGTGATAAAACATTAAAACCTAAAGCAGTAGGCAAGCTTCCAAAGAACACTACGAAAAATAATATTACAGAAACTTTCTTTCTTGATAATCCAAACTTATCCATAGCAAAAGAATATATATTTTCAAATACAGCAATGATAGTAGTAAGAGCAGCCATAGCAAGGAATAAGAAGAATAAAGAGCCCCATAATCTTCCCAAAGGCATAGAGTTAAATATATTAGGCAAAGTAACAAAAGTTAATCCAGCTCCCTGACCAGGATTAACATTAAAAGCAAAACTAGCAGGAAATATTAAAAGACCAGCAAGCAAAGCTACTAATGTATCTAATGCTACAACTATAAGAGCTTCCCCTGTTAATCTTTGTTTTTTATCTATATAGCTTCCAAATATAGCCATTCCTCCCTGACCAACACTAAGAGAGAAGAAAGCCTGTCCAATAGCAGCATAAAATATACCAATAAAACCAGAAAATCCGCCGCCGAATAATTTATTGAAATCAGGAATTAAATAGAATTTTAATCCCTCAACAGCACCGTCTAAAGTTACAGCTCTTATTATTAACACTATAAGCAAAGCAAATAAAGATATCATCATAAACTTACTTGCTCTCTCAACTCCGTTTTGAAGCCCAAAAGAACAAATTAGAATACCTATTAATACACTAACTCCCATCCACAAAATTAAAGTAGAAGGGCTTCCAAGTACGCCATTAAAAAAAGTTCCAATCTGATTAGCATCTAATGAAGTAAACTTGCCAGTTAAAGTAAAATAAAAATAAGCTAAACACCAACCGCATATAGTAGTATAAAACAACATAAGAAGTACATTACCAATAATCTGAACATAGCCTATTTTGTGCCAATGCTGACCTTTTTTCTCTAATTTTAGAAAAGAGTTAGATATATCATGGCCGCCGGCTCTCCCTACAGCAAACTCCATAATCATAGGTATAGTACAAAATGCCACTATAGATATAATATAAAGTACAACAAATGCACCTCCGCCGTACTGACCTGTAATATAAGGAAATCTCCAAACATTACCCATACCTACAGCACAGCCAGCCGAAACAAGTATAAACCCTAATCTGCTGCCAAGTTTTTCTCTCTCTTTCATAAATAATACTCCAATAAAAACATTATGTTTCTATATATAATAATTTAGTATGATATTATATAAAACAAATAAAATCAATAGCTAACACTTTTTAATATACATTTTATTGACAAAAAAATTTACTATTATATACTTTTTTCATGAGTTCATCTATCAATTTATCTACAAACATCAAAACTCAATTAAGACATGAATTAAGATTAAATGCTCAAACAAAATTATGGCTAGATACAATATCAATGCCAGCAATAGAATTAAAAGAAAAGATAGAAAAAGAAATGGAAGAAAACCCTTTCTTGGAATATGATTTTAAAAATACTAGTAATAAAGATATTGATAATATAATAGAGAACACACTTCAAAGCGAGGGAGAAAGCCTATTTGAACACCTTAAAACACAAATAAATATAGCATTTGACAATAAAAAAGATATAGAATTAGCAGAACATATATGCAGTTTTATAGATAAAGAGGGATATATAAAAACACCATACGAAACAATATCAGAAACTTTGAATGCAAATATAAAAGATGTACAGAGAATAATTAATATATTAAAAACCTTTGACCCATTAGGAGTTTGTGCGAAGGATATTGGAGAATGTTTATCTATACAGCTTAAATCGAGAGATGATATAGAAGAGAGTATAAAAGAAATAGCTATAAAAATAGTAGAAAACTTCTTAAAAGAGCTTGGAAGTAAAAATTATGATTATATAGCAAATGAAATTAATATTACTAAAGATAAAGTACTTGAAGCTCTAAAGATAATACAAACATTAGAGCCCTACCCTGCAAGAGAATATAACACTACACCTATAAAATATATAGTTCCTGAAATTTTTATATTCAAAGAAAACAATGAGTGGGTTGTAAAAACTAATGAAAGCTTTATAAAACCCTTGAAAATTAGCAAAAAATATAGTAAACTAATAAATGAGGGGAAAAATAGTAGTAGAGAAGATATAAACTTTTTGAAAGAAAAAAAGAAAATGGCTGAAAGTTTAATAAATGCCGTTGGTGAAAGAAAAAAAACACTATTAAAAGTAGGCGAAGGATTATTAAAATTTCAACTTCCTTTCTTTGAAAATGGAAAAGAGTTTGTAAAGCCCTTAAAATTACAAGATTTATCATTGGAAGTCTCTTTAAGTGAGTCCACAATAAGCAGAATATCAAATGGTAAATACTTAAATACAGTTTGGGGTACTTTTTCTATAAAATATTTCTTTTCAAAAGAGCTTAAAGGTGGTGTATCATCAAGGGCTGTGAAAGAAATAATAAAAAGAATAATAAAAGACTCCCCCGCTAAATTGACTGATGAAAAAATAAGGCTGATATTAAAAAGCGAAGGTATTGATATATCAAGAAGAACAGTTGCTAAATATAGGCTTTCATCATCAATATTATAAAAACCAAAGGAGAAATTTTATGCATCAAAACATTATAGGTAAAAATGTGAGAATCACTAAAAACGTAAGAGAACATATAGCTAATAAGATGCAAAATATAAAAGTTCATTCTGATAAAATCATAGATGCTAATATCATATGTGAGCATATACATGAAGAATATATAGTTCAAGGTACTATTACTTTCGGTAAACAAGTATTCCATGATAAAGAAAAAGAAAAAGACTTGTATGCAGCAATAGATACAATGTTTCAAAAAATAGAAAGAAAGGTTAGAAAATCTAAAGAGAAAAATATAGATAAATCTCAAAGAGCTGTAGTTGATAAAAGTGTACAAACTGAAGATGATGCTTCTTATTCTATAAATACAGTATCTTTGTATGAAAAACCTTTAGATGAAATTGATGCTCTTGTTATATTTAATCATGATAAGAGACCGTATCTTGCTTATTTCCCTATAAAAAGAGAAGAAGATTTGTACAGTGTAAAAATAGGTAAATATCCTTCTTACTTATTTAAAGGAAATGATTCTAAAACTTATGAAATATATGAGAGCGATGATTCTAATTCTTGGAATATAGATGAAGTAAGTTTAACTAGCGACAATAATATAGATGCTAGTTCTAGCAAAAAATATGAATTAAAAGAATACAATGTGAGTGAGGCAGTAAACTACTTAACAGAAAACAACAATGAAAAATTTGTAGTATATGTAAGCAGTGTTACAGGTCAGGTAGAAGCTTTATATAAAGAATCAGATATATCTTTTACTTTAATAAGAATATTTGAGATATAATTTTTTATAAATTAATACTATTTTGGAGGGCTTAATAAAAATGAGCTTGATAGACTATATCAACAAAGATGCAATAATGATAGATGTTCAAGAGACAGATAAAGAACGTTTGCTCTCTAAAATGGTAGAAAGGCTTAATGAATGCGGTCTTTTGCTGAGTAAAGACGAAGCAGAACATTCAATTATGGCTAGAGAAAAACTCATGAGCACAGGGGTTGGAAATGGCATAGCTATTCCACATGCTAAAACTGATGCTGTAGACAAGATAGTTTTAACTGTTGCCACAATAAAAAATGGAATAAATTATAAATCTGTAGACAAGAAAAAAGTATTTATAGTTTTTATGCTTCTTGCTCCTAAAGATTCTGCATCAGAGAATTTAAAAGTATTAACTACAATAGCTAAAATACTTAGAGACAATAGCCATTTTGTAGAAAAACTTATAAACACAGATAAAAATGAAGATATAATATCTCTTATCGCTAAAGAGGAAATGAAATTATAATGCCTAAAAAAATAAATGTTGAAAAATTCCTTGAAATCAACGAAAACAGAAACAACATATTAAAAATAAGAAGATTAACTGGTTTAATTGGCATGAAAAATGAAATATACAGCTGCGATGTCAACAGACCTGGTATGGCATTATTTAGATACTTTCAGGATTTTGCTTTTGAAAGAATACAGATATTCGGAAAAGGCGAAGGAAATTATGTTGTAACTTTAGACAAAGAAAATAAGACTGATATATTTGAAGAGATGCTTTCTTATAAGATTCCTATATGTATATTTACTTATGGGCTTGTACCGCCTGAATCTTTTATAGAAATTGCTAAAAAGAATGATATATGTGTTATTGTTACTGAACTTCCTACTAATGAGTTTGTATTATCTATGCAAAACTTAATAGAAGAGGAGTTTTTAGAATCTTTTAGAGTTCATGGCGGGCTTGTTGAGGTTTTTGGAGTTGGAATTTTAATATTAGGTAAAAGCGGTGTTGGTAAGAGTGAGGCTACTTTAGAGCTTATATATAAAGGTCATAGGCTTATAGCAGATGATACTGTTGAGTTTAAAAAATTAAAAGACGGCAGAATTATTGGTAAAAAACATGATGTTATTAAGCATAAAATGGAAGTAAGAGGTATTGGAATAGTAGATATAAGCAGGCTTTCTGGTATGAGTGCCATTAGAGATAAAAAAAGGCTTGATTTGGTGATTGAGCTTGAACAGTGGAAAGATGATGAGCAGTATGACAGAATGGGGCTTTATGATAAAACTTATAATATACTAAACACTGAAATACCTTATATAAAATTGCCTGTGCGTGCCGGAAGAAACATATGTATATTAATAGAAACTGCCGCTAAAAACTTACGTTTAAAAGAGATGGGCTATAATAGTGCTAAAGAATTGGATAAAGATTTAATAGAAGCTATGCAAAAAAAAGGTTCATAAAAACAAACATATCTATTACATTAAAAAAGGATTAAAAATATATGTCAAAAATAGCTGTTGGTATGAGTGCAGGAGTAGATTCTACAACAACGGCAAAGCTTTTAAAAGAACAGGGTAATGAAGTTTTTGGAGTTACAATGCTTCTTTGGGACGGTGATGAGAGAGCTCCTTTAGCTGGTTCTTGTTATGGTCCTTATCAAAATAAAGTGGTAGAAGAATGCAAAAAATATGCCGCTCAAATTGGCATTGATTATTATGCTTTTAATGTTAGTGAATTATTTCAAAAAAAAGTAATAGATTATGTAAAAGATTCATACAAAAAAGGTCTTACCCCAAACCCTTGTATAATGTGCAATAGAGAAATTAAGTTTATGGCTTTATTTGATGCCATAGAAAAAAGCGGTTTAACTTTCGATAAATTTGCTACCGGACATTATGCAGGTGTGAGATATGATGAAGAGGAAAAAAGATATATACTTTTAAGAGGAAAAAACCACATCAAAGACCAATCTTATTTTTTATATAGATTAACCCAAGAGCAATTATCAAAAATAATGTTTCCTATGTATGAGATGACTAAAGAAGAGACAAGAAGCTTAGCAAGAGAGTATAATCTTATTGATGTGGCAGAAAAAAATGATAGTCAAGACTTTTTTGCAGGTGAATATCATAGACTATTTGATGAGGATTTAGAAGGAAATATTGTGCATATAGAAACTAATGAAATATTAGGTAAGCATAATGGAATATGGCATTATACAGTTGGGCAGAGAAAAGGACTTGGCATTGCATACAAAGAGCCTCTTTTTATAATATCATTAGACAGCAGCACTAACACTGTTTATGTTGGAAATAAAAATCACACCATTATAGACAAAGTTACAATATATGATATAAACTGGATAGTAAACAAAAGAGAAAAAGAGTTTACAGCATTAGTAAAAACAAGAAGTGCCCATAAAGGTACTATGGCAAATGTTGTGCCAATAGATGATAACAGAATAGATATACATTTTTTAGAGCCTACAGGTATAGTAGCCAAAGGACAATCATGCGTTTGCTATGACGGCGAGATTACATTGTGCGGCGGAATTGTATATTAAAATAATATTTTCTATCAACTTTTTCTTGTTCTTTTTCCCGTAGCAAAAAGAACCAAAAAGTGCAAGTGTTTTAACTTTGTATGTTAGTAAATACATAAATAAATGTAAAATATTTAATATATGGATATAAAAAGCTATACTTTATTAAATGCAGTTCTTTTGGTTCTTTTATACCAATAAAAGAACTGGGGGCGTGTACCCTAAGGGCACGCTTCGCAGGGGGCAAAGCCACCACAAACAAAAAACTTAATAAATATTTTTTGGTAAACTCAAATCAATATATTCTAAAATAACTATATTTTGTTATATGATTATTTTATTCAACTTTTCCCGCCTTCGCTCTGCGGATTTCATCAAAGTTTTCGCCCTTCGGGCACTCTTCGCGAAAGTACAAGTGTTATAGCAAAATTCCTTAATTCTGGTAAAGCCAATAATATAAAATAAAAATATAGTTATTTATTACTTATATACTGAAACAATCATTCCTCTTCTTGATAGCTTATTCGCATCTTACTTAGCTCTTCATCTGAAACTGTTCTAATCTGCGTAAAGAAATAAACATATTTTGAAATAAATAATATCACCAAAACTATACGAGCATATATATTATCTACTAAAATGAATGTTATTATAAGCATGCAGCTTACAGGTATAAGTATTGTTAATTTTCCTTTTAGAGTCATAGCCCTTGATTTTACAAAGCTCTCTAAATATTTTTTGTATAATTTTGTAGATAAAAACCAATCATGAAATCTTTTAGAGCCTTTAGCAAAGAAAAATGAAGCCAAGAGTAAAAAAGGTGTTGTAGGTAAAATAGGCACAACTATACCAATAGCCCCTACTCCAAGAAATATAAATCCTAAAACTATAAATAATATTCTCATAAAATAATTATCCTCTTGGTTTAAATATAACAAATAAACAAAAATATCCCACTCTTAAAATAAGAATAGGATATTAATAAAAATAATATATTTTAAGTGTATAATATTATTCAGCTATTACACTTATAGTTTTTTTACCAAACTTATTAGTGTGGAATTTAACAACACCATTAGCAGTTGCAAAAATAGTATGGTCTCTGCCTATATCAACATTTTTACCAACATGGAATTGTGTACCTCTTTGTCTAACTATAATGTTACCAGATACAACCTTTTCTCCACCATAAACTTTCACACCTAAACGTTTAGATTGACTATCACGTCCATTTTTTGAACTTCCGCCACCTTTCTTATGTGCCATTTTTTAACTCCTCTTTATATTTTACATAGTCGGGATACTCTTTAATAAGAGATTTTATACCTAGTAAATACCCTCTACTAACTGTAATATACTCATAAGCTTTTTCTTTGTTAAGTTTATCAAACCCAATCAATTCAAAGCTTAAATATCCATCATTAATTTTATGTTTAATACTCTTACTGCCAACTATTTCAGTGAGAGCATTAAGCATAGCCTGAGATAAAGCACTCAAAGCTATACATACCTCATAACCTTCACCAGACTTTTTTATTCCAGCATGCCCTTCTATAGTAACTTTTATTATAACACCATCACTATTATAAACAACACTGAATAAAGAAGACATTATATATTAAGCTAATGTAATATCTTCTATAGTGATTTTATGATATTTATGTCTATGACCTGTTTTTCTTTTATAATCTTTTCTTCTTTTGTGTTTACCTATTACTACTTTATCACCTTTTAAGCTTTCAACTATTTTAGAACTTATTTTTACTCCATTTACATAAGGTGTACCAACAACTACACTTTCATCATCTTTTTTTAGAAAGGAGCGTTTTTATTTCTGGTGATTCTTTAGCATCATCGCCCAAATATTCTATTAAGATATCTTGTCCTTTTTCTATTTTGTATTGTTTTCCCTTTACTTCTACTATTGCATACATGATGGTTTTTCTCCATTTATATTAATTTTAAAATTCTACTATTACATGAGTAATATATTATACTATATTTTTACAATTCTGTCAACACTATTTATATAACTTTATAGTAACTCTTTTAGTTTCATCATCGAGCCATTTTACAAAAGAATCTCTCATACGAATCTCGCTTAGGTAGTTTTTTACTCTTGTGCGAATACTATCCATATCCTTTTGTATTTCTACTATTTTTACTATATAAAAGCCTTTACCAACCAACTCACGAACTGAGCTCACTGTACCTACTTTATATCCTCTCTTTGCTAAAGTAAGACCAGCATTTACCTGTGCAGGCAAAGAACGTTTTCCTGCATCATATAAAAGATTATAGCCCAAATCTCCGCCATAATTCTTTGTTTTTTCATCATCGCTATATTTTTTAGCTAACTCAGCAAAATCATTACCTCTTGCCGCCATACCTCTAACTTTATCTGCCAATTCTTGCTTTTCACCTTTTTCTGTAAAAGTGGTCGCTTTGAAAAATATCCAAGAAAGCTTTACTAAAGTATCTACCTCAAAGGCTGTTTTATCTTTACTATTATTATAATACTCATCTGCCTCAGCATCTGTGATTTCTGTATTATTTACAACAAGTCCGCTCAAATTTTCCATAGCTATTTGTTTTTTTATGGAATTACGGTATTCGTCATATGATATGCCTTCTGCTTTTAACTGTTTAGCAAATTGGTCTAATGTAAGATTATACTGATTAGCAATGTTCTCAAGACGTCTGCTTACATCATTTTCTTCTATAACATAATTATATTCTTTAAGCTTCAAATACATTATTCGCTCTTCAACTAAATCCTTGTAAACCATATCATCATTAATTTTTTTACCAATAGACCTAGCCTGAAGAGATAAAAAAGATTTCCTACTTACAAAATCTTCATAAGTAATTGGAATAGAACCAACAACTCCAACTATACTATTAACTACATCATTAAATAAAATATTACTGTAAAAAACGAATACAGATAAAATAAGCAAAATCTTTTTTTTCAATATTCTCTCCTTCTAATACAATTATTAACCAAATTGAAAATAAATCATAAAAAGAAATTTTTAGCTAATAGAATTATAATATATTATTTAAAAAAATAAATAAGAGGACCATTAAATTTTTAATAGTCCCCTAAATATATTTATTTAACAATAAAAATTAATTACCGAAGTGAAGTCCTACGCTAAGACCTATACCTAAATCAAGGTAACTAGTTACAAAATAACCCATAAACAACTGATCAACTTTATAAGTCATAGGAAGCATGTAGTCTACATATAAATTAAGTCCAACTACAAAAGCTAACTGTCTAGATATAAAGAATCTCTGTTCTACAAAAGTTTTGAAATAAATACTTATAGGAGGAGGAGTCATAGTAAGTACTATATTTGGAGCATATATTAAAGCTTTAGCAGCAACCCCAACACCCAAAACTGTATCTCTAGGAATTAAGCTATTAACATTTCCAATTACAAATTTAGTTGTAAAACCTAATCCCATACTTAGACCGCTTTCTTTATTAACTATTTTTTTATCTCCAGGATAAGTGATACCTATAGTAGTTTGCTCTATCATAACATCACCTAAAAGGCTTATACCTTTTAATCCGTTTTGCATAGGAAGCATATATCCTATTTGAACAGAAAGGTCTGGTCTTACTTCTGTTGATCCATTAATTTTTACAGTCTGAGAATCCAAAATTGGAAATCCAGTTACAGCACTAAGCTGTCCTATAACATCAACTTCAAATGCTGGAAAAACTGTACTAAAACTCACTAAAAAGATTACTAAAATTAGTTTTTTCATCATTGTCTCCTAAAAATACTAATTACCTATACTTAATTAAAGTATAATAATATTTAATGCTTTAGTCAAGTATTATTTTTGTATAGGCTTTCAATATAATAATAATACATATATTTATCGGATTTTTTTTATAAAAATAAAATTCCATATACAATAAAAGTAAAAAAAATCACTTTTTTTTCATTATGCTTGAAAAACTACAACTATTTATTATAATTAAATAGAGTTTTTTTGGAGAAACATATGAAATTTGTATCTTATTTAGAATGGAATAACACTGAAGCAATAGGAATTTTAACTAAAAATGAACAAAATGTTATACCTATAGCAGATATTATACCAGAGTTTAAAAATTATAATATGATTAATTTTATAGAAAATTGTAATAAAGAAATACTAAATAAATTAGAAAAAGAAATAGATACTTTCAAGCAAACTTATTCAATAGAAAAACTTCAATTACTTTCACCTATCACAAAGCCTATACATGATATAATATGCGTAGGAGTAAATTATCAAGACCATATTAACGAAGTAAAAAATAATATTAATGATGTACAAAACACAAAACCTGTATATTTCTCTAAAAGAGCTATTTATATAATAGGACATAATCATAATATAAATGCAAGATTAGATTTAGATGAAGCATTAGACTATGAAGCAGAGTTAGCAATTATAATAGGTAAAAAAGCAAAAGATATAAAAGCAGAAGAAGTAAATGAATATATATTCGGATATAGTATTTTTAATGATATATCTTCAAGAAAAATACAAAAAGAACATTCTCAATGGTATAAAGGAAAAAGTTTAGATACTTACAGTTCAATGGGGCCATGCATAGTATATAAAGATGATATAAAAGATGTAAATAACTTAAATATAAAATCAACTCTAAACGATGAAATAAGACAAAACTCAAATACAAAACATATGATACATAATATATATGAATTAGTAAGCGATATATCTAAAGGAATGACACTAGAACCAGGAGATATAATAGCAACCGGCACACCTTCTGGAGTTGGTATGGGATTTAACCCTCCTAAATATATGAAAAATGGTGATAAAATAACTTGCTCTATAGAAAATATTGGCGAGCTGACTAATTATGTTAAATAAATTATAAGTTTAATTTAACTTCATCTTCACCCTCATAGCAGTACCTGCATACGCATTTATATATATCATCTCCTATCACAATTCTATCAACATCTTTAACTATTCTTTTTGAATATATCCCCTTTCTTCCGCAATCACATTTTCCAAAAACCTTTATATGCACATCAATCAAATCTTCTTCAATCAAACTGCTCACACTCTCCCAATAATTCCTCTTAAAATCCATATCCAAAGAAGCTATGTAAAAATCTATATTAATATTATTTCTTGAAAAATCTTTTATTAGTTTAATAAACTCAGAAGTTTTATTTAAAAAGCAAAACTCATCAATACCTACAACATCATAATTAGATAAATAATTTTCTATATTTGTAAATTTATCCTCTAATTCCTCTTCAGTTATAATATCTATTCTCTTGTCAAATACAACATTTTTATCCCTGCAAAAATACCCCCTATAAGAAATATTAGGATATATAAATAGTATCTTAATATCACTTTTTTCCATAAGAAGATAATCCAAAGTCTTTATTAAATATTTTGACTTCCCTGCAAACATGGGACCTGTTATTAAATAATTCATAGAAATATAAAACCTAACTAAAATAAGTAAAAAATTAAAATAGATTTTATCAAAAAAAACACTTTTTGCAAGTAAAACTATAAAACACAAACTTCTAAAAAATATTTTATAATCTTTAACTTTATTTAAAATAAAAAATAATATAAAATATTTTTGAAAAAAATAGTGAAAGGACAAAAAGATAATTTATGAATAATATAGTTATATATTTAATAATCTTAATAGCATTAGCTTTCTTTACATTTATCTTAATAAAAAAAATAATAGCAAATAAAGATACTAAAATAGGAAAAGTATCAGCAAAATTAAACAAAGAGAGAATATTAGAATTAAAAAAAAGAGTTGCTAAAGATGAAAATGATTATGAGGCAATATATGAACTTGCAATGTTGGAAGAAAATATAGGAGAGAATGAAGAAGCATTAAAAAAATATGAACAATTAATGGATATAGGATATTTAAGAGGAAAGGCTCAGATTGATGCTGCAAAAAAATTGGAGGAAAAATACTATTCATTAGGAAATAGAGAAAACACATTAAAATATTCTGCTATTGTATTTAAAATAGACCCTAAAAATACAATATATGCTATAAAGGCTGCAACTATATTAACATACGAAGGAAATTTTAAAATAGCTTGCGATTATTTTTCTAAAGTATTATCTTCAAAAGATGAATTTGATATTGATAATATTAAAGCAGCAGCTTTTGCTTTTTATAAAGTAAAAGATTATAAAAAAGCTCTTACATTTTTAGAAATGCTCTATAAAAAAGTAAATAAAGAAAAAACAAACAAAGAACTATCTAAACAAATAGCTAAATCTTTAATTTCACTATACTTAATATCTGAAGAAATCAATATAGCAAAATCTTTTTTAGAGATAACACTTGCAGATAAATCTCTCGATGATAAATATATATTTGATTTGGATAAGTTATATTTATTTATATTATACAAATTAGAAGATAATAAGCAATTTAAAACATATTATGATAAATTGTATTCAATATATAAAATTCCTCAATTTGATAAAAAAATATCAACTTTAATATTTGATTACGCATTCTATTCATATTTTTTAAGAGACATAGAATTTTCAATACAATCTATCAGAGCGGTAAAATCATTCAATATAGAAGAGTTTAATATCTATGACCTTGATAAAATATTAAGCTACTTATCTGAAATATATAAAGCATCAGACCAATTAAATAAAATAAAAGATTCAGGTTCATACTATCTTCAAAAATACAAAAATGATAACTTTGAAAACTATATAGATAAAGATTTAACAGCTTTTTGGGATAAAACAATTAGTTTATGGGAAGCTTCTTTTATAGATTTTGATTATATATCCACTTTAGTAGAAACAACATCTACAATTAATACTGATTCTATATTAAATCAATTAAAAATATCTATAAATGAAAATAAATCAAACACATTTAGCACTACCAATAAAATAGATAAAATATTTAAAATGAGTATGCTTGATTTTAAAAAGGTTTGCCAAAACATAATAAAAAATAAATTATCACATTCTATAGTTCAGGAATACACAGGCGAAAAAGGAAAAAACAGTTATGGAGATGAGGTAGATTATTTAGCATACAACATGAAAAGCAGTAAAAAAGATTTAACTTTAATATCTTTCAAGAGATGGAATAATGTTGAAATTGGCGAGCTTATGATTAGAGACTTTTTAATGCTTGTTTCTGAGGCTGGTGCTAAAAATGGAATATTAATTGTACCAGTAGACCTCACAAGCAGTGCTAAAAGCTTCGTACTTCATAACAATAGAATAGAAGTTTATTCTAGGGCACAATTTAATAATTTTTTAAAAGATGAATCTATATAATTTTACCATTTATGTAATTAAGATGTTATAATAGTACATTTTATTAAAGGATATTTACATAATGAAAAACTTTTTAACTATAATTACTATTATAATGATGTTAGTTTTTACTGTTTCTTGTAATCAAAAAACAGATACAACTCCTGCAGCACAAACTAATAATGCAGAAAATACTCATAATGCACATGCTGCTCATAATGCATCAGGCTCTAAGATAATAGATGCAATGCATGCTCCTATGATGGCTCAGGCTTTTGAGAAAACTAAAAATATAGATGTTGACTTTTTAGTTAATATGATACCTCATCACCAAGGTGCTATAGATTCTTCTAAAATACTTCTTGAGACTACTACAAATGAAACTCTAAAAACTTTGGCTAATAATATTATACAAGCTCAAGAAAAAGAAATAAAAGAGTTTACTGCTTTAGTAGATGAATTAAAAGCAAAAAATACAGATTATAGCGATATAGATACTGTTGCTTTTGGTGATGAAGCAGAAAAAATAATGAATGATATGATGATGGAAATGTCTATGATAGAAGTTAGTGCTGATAATGATATAGATTTCATTAAAGGAATGATACCTCATCATCAAGGTGCTGTTGATGCTTCTAAACAAATATTAGCTTATACAAAAGATGATAAAATTAAAGAGATTGCTAATAGAATAATAGCTGACCAAGAAAAAGAAATAGCTGATATGAACAATTTATTAGCTTCACTAACTTCAAAATAATAATAGTAAATAATACAATATTAAACGCTATGGATTTTATTATCTATAGCGTTTTTTATTTTTTAAAAAATATAATAAGAAAAATATAAATTTGCAAAAAAACATATTTATTTATAAAATGAAATAACATTTTTTAATAAATTTGTAAATGGAGCTAACATGAATATTAAAGATATTTCTAAATTTTTGAATGCCATAAAAATACTAGGAGATGATAATATTAATATAACAACACTCTCTCCTATTAATGATATATCAGAAGGCTCTATAGTTTGTGTTGATAATAATAAATACATAGAAACAGCTTTAAATAGTAAGGCGAGTGCAATTATTTTAAGAGAGGATTTAGCAAACACTATAGAAGATTTTAAAAAGAAAACTGCTATTATACATGCAAACCCTAAAGAAGCATTTATAAAACTTCTCTATATTTTATTTGAAGATAAAAAATATCCATTAGGTACAGTAGAAAGTACTGCCGTTATAAAAGATAATGCAAAAATAGATAAAGAAACCTATATAGGAGATAATGCCCATATTGGAAAGAATGTAAAAATTGCTAAAGGAAGTGTAATAGAGAGCGGAGTATTTTTGGGAGATGATGTTGAAATAGGAGAAAACTGCATTATACATTCAAATGTTTCTATACATGACAGATGCATAATCAAAAACAATGTTATAATAGGTTCATCTACTGTTATTGGCAATGATGGTTTTGGATTTTTTGAAGTTAATGGAAAGCAGATGAAAATTCCTCAAAGGGGAAATGTTGTAATAGAAAATGATGTTGAAATAGGTGCTAATGTTTGTATAGATAGGGCTACTTTAGGCTCTACAATTATTAGAGAGGGCGTAAAAATAGACAACTTAGTGCAAATTGCTCATAACTGCGACATAGGAGAGCATTCTATCATTGTATCACAAGTTGGAATTGCAGGAAGCAGTAAATTAGGTCATCATTGTGTGCTTGCAGGACAGGTTGGTTTGGCTGACCATGTTACTTTGGGAGATAGAGTAATATTAGGCGGACAAAGCGGTGTTATGTCTAATGTAAAAATAGAATCAAACTCTATTATGCTTGGCTCCCCTGCTCAAAATATCAACAGAGAAAAATTAAAAATGATAGCAGAGCAAAAACTTCCTGAATTAATTAGTTTGGTAGAAGAGCGTTTTGATGTTAAGATAAGAAGAGCTAAATAAAATGATTAATGTATTATTAGTAATTATAGCTTCTATTGCCTATGGTTTTCTTCCAATATTTACAAAAAATATTATAAGAGAAAATTATTCATCTGTAGCTATAGTTTTTTACAGATATGCTTTTACAGCAATATTTTTTATTTTTTATAATACTCATAAGAAAAAAAAGTTTTAAAATAGATAAAAGACAATTTTTTGAATTAATTTTATTTAGTATAATAGGTCTTGGCTTAACATTTTTCTTTTTATCGCTTTCTTTATTATATATATCAGCAGGGCTTACCAATATGATTCACTTTGGATATCCTGTTGTAGTAATTATATTAATGGCTATAGTATATAAAGAGAAAATTAATATATTAAAAATAATCTCTGTAATTTCTGCGGTTATTGGAATAGTGCTTTTAACTAGGGTTGTGGAAGTAGAATCTTTTAAGGGTGTAATATATGCTTTAATAACCACAGTAACATACGGAGTTTATATTATATCAAACAAAAAGGCTTCATTTGCCAAACTTGATACTATGGTTTCGCTTTTTTATATGTCTTTATTTGTATCTATAGTATTTTTTATATTTGGTATAGCAACTAATAGCCTAAAAATGATTGACAGCATAAATGTATTTAATAATTTCCTTGCTACATCTCTGCTTTGTACAATATTTTCTTTAGGTCTTTTGCTTTATGGAGTAAAACAATTAGGCTCTTCACTTGCCTCAATATTAAATATGTTTGAACCTACAACCACAGTAATAGCTTCTATATTTATTTATGATGAAACATTAACCATAAATATATTATTTGGTTCAATACTAGTTGTAATGTCCACTATATTTATGATAATGTCATCAAAAATAAAAACTTAAAAAACAAATAATACTCTATAAAAAATTATTATTTACCTGTTACAGTTATTGTATCATAATTAGAAAAGTCATTTCTGCTTTCTAAATCTTTTTTATCATAATCTTTTAGAGGTATTTTATTTCTTATAGCAGCATAAACTGTAGGAACTATTATTAAAGTAAACATAGTTGAAAGTAAAAGCCCTCCTAACACAGCAATAGATAAAGGCTGATACATTTCATTTCCGCTTCCTCCAGATAATGCCATAGGTAAAAGCCCTAGTATTGTTGTAAGTGTTGTCATAAGTACTGGTCTTAAACGTCTAGGTCCAGATTCTAAAGCAGCCTCATCTCCGCTAACATGTTTTTCATGCATAAGCTGATTCATATAATCTATAAGCACAATACCATTATTTACTACAATACCAATAAGCACTATAAAACCTATACCGCTATACACGCTTAATGTTTGCCCGCTTATAAATAATGCTATTAATGAACCTGCAAACCCAAATGGAATAGCTAATGCTATAACAAAAGGAGCAATAAACGATTCAAACTGACTTGCCATTATTGCATAAACCAAAACTAATGCTAATATCAAAGCCTGAAGTAATTGTAAAAATGCTTCGTTCATATCCTCAAAATCTCCAGCATAATTAATGCTAAATCCTGAAGGTATAAATACTTCATTTTTTATTTTTTCTTGAACATCAAGCATTACATCGCTTAAGGCTCTATTATAAGCTGAAGCTTTTATACTTGTTATTCTTGTGCTGTCTTTTCTCTCTATCTCTGTAGGTCCGTAGCTTTTTTCCACTGTTGCTATTGATGATATAGGCACTATTCCTGATGTTGTTGGTATCATAAGTCTTGATATATCATCTATATTAAGTCTGTCAGGTTCACCCAACTGAACATTGACATCTATATCTGTAACATCAGAATTGTCTGGTGTCATGGTTGTTGCTGTTGTTCCTGCAAAACTTGTTTTAATGATATTTGCTATAGTGTTAACATTTAATCCCATTTTTGCTGCTAATTCTCTATTAATATATACTTTTAATTCTGGGTTTGAATCATCTCTTGTAAGTCTTGGCTCTCTTATCCCTTCTATGTCGGATATTGCATTTATTATATTGTTTGCTATTTCTGTTGCTTTATCTAAATCATCGCCTACAAGCTCTATTTCTATTTCTTGCCCGCCTGTGCCTCCGTTTCTTCCGCCGCCGCCTATACCTGAAGTACTTATTGCTGCTATATTTATTTGAGCTGGGTAAGATGATAATACATTTCTTGTAAGCTCTATATATTCATAAACAGACTTTTCTCTTCCTTCGCTTTTATCTCTTAACTGCACTCTTATTTCAGCAGAGTTTTCTTCTGAACCTGATTTTACTCTTGACTGCATTCTGTCAAAATCTTCCCCTATTACTTCTTGTATATCTGTTTCCATTCTGTTTACAAAAGACTGAGTTTGTTCTGATTTTGTACCCACTGGCATTTTTACATCTATTTTAAATTGACCTTCATCTGAAGTTGGAAAACCTTCTTTTCCTATAAATGTTAAACCAAACACTATTACAGCAAGTATCACGCTTAAAGAAGAAATTAAAACTTTCTTTTTATTTTTTATAGAAAAGTTAAGCATAAAAGAGTATATATTATTAACCCTATCGTGAAATTGTTTATTAACAAAATTTTCTATTGGTATTAAAAATTGAGTTTTTTTATTCGTTACAAGTCTAGCTCCAAGCATAGGAACAACTGTAAGAGCAACAAATAAAGAGCCTATCATTGAAACTGTTACAGTGATACATAAATCTTTAAAAAGCTGCCCTGTTTGACCTTCAACAAAAAGAAAAGGCAAAAATACAGCTATTGTTGTAAGTGTTGAAGCTGATATTGCTAATGCCACTGTAGAAGTTCCGTTTATGGCAGAAGAATATTTCCCGTATCCGCTATTTCGATAAAAGAATATATTTTCAAGCACTACAATGGAGTTATCAACCATCATACCAATTCCAAGTACAAGTCCTGATAATGAAATAATATTTAAAGTTATTCCCATAAAATACATTAATGTAAATGTAATAATTATTGATATTGGTATTGATATTGCTATTATAGAAACTGTTTTTATATTCCACAAATAAAGCATAAGTATTATAACAGCAAATAAACTTCCCTGCCAAGCTGTTTCTAATACTCCGTTTATAGATTCATTTACATTGTCAGCACTGTTGAATAATATTTCATATTTTATGCCTTCTGGAAGATTCAAATTTTCTAATTGTTTTTTTACAGATTTTGATACATTAACAGAGTTTCCTCCAGATTCTTTATTAACAGATACCGATATAGCAGGCATTCCATTTATTTTTACTATCTCAGAATCGTCGCTGTATCCTTGATAAACTCTTCCTATGTCTTTTAATTTTATGGGTGTATCATTAGTTTTTAATGCTACAACAGTATTTTCAATATCTTCTACAGTTGTAAACTCACCCATTGTTCTTATAGTATATTTATAAACTCCTTCGTATGTGTCTCCTCCTGATAGGTTTTGATTTTCTGATGACAAAAGAGAAACTATGCTGTTAATATCCAAACCATAAGCATGAAGACGGTTTAACACTAAATCAACTTTCATTTCTGTTTTAAGTCCGCCTCTAATTTCTGCTCTTGCTACTCCTGATGCTTGCTCTATTTTATTTAATATTTGATTGTCTATTAAAGTATATAATGCCCCTAAATTATCTGTACCAAAAAATGCTATTTCCATTACAGGCATCATATCTGTAGAAAATTTAAATACTGTAGGGCTTTCTGCATCATCTGGAAGAGAGTTTTTTATGCCGTCTATTGCCTCTCTTACATCGGCTGTAGCAACGGCTAAATCTGTACCCCAATTAAACTCTATAAATACACTTGACTGACCTTCTTCTGAAGTAGAAGTTATTGAATTAATGCCGCTTACTGTAGCAACTGCATTTTCAACTACTCTAGTTACTGATTTTTCTACTTCTTCTGGGCCTGCATTCTCGTATTCTGTTCTTACTGTAATATAGGGAAGCTCCATATCAGGCAAAAAATCTACTGCTAATTTTGTTAAACTTACAAAACCTAATATTAATACAGCCACTATACACATAAAAACAGCTACAGGTCTTTTTACTACTAACTCTATAAAACTCCTCATTCGCACTCCTTCTTATATAGTATGTATACATATTGTTGTATAATTTTAGACGAATAAGGTTATAAAAAAGTTTTAAATTAAGTTATGTATTAGAGTGTATTTGTGTGAATTTTTATTAAGATTTTTTAGCTAAAATTTAGGTTTTACACCACATTTAATACATATTCCTAAGATATTAGATATAATATGTGCATTTTTTGCAACTTTGACGAAGTCCGCAAAGCAACCGTAGGAAGTTCCTTCGGTATTGGTATAAAACAACCTTATATCCTTCGTATACGCTTCGCGAAGAACTGCATTTTTATTATAAATTTCATAATTTAATTGTACATTAAAATGCACTCCCCCGCACGTCTAAAGGGCTATGATTAAAACAGAGTATTGTCGTGCGGCAAGCTGCTACGGCGAGTAGTGGTACAGCTCGTACGCGGGAAAAAGTTGAATAAAAAAACTTATTATATATCTAAAAATTTTAAGTTTATCAATTTTTGTTTTTATATTTTGGGGACCAGCCCCCAACCCCCTACTTCTTTTGGTGACCCAAAGAAGCAAAAAGACTGCAATTTTAATCTAAAAAATACATATTGTTTTTTATTATATATATTGGCAACATATAAATTCGTACTTTTTGCAACTTTGACGAAGTCCGCACCGCGTAAGCTACGGGGAAAAGAACAACAAAAAAATCGATAATGCCTCTATAAAAACCTGCTGCCTTGACGCAACTCTCGCTCTGTCATCAATTTGTTTATAGAATTAATTATTTCGCCTTTAGATTTTTTCCATTTTGGTGCTATTAAACTATCTCCTAAACTGTCCCCCATAATCCTTGACACTATTATATCTTCTCTTAAAATAGATATAGCATCAGCCATAAGCTCTATATAAAAATCTTCATCAAGCGTAGGAAAATCATAATTTTTGTACATTGACTCAAAAGCACTTCCAACTACAATATCAAGCTGATGAAACTTTACACTGTCAATTTTTAATTTAGAAATATCTCTTACCGTTTGAAGCATCTCTTCTCTTGTTTCCAAAATTATTTTTTTACCTTCTATTTTTTAGGTCAAACCAAATATTATATGAGTTGATATTATGAGATTACTATAATTATTTTTTATGTTTTCTGTCATATCAGCAAAAGACTCAAAATTATGTCCTCTGTTTATAAAAATAGAAGTATCATCATTTGAAGATTGAAGCCCCATTTCAAGCCATATCTCTTTATTATATTTTTTAGATAAATTATTTAATTCTAAGAGCACTGCCTCTTCAAGCATATCACTTCTTGCCCCAAACATTAACCCCACACAATCCTCAAACTCAATTAATTTATTTGCATATTTAAGAGATTCTGATGAAGCTAATTTTGATAAAGGAGTGCCAAGCTGAAAATAAGCATAATATTTTTTATATCTATTTTTATAATTGTTTACGCCGTTTATCCATTGATTTTTTATATCATCTTCTTCCACATATGGAGGTTTATAACTATTTAAATTGCAAAACTTGCATCCTCCATTATTGGCCTTATGAGCACAGCCGAAATCTGTGTCTATAGAAATCTTGCCAACCTTAAAACCGAACTTTTTTTTACATAATCAGAAAAACTATAATAATTTTGCATATCTATCTTTTAATATATCTTTCCATCTCTCTGTCTAATGCTTTTTTCTTTAGAGTCTCTCTCTTATCATGAAGCTTCTTACCTTTAGCCAAAGCAAGCTCAACTTTTACCTTTCCTCTGCTAAAATATAAACTAATAGGAATCAAAGTAAGTCCCTGTTCTTTTATTTTACCATAAAGTCTTTTAATCTCTCTTTTTTTCATTAAAAGTTTTCTTTCACGCAAAGGGTCATGATTGTTTCTGTTGCCGAAATGATATGGAGAAATATGCATATTCACTATAAAAAGCTCACCCTTTTTAAAAGAAGCATAAGAATCAGACATATTAACTCCCCTATCTCTAAGAGATTTAACTTCTGTACCAAGTAAAACTATACCTGCCTCAAACTTTTCTATCACCTCATAATTAAAAAGTGCTTTTTTGTTTCTTGCTATCTCACCAGATGAGACAGAATTATTTTTTTTATCTTTCTTATCTTTTTTAGCCATTTTTCATTTACTCTTATATGAGATTATACATAAATTGCAAAAATTGTCAAAATAAAGAAATAATTTAAAACTATATTATTAATTTATATTTTTTTACATGAGTTTCTAATTACTATATTAGGCTGAAGCACAATATTTATATTATCTGTTATTCTCTCACTTATAATATTTAATACAGAAAGTACAGCATTTTTACCCATTTCATAAGCTTGAGAAGATACAGTAGTAAGACCTATCATAGATGAATAAGGTATATTATCATAACCCATTAAAGATATATCATTAGGTATTGATATTCCATACTCTTCTGTTGCTTTCTTTATACCAAAACACATAACATCGCATGCAGAAAATATAGCAGTATAATTAAGCTTTGATTTTATTATATCTTTCATTTGCTCATAACTTTCATCAAAATTAAAAATTTGCTACTTTTTTATATTTGGTATTGTCAAAATCTATATCATTATCATTTAATGCTTTTATAAACCCATCAAATCTTTCTTTCTCTGTGCTAATATCTTGAGGACCTGCCATATATATAATATTTTTATGCCCCAAGTCTATTAAATATTTAGTTGCATTATAAGCCCCTATTTTATTATCGGAACCAACATAATTTATATTATCAAACTCTACTTTCCTATCCAAAAAAACAATTGGCAAATTAGAATTATTAATTATATCATCAAAATATTTTGTACTTCCTACAGATGGTATTATAATATATCCAGATACTCCTATATTTGTTATATCTTTAAAATTTGATATATCTTTATTTTCTTTGAACTGAGAAAGTATAATATGATATCCATAAAGATTAGCAGTATTTTCTATTCCTTCAATGATATTTGCAAAAAAAGGATTTCTAATATCTGGAATAATCACTGATATAATTTGCTTATTTTTAATAGTTTTTTTTAGATTATATCCATCAGAATTAATAATTTTATTTATTTTATTTTTTATCTTTTCATCAACACTGCTGTTTCCATTTAATACTCTAGAAACAGTAGCAACAGAGACATTTGCCTTTTTTGCTATATAGCTTAATGTTATTTTTTTATCGTTCATAATATACAAATCATACTAATTAAGATTTTTTATTACTATAATGCATGAAGTTTAATTTGTCAATATAATTTTAATAAAGAGTTATTTTACAGAAAAATTTCAGAAAATTTTCTGTAAAAATACAGAAAAAAATTGACAACCACTTGATTATTCATATACTATTATTTATATAAAAAAATATATTAATGGAAGCATGCTATATGAAAAAAAATGGAATAATAAATACTAATATATCTGAAACTCTAAGCAATATGCGACATACAGATTCTATATGTATATCAGATTTAGGTTTGCCTTGTCCTGATAATGTAAAATATATAGATATATCTTTAAAAATTGGTTTTCCTTCTTTTATAGACGTATTAGAAGAAGTTTATAAGGATTTAAAAATAGAACATATTATATTAGCTGAAGAAATAAAAAATCATAATAAAGATGTACATGAAAAAATATTAAAAATATTTAATGGGGTATCTATTGAGTATGTAAGTCATAATGATTTTAAGAAAAAAACACAAAACTGTAAAGCTATTATTAGAAGTGGGGAAGCTACTCCTTACGCTAATATAATATTACAGTCTGCTTGTATATTTTAATAAATTATAGGATTATTAATTATGAAAATAGAAATGAAAAATATTATGAAATCCTTTGGAAAAGTAAAGGTATTGAATAATGCTAGTTTTTCATTAGCAGATGGAGAGATTCATGCTCTTATGGGTGAAAATGGAGCTGGTAAATCTACTTTAATGAAAGTTTTAACAGGTGTTTATAGTAAAGATGCTGGAGAAATATTTATAGACGAAAAAAATATTTCATTTAATCACCCTAAAGAGGCAGAAGAATATGGTATTGTTTTTATATATCAAGAATTAAATAGCTTGCTTGATATGACAGTAGAAGAGAATATATTTCTTGGAAAAGAGATTTATACTAAATTTGGCATTTTAGATAAAAAAAACATGCAAAACAAAGTAAAAGAAACATTATCTATTTTGGGAATGAATTTAAATCCAAATGATAAATTAGCTGATTTGTCTGTAGGACAAAGGCAAATGGTTGAGATAGCAAGAGCATTAATATCTGAAATAAAAGTAATAATAATGGACGAACCTACTGCCGCATTAACAATAAATGAAACAGAGCATTTATTTAAGATAATTAATTCTTTAAGAGAAAAAGGTGTATCTATTATATATATTTCTCATAGAATGGAAGAAATATTTGAGCTATGCGATAGAATTACAATAATGAGAGACGGAGAATATGTAGGAACTAAAAATATAAAAGATACGAATATGAATGAAATCATTAATATGATGATAGGAAGAGATATAGGAGAAAGATTTTCGAAGA
Source organism: Brachyspira pilosicoli P43/6/78 (assembly GCF_000325665.1). NCBI lineage: Bacteria > Pseudomonadati > Spirochaetota > Spirochaetia > Brachyspirales > Brachyspiraceae > Brachyspira > Brachyspira pilosicoli. The sequence continues at coordinate 1,551,998 of NC_019908.1, forward strand.
CAGATAATGAAAAAAAAGGAATAGCTTTAAATATTAAAGAGATTTCATCTGGAAAATATTTTAACAATGTATCTTTTAATGTAAGCTATGGAGAGATATTAGGTGTCTATGGTTTAATGGGGGCCGGCAGAACAGAAATAATGAAAACAATATTTGGAGTTTTGCCTTTAGATTCTGGAGAAATAGAATTAGATGGAAATAAAGTAAGCATAAAAAATCCTAAAGAAGCTATAAAAAATGGAATAGGTTTTATTACAGAAGATAGAAAAGTAGAAGGATTAATGTTAAATGAAACTATAAAAAATAATATATCTTTAAATAATTTTCCTAGAATAGTAACAAATAATTTTATAATAAGCAGACAAAAAGAAACTTTCACAAGTTCATTTGCAGTTAGAGATTTCAATATAAAATGCAGCGGAGTTAATCATATATGTAATAATTTAAGTGGTGGGAATCAGCAAAAAGTAATATTTGCAAAATGGATATTAAGTAAGCCTAAAATCCTTATATTAGATGAACCTACTAGAGGTGTAGATATAGCATCAAAAAAAGAAATATATACAATGATGAATGACTTAGCATCTAAGGGATTAGCTATGATTATGGTTTCATCAGAGCTTCCTGAAATTATAGGTATGAGTGATAGAGTAATGGTTATACATGAAGGAAAGGTAGCTGGATTTCTAGACAGAAGTCAGGCTACAGAAAAAAATATTATGATATTAGCAACTGGAGGACAACTGTGAATACTAAAAATAAATTAAAATATCTTCAAGATTATGGTTCATTTATAGCTTTGATATTATTAATAATAGCTATAAGTATTGTAAGTCCTGATTTTAGAACTATTAATAACTTTTTATCTTTACTAAGACAATCAGCAATTAATGGTTTAATAGCTTTTGGAATGACATGTATTATTCTTACAGGTGGTATAGATTTATCTGTAGGCTCTATATTGGCATTAACAAGTATAATATGTGCTCATACAATTAAATTAGGTTTGCCTGCTCCTTTAGCTATGTTGATAGCTTTAATATTTGGTATAATATTAGGTGTGATAAGCGGATTGATGGTTACAAAATCTAGATTACAGCCTTTCATTGCCACATTAATAACTATGACAGGATATAGAGGTTTAACTATGATAATAAGCGGAGGTAAACCTATATCAAGACTTGGAAATAATTTTTTATTAAATCATATAGGTAAGGGTTCTTTTTTAGGAATACCCACACCTGTTTGGATATTGGTTGTATTCTTTGCTATATTCCTATTTGTATTGAAAAAAACTGTATTTGGAAGACAGATATATGCTACAGGAAGTAATGCTAATGCTGCTGAATTGGCTGGTATAAATATAAATAAAACTAAATTAATAGTTTATGCTACATCAGGATTTATGTCTGCTTTATCTGGTTTAATATTAGTATCAAGATTAGGTTCGGCACAGCCAACTTTAGGAGAGGGATATGAATTAGATGCTATAGCTGCTGTTGCTTTAGGTGGAACTAGTATGACTGGAGGAAGAGGAAAGATTACAGGAACTTTAATTGGTATACTTATAATAGCAGTATTAAATAATGGACTAAATATTATAGGAGTATCATCATATTATCAAGATGTTGTTAAAGCATTAGTAATATTTTTAGCAGTTGTTTCAGATAGAAATAGATAAAAAATAAAAAAATATATAATTAAATATTTAAGGAGAAAAATCATGAAAAAAATTATTTTAATCATTTCATTATTATCAGTATTTATGTTTTCATGCGGCTCATCTAATAGTAATGGTGAAAGCAGTAGTGGAGTAAGTGTTGGATTATCTGTATCTACATTGAACAATCCTTTCTTTGTAAGTTTGTCAGAGGGAGCTAAGGCTAAAGCTAAGGAACTTAATATAAATTTAAGTGTAGTTAATGCTTCTGATGATACTGCTAAACAAGCAAGTGATATAGAAGACTTAATATCTAAAAATGTTAAAGTAATTATAGTAAACCCTGTTGATTCTGATGCTGTTGCTCCTGCTGTAGAAAATGCAATAGCTGCAAATATACCTGTTATAGCATTAGATAGAATTGTTAATGGAGTTGATGTTAATGCTCAAATAGCTTCTGACAATGTTGCTGGTGCTAGAATGGCTGGAGAATATTTAGTAGAACTAATAGGAGAAAAAGCAAAAGTAGCTGAACTTATAGGAATACCTGGTGCTTCTGCTACTATAGATAGAGGTAAAGGATTCCATGAAATAGCTGACACTAAATTAAATGTTATAGCAAGTCAAACTGCTAATTTTAATAGAGCAGAAGGATTAACAGTAATGGAAAATATATTACAAGCTAATCCAGATATTAAAGGTGTATTTGCTCATAATGATGAAATGGCTTTAGGTGCTTTGGAAGCTATTAAAGCTACAGGAAAAGATATATCTATTATAGGTTTTGATGCTACAGATGATGCTGTTTTGGCAGTTAAAGATGGTTCTATCAAAGCTACAGTAGCTCAGCAACCTGATTTAATGGGAGCTATAGCTGTTGAAACTGCTTTAAAAATTATTAATGGTGAAACAGTAGAGAAAAGCATACCTGTAGAAGTTACTTTAATAAAAGAGTGATTATAATAAATAAAAGCAGTAATAATAAATTATTACTGCTTTTTTAATTTAAGAGATTTAATTTATGAGTAAAAAAATTTTAGTTATAGGAAGTATAAATAAAGATTTAGTTATCACAACTCCACGTTTTCCTAAAGAAGGTGAAACTATACTTGGCAATAATTTTTATACTGCTAATGGCGGTAAGGGAGCAAATCAGGCATGTGCCATAGGTAAATTGGGTGGAAATGTAGCCATGCTTGGTGCTATTGGAAATGATAATTTTGGTAAAGATTTATCAAATGCTTTATATTCTAATAATGTTAATATAGATAATTTATTAATAAAAAATGATATTTCTACAGGTATAGCTGTTATTACAGTTACTAATGATGGAGCTAATCATATTATTGTAGCACAAGGAGCTAATGCTTTAATTACAAAAGATGATATCAAAGAAAAATTAATTGCATCATTTGATATAATAGTTATGCAATTGGAGATACCTTTAGAAATAGCAAAATATGCTGCATCTATTGCTAAAAAACTTGGTAAAACTGTTGTGTTAAATCCTTCCCCTGCTGTAAAACTAGATAGAGATTTCTTAAGCTGTGTAGATATACTAATTCCAAATGAAACAGAAATAGATATTATAGGTGGTATTGATTATGTACTTGAATGCGGAGTTAAAAATATAATACTTACTTTAGGTGCTGATGGATGCGAGCTTATAACAAAACAAAATAGAAAACATTTTGATGCATATAAAGTTAATGTTGTTGATACTACTGCTGCAGGAGACAGTTTTTTAGGCGGAGTTGTAAGAATGATTGCTGACGATAAAACTATTGAAGAGGCTATTGAATTTGCTACTAAAGTTTCTAATATAACTGTTACTAGAAAAGGAGCAATAGATTCTATACCTACATATAATGAAGTAATTGATAACTATTAATAATAAATAATTAATATTCTATATTAAAGGGTGCTTTTTTAAAAGGCTCCCTTTTTTATACCCTAGTATAGTATATAAAAAAATTCATTTTTTTTATTTTATTGGGAACTTTTATTTATTTTCTACGTCTAATAAAGCATAAGAAAACAAAAAATAATAAAATAAATATAAAAGTAAGGGAGATTAAAAATGAAAAAAGGATTTATAATTTTGGTTTCTATAGCAATTATGGTATTTGGTTCTGTATCTTTATTTGGATACGGCAGAGGCTATGGAATGGGTTATGGTAGAGGATATGGCAGAGGTTATGGTATGGGTTGTAATTATGGATACAATGCTAGATACAATAATCAAAGATATGAAGGCAGATATTATAACCAAAGATTTAATGGATACAACGGATGTTATTATTACAATAATACATACGTAAAATAATAAAAAATAAAATAAATAAAAAACACACAACTAAGGAGAATTAAAAATGAAAAAAGGATTTATAATTTTGGTTTCTATAGCAATTATGGTATTTGGTTCTGTATCTCTATTTGGACAATATGGCAGAGGCTATGGAATGGGTTATGGTAGAGGATACGGCAGAGGTTATGGCATGGGTTGTAATTATGGATACAATGCTAGATACAATAATCAAGGATATGAAGGCAGATATTATAACCAAAGATTTAACGGATACAATGGATGTTATTATTATAACAACCCATATGTTAAATAATAAAACAAATAAAAAAAATTAAATAAAAAACACACAACTAAAGGAGAATTAAAATGAAAAACATTAACAAAAAAGTATTAATATTAGTTTCTATAGCAATTATGGTATTTGGTTCTGTATCTCTATTTGGACAATATGGCAGAGGTTATGGTGCAGGATATGGTAGAGGATACGGCAGAGGTTACGGTATGGGTTGCGGCAGAGGATATGGCAGAGGTTACGGAATGGGTTGTAACTATGGATATGGCAGAGGTTATGGTGCAGGATATGGCAGAGGTTACGGATATTACAACCTTACTCAAGACCAAATTAATCAAATACAATCTATAGAAAGTAAATATTTCCCTCAAATAGATGATTTGAGAAGAGAAGTATATAACAAAAACCAAGTTATAAATTTAGAAATGAGCAAACAAAACCCTGACCAAAATGCTATAAATAAAGCTATAGATGATAGAGCTAAAACTTTATCTGATTTAGACAAATTAAGAACAGAGTTTTTCTTAGAAATGGATAAAGTGTTTCAAGTAAAATAATAAAATATTTATAGCTAAAATAAAAATACCTGCATAATATTGTGCGGGTATTTTTTTATTTTAAATTAATATTTTTAAATAAAGATTTTAAATATTAATTTTTTATAAAAGCGATAATTTTTAAAATGTAATTAACATAACAATAGATATTTATAAATAATAGAGCCGATAATAAATTATAGAGGTTTTAAACAATGAGAAAGTTTTTATTTATTATTTTATCGGTACTATTTTTTAGTGCTTTAGAAAATTTATATTGTCAATACACAGAAATAACACAAGATGATATTATTATAGAAAAATTAGTTACAGGATATCAAATAAATATAAGAAAAAAAAATAATATAGACAATATAAGACTATTATTTAAATTACAAAATAATAAATACTCATATCTTTATTTAAATCAGTCATCTGATGCTAATTCATTAATAAATATTAATAAAGTATCAATACATAATAAATTAGGAACAGCTTTACAAGCATCTATAGGAGAATCTGTATATTTGGATACTAATAATGGAAATGCAAGAATTTTACTATCAGATAATATGGAGCTTATATTAGAGGCATTAGATAATAATGGAAATATTGTAACAGATTCAAAATTTTTATTTAAAATAGACAATAATAAAAAAACTAACCCTATAATAACATTAAGAAATGTAGAAAAAGAAGGTGATTTATACGCATTTTATCTTTACTATTCTGGAGGAGAAAATGGTAAATATGCATTTTATGTGAGAGAGGGTTTAACTAATACTACATATAAATTAATTAAAACTTCATTAAATTATACAGTAAAAGCAGATAATAATGGAATAGTATTAGAAGACACATACAATAGCAAAATAGGAAAACAATTATATATAAAAGCATATTTTAAAAAATTACCAGAAGATAGATATTTATCATTTAATGTGTTTAATACTAAAGGAGAAACTTTTACTTATCCTATAGATTATATAATAGAAAACAAAATAACAAACAATATCACAAATAATACAACAACTACAGAAGAAAAAGTTAATGTTCCTCCTATAATAGAACCTCCTAATCAAGAAATTATAGAATTAAATACAAATGAAATGATAGTAAGAAAAAATCAAATAAATAATAACATAGAAAGAAATTTTTTTGATGGTGAAGCAATAGATTCTTTAAACAAAGCTAGTGAATTAAAAAGCCACTATGCTGATGATGAAAAAGATTTGAATACTCAAGTTTATAATATTATAAATAAATATAACTCAGCAGTAGATTTGGTATTAGTCTTAGATACAACAGAAAGTATGCATCCATACTTAACTTCAATAAAAGAAGAAATAAAATCTATAAGCAAACAAGTATTTAAAAAAGATATTAATTCAAGAATTGGTTTTTTGCTTTATAGAGATGTGAAAGATACATACCTCACTAAAAAAATAGATTTCGATAATAATATAAATAAAATATATAGAGATGTTAATTATTTTTATGCTAGCGGAGGCGGAGATAAAGCAGAACCTATGTATGAAGCAATACAAAAAGCTTTAGAAGATTTTGATTACAAAAACGACAACAAAGTAGTAATAGTAATTACAGATGCCCCTGCCAAAGTTATAGGTAAAGCCAACGCCGACACAAACAAAAAAACTGCCAAAGAAAAAAATATTAAAATAGAATACATACTCGTAAAAGAAATAAAAAGAAATTCAGAAGACATAGAAAAGCCAATATTTTAATTAATTTTTAAAAATTTTATTTACATTCCCCACCCTATAGGTTTGTTGTATTTATTATAATCTATAATTCAATTTTTTATAATGCCTACTAAATAAAGCATTACCCACCCAAGATTTATTTTATATTTTAACTACTATTTAACGCACGTTTGAAAAATATTATATATTTTATTCTATATATAATTTGTAATTTTATTATATATAGATTTTATTTTGCGTGCGGTTATAAAATGTTTTTCTTAATAAAGAATTAGATACAAAAAAACCAGCCGAGTAGGCTAGTTATTAACGAGGTATAGATATATAAAAGTTCTTTCAAATATGAATAGCAGTAAGAGTTTAAAAGGACAAACTCCGAATAAAGGAGGTGATCCAGCCACACCTTCCGGTACGGCTGCCTTGTTACGACTTCACCCTCATCATCAGTCCCACCTTCGACGCCGCCCTCCTTGCGGTTAGGCTAACGGCTTCAGGTAAAACCAACTCCGATGGCGTGACGGGCGGTGTGTACAATCCCCGGGAACGTATTCACCGTAGCGTTCTGATCTACGATTACTAGTGATTCCAACTTCATGGAGTCGAGTTTCAGACTCCAATCCGAACTGAGGCAACTTTTTTGAGTTTTGCTCCACCTCGCGGTCTTGCTTCTCTTTGTACTTGCCATTGTAGCACGTGTGTAGCCCTGGACATAAGGGCCATGAGGACTTGACATCATCCCCACCTTCCTCCTACTTGAACGTAGGCAGTCCCCTAAGAGTGCTCGACATTACTCGGTAGCAACAGAGGGTGAGGGTTGCGCTCGTTGCGGGACTTAACCCAACATCTCACGACACGAGCTGACGACAGCCATGCAGCACCTATGTTAAACGTCCTTGCGGTCTGACTTATCTCTAAATCATTCATCTAACAATTCAAACCCAGGTAAGGTTTTTCGCGTATCATCGAATTAAACCACATGCTCCACCACTTGTGCGGGGACCCGTCAATTTCTTTGAGTTTCACCCTTGCGGGCATACTCCTCAGGCGGTACACTTAAGACGTTAGCTACGGCACTCCTATTTAAATAGAAGCACCTAGTGTACAACGTTTACGGCTAGGACTACCAGGGTATCTAAGCCTGTTTGCTCCCCTAGCTTTCGTGATTCAGCGTCGATAAATGCCCAGATGACTGCCTTCGCTATAGGTGTTCCTCTCGATATCTGCGCATTCCACCGCTACACCGAGAATTCCATCATCCCCTACAATATCCAAGACTTACAGTATCCGAGGCGTTCCCGAAGTTGAGCTTCGGTCTTTCACCTTAGACTTATAAATCCGCCTACTCACCCTTTACGCCCAGTAAATCCGAGCAACGTTTGCCTCCTACGTATTACCGCGGCTGCTGGCACGTAGTTAGCCGAGGCTTACATTATCTACTGTCACTCATTCTTCGATAATTTCCGAGGTTTACAACCCGAAGGCCTTCATCCCTCACGCGATGTCGCTCCATCAGACTTTCGTCCATTGTGGAAGATTCTCAGCTGCTGCCTCCCGTAGGAGTCTGGGCCGTATCTCAGTCCCAATGTGGCCGGTCACCCTCTCAGGTCGGCTACCTATCGTAGCTTTGGTAGGCCATTACCCTACCAACAGGCTAATAGGCCGCAGGCTCATCGTGAAGCGAAAAAACTTTCCTCTACTCTACTTATGTAGCAAGAGTATATGCGGTATTAGTCCATGTTTCCATGGGTTATCCCCCACTTCACGGCAGATTACCTACGTGTTACTCACCAGTTCGCCGCTAACTTATCCAGTTGCCCGAATAAGCCCGCTCGACTTGCATGCTTAAGACGCATCGCCAACGTTCGCTCTGAGCCAGAATCAAACTCTCCATACTCACTTTTCAGTGAATCGTTTTCGATTCTTTATTTTATCACTTTACTAAGTGATGATTTACTTTTTGCAAAGAAATTGTTACTTATTGTAACGCGTTTAGGTCTCCGAACTTAATTAAAAGTTCGTTTACACCAGTTGTGTTTTGTTTTATTAAACTAGCTTCTGCTATCCATATTTCAAAGAACTTTTGTTTCAAGCGATTTTTTTATTTCTCATCGTTTGTTTTATTATTATAGCATGAGTGCGATAAATAGCAATAGGTTTTAAGGCTAATTTTTTGAATTTTTTTATCTTTTTCCATAAATCAGCCTATTTACACTACATTTTATACATATTTTTAAACCCAAATTCCTAAAACTAAAAATTAACCCCAAATTCAACTCAAATTCCACCCAAAATTCTTCTAAAAATACTGATTATCAGGAAAAAATTAACTTCTAAAATCATTTTTAACGCATATTTACCAAAATAAATTGATAAAAATTTAATAATTATAAATTTTTTTCATAAGCTTGATTTTATATCAATTCTAATGTATTATATTATCCTATAATAATCGGAGAAGTATTTTGGAAACAATGTTAGATATCATAAATAAGGTACAATTAGAGAGTATCAAAAATTTAGACAAGGATACTTTTATATCAATAGCTAATTTATGCTCATTTATTCCAAAATCTATAACAGAAAACAACAAATGGAAAAAACTTCCTCTATCAGCTAAAGAAGTATATAGAGTTTTAGTTGCTAATTATGACTACGAAAATGGTATAGCAAAAACTACTCATTCTCAAATGCTTAATGAAGCTGGAATTGGAGGAAACGCTACTATAGTAAAATCTTTGGATACTCTAGAAGAAAACAATTTTATTACTAGAGTTGAATCTAAAGTAAAAAGCCATTATTATCTTATGCCATATCAAGAAAAGTTTTTTGCTGATATGTGCCGTTTTAGTCCTAGAGATTTTTCTGTACTATACACAATAAACAAAAAAGTTAAAAAAGAACAGCAAGTTAAACAAGCTATAGATAAATTATTCTTCAAAGTTTGTTATAATTTAAGTTGTCTTGGTATAGATAATCCGCAGAAAATAATAGAAAAATACTCTTCTGATGGAAACAAATTAAGAATAATACTTTTTATGGCTGATTCGGTTTATATAGTTAAGAAATATAATTTAAATGATAGCAATATAGACCTAAATAAATATCTTATAGATTTATTAAAAAAAGGAAACATTAGAGAAAACATATTTGATAATGACAAAATGAATACTATAAGAAATATAATTATAAAAAATAAACAAAATATTACAGAGTAAAAATATGGCAACAAAAAAAACAACAAATAAAGAAGAAGCAAAAAAATCTACTGCAGCTAAAAAAACTACTACAGCAAAAAAAACTGCTAATAAAGAAACATCAGCTAAAGAAAACAAAAAAAGAAAACTGCTGCTGTTAAAAAAACTGCTTCAACTGTTAAAAAGACTGATACTAAAGAAGCACCTAAAAAAACTAGAAGCATCTGTAAAAAAGACTAGCACAGTAAAAAAAACAACAACATCTGCTGCTAATAAAGAAACATCAGCTAAAACAACACTTACAACCAAAAAAGCTGCTGATTCAAGCATAAAAAAAACAGACGCTAAAGATACAACTAAAAAAACTGCTGCAGAAACAAAAAAAACAGTAACACCCCTAACTTCTTTAAAAAAAGACAATACACAAAAAACAATAGATAATATTTTCAAAAAAATGGCTACTAAAGATGATTCTGCTGATAAATCTTCAAAAACATCAAAAGAAACAGCATTTATTCCATTAAGAACATCATCAACTATAAGAAAAATAGAGCCAATAAAAACAACTGAAAAACCTTCAGAAAGAGAATCTATTACATTACTAAAAGAAGCTATAAGAGCTAAATCTAAAAATGTTTCAAAGCCAATAGTTGCAAAAAAACATTTAGTAGTAACAGATGATAAAATAGAAGAGGAAACAAATAAAGAAGTTGATAATAATATAAAAAGCAATGAAAATATCTTTAACAAAACAAGTGATATAGTAAATAATGTACTTAATAAAAAAGAAAATGATATAATTCTTAAAGAAAATACTGATAAGCCTCAAACTTTAGAAGAAGTTGTAAAAAAATATAACTTTGATTCATTTGATAAATACAAAGAAGATGAAAATAAAGACAAAGAAACTGAAGAGATAAAAGAAGAATTAGAAAAAATAAAAAATGATATTGACGGTATAGAAACAAAAACTGAAATAGAAGAGCCAAAAAAAGAAAGAAACAAAAGAAAAAGTAACTTACACTAAAGGCGATATATTTAAAAATAAAAAAGTTGTGCTTCCTACAACTATACAGCAAATATCTAATGAAGAGCCAACATTCAATCAAGAAGAAATGGATAAAGCAATAGAAAATGCTGTAGAAATAGATGATGATACTCCAGTGGAAGCTTATCAAAATTATTCAAACAAAAAATTAAAAGAATTAGAAGAAAAAGATATTAAAATTATAGAAACTGAAGAAGAATTAAAAACATCTACTGTTATACCTGAAATAGAAAAGAAACCTGTAGAACCTTACAAAGTTCCAGAGCATTCTATTGAAAATGATGAGAAAAAATCAAATAAGCTTATACCAATCATAGGTATTATAATTATAATATTAGGTTTATCATTCTTAGGTTTCCAATTCTTAACTTCTAAAAATGATAACAATGATGATGGATTTTATAATATAGTTACAAATGAAAATGTATTAAGCAATGAAAATATTAATGAAATGACTAATGATTATGATGATTTATCTGATATATCAAATATAAACGCTATAAGCAGCAATCAAAATAATCTTATAAGTAACCAAAACAACAACGCAAATAAAATTACTAATAACATTGTAACTAATAATACACCTACTAACAATATTGTTACTAATAATCAAATAAACAAAATAACAAATGATACTCAAGCAAAAACAAATAATATTCAAACAAACACAGCAGTAGTAAAAACAAACACAATTAACACAAATGTAAACCCTCCAAAAGAGCCTGAATTGCCTAATCCTCCTGTAATACCAGACCCTCCTACTCCGCCTGCAACACAAAATAATAATACTCAAAACAATACTGTTTCATATATAGACGGAAATGTATATAAAACTAAATGGACAGATACTTTAACTTCTATTGCTACAAAAGAGCTTGGAGATGCTAGAAAATGGCCTATGATATTTGCTGCTAATGATAATATATTTACAGACCCTGATAAAATAGTATTTAATGTAAATATAAAAATACCTAATGACGGCAAAAAAAAAATTGAAGATATGAATCAAACTGAAAAAAAAATTTATATGATGCTTATATGAAAGTGGCTGATAGATATATTGAACTTGGAAAAACTAATATGGCTAATATAGTAAGAAACGCTGCTAATAATATAAAATAATGAAAAAAACTAAAAAGAAAAATGATATATTAGAATTCTCTTGTACAGGCTGCGGATTATGCTGTAAAGAAAATGGATATGTATATTTTTCTTTAGAAGATATAAAAAAAGCTTCAGATTATTTAAATATCAATCCTCTTGTGTTTATAAGTAAATATTTAAAACATAGCTATTCATTAGAATATCATATAAAAGTTGATGAAGAAAATAGATGTCCTTTTTTAGATGAAAATGATAAATGTATTATACATGATGCAAAGCCGAAACAGTGCCGTACTTTTCCTTATTGGAATGAATATACTGATAAAAATGGAAATTTGATATCTGGAAAATTCAATAGACCTTGTCCTGGCGTTAGAGTAAAAAATAAGAAATAATGTGAAATTTATAAAAAAATAGTGGTTTTATTTTTTTATAAAATATTATATACTAGAATTACACACAATTATTATAATTTAAGGAAAATTAATAAATATGCCTGAAGAATTAAATATAGATAAATATGTCGTTCTTACTATAGATGAAATAAAAGAAATTAAAGATAATCTAATAGCACATAATATACCATTATTTAGAATGGATAAAGAAAACAATATAATAGCTTTTCCAACAGAGCAGTTAAGTCTTATTGTAGATAATCCAAAATATTCTAATGTTAAATTATATGCCCCAAAAACTTTTTCTCATTTTATAAATGAGTTTAAATTATTAAACACAAACTCTGCAGCAACATATATAGAAACTAATAAATATGTATTTCAAACTCCAAAGGAAGCTGCTGAAGAGATGAGCAGAAAAATATCTGAAATCTCTAAAATGAGCTATAATGAAAAAGTAAATATAATTGAAACTTATAATAAAGAATTAAAAGAAATTAAAGTTGATGAGAAACATACAATAAACAGAAACACAGCTCAGCAGATAGTAGACGCTGGTAATGATGTTGGGCTTATTGCCAAAGTTACTATGTTTGAAAGTATCAAAAAAATTAAAGGAAATGAGATTACACAAGACCAGGCAAAATTAGAGAATCAGGAAATTAATGATACTACTACTTCTTTGGTAAACACAATAGTTAATATGCTTTCAAAAAATTTAGAAACACAGAAAGTTTTTACAGAATTAAGAAATTTCTCTGACGGCGGTGTAATGGCTCACTCAAATAGGGTTTTTGTCTCTTATGTAAATTTTCTTGCCTTTTATAACAATCTCATAAAAAGAAGAAATTTAATACATAGCATAAGAACATCTTTTCCTACAGTGTATAAAAAATATTATGAGAATATGACTTCTTCTTCAGAAAAATACAGAATATACGAAGACTTTAGAACTCTTGAAGACTGTATTGATAATGGTATGCGTTTTGTAGAAGAAAAAGAGATGAACTTATATTCTATTGGTGCTTTGCTTCATGATATAGGAAAAGTAAAAGATTTGGATTATTTTGAGGGTGAATCTGGAAGAGATTATGAGAGAATAAAAAAACATTTATTTAATAGCTACACTCTTGTAAGCCAAACTTCTGAATATTCTCTTGAGGTTATTTTAACTGTTGCTTTGCATCATGAATATTATGGGCTTGGTTATGGACCTTATGAGCGTTTATACAAATTAAAATTAGAGAAAGTTCCTAGCTTTCAGATACCAAGAATAATGTCTTATGAGGCTAAAGTAATAGATGACTGAGATGCTTTTGCTTATTTCCCTGCTAAGATGCTTGAGATAATAGATGTATATGATGCTTTAATTGACCCTGCAAGAAAATACAGAGGAGGAAAAACTTTTACTCCTGAAGAAGCATTAAAGATTATGAAAGAAGATTTTATAGAAAAGCATGTTAAGTTAGACCCTATACTTTATGATGTATTTGTTGAGTTTTTAAGCAATTCTATAGAAAAAGATTTACTCTCTTCTAAGTTAGAAGCAACATATTAAAACTTTAATTTCTTTTTCTTTAAAAGAAGCTCTACTAAATATTTAAGCTCATATCTTGAATAATAATCTTTCACCATAGTAACGCCTCTCTTATTAAAAAAACTAAAATATTGATGCGTTTCTAATATGCTTATAAGTGATTTGAAATGTTCTTTATCTAATTTAAAACTATTTGAAACTTCTTCTATTGTGTATAATTTATCTTCATCTTGAAAATGTTTATTTAAAAAAATATTGGCTCTCTTTGATATTATTATTTTAGAAACTATATATTTTATAAGAAGGGTAAAAGCAAATAATATTAATAGATAATTAATCATGATGGAGTTTGATTAAATATTATTAAGTTCATAAATATTTCGCCAAGCTCTGTTTTGTAGCATATAGAAAGTATTTGGTCGTTTTCTCTTTCAAGCATAGATAATTGGTCACTCATTAATATTGCAGGAGGAGTCATATCCAAATCTATATGTTTAGTAGAAAGTTCATTTATTGCAGAACCAGCAACCATATTAACAAATTCTTTTATAGTTGAAATAAACATATCATCTATAACAGTAATAGATTCCATATTAAGAGCAGAAGCTAACTTGAAAGCAGTAGCCTTACTCATATTAAACATAAGTCTTCCGCTTAAATCTCCATTAATACCAATAAAAACTATAACCCCGCCAACATGATTAGCATTTCTATGTATTTTTATACTACCCTTACCAACATTAGAATTAAAATAACTCTTTAATATAACAACTGTACCCTTACTAAAAGCGTTTACAACATCTAAATCAAACATATTTTATTTACCTACAATAATATTTATATATAATAATATCGGAAATTATTTAATATTTTTTTATAAAAATAAACTCATATATAAATAATAGTATATTAATAATATTTAATTTATCAAGTAGAGTAATATTTTTTAAATTCTTGACATTATGTAAAAATTGTAATATTATATTTTTATACCAAAATAGGTATATAAAATAAAAACAATCAACTTTTATTATATATTAGGAGCAACAATATGAGAGTTTATGATTTAAGAACAGACACAATAACAAAGCCTAGCGATGAAATGCGTAAAGCAATATATAAAGCAGAATGCGGTGATGATGTTTATATGGAAGACCCTACAGTAAATAAACTTCAAGACATGGCAGCAGAAATTACAGGAAAAGAAAAAGCAATATTTGTTTCAAGCGGTACTATGGGTAATTTAATACCTTTATTAATATTATCTTCAAAAACAAGACAAATACTTTTGGAAGAAGAATCTCATATTGTACATTATGAACTTGGAGGAGTAGCTGCATTGGCTGGTGTTTTGCCTTTACCAGTAAAAGCTAAAAGAGGAATATTAACAAAATCTATAATAGAAGATTATTTTTCTCCTCAGCCTTATTATATGTCTAATGTAAATATAGTAGAAGTTGAAAACAGTCATAATAGACATGGGGGAAGCGTATACCCAATAGAGGTTTTAAAAGAATTATATAGTTTTACAAAATCAAAAAACGTGCATATGCATATGGACGGAGCGAGAGTATTTAATGCTTCTATTGCTTCAAAAGCTTCTGTAAAAGAAATAGCTTCTAATACAGATTCTATCACATTTTGTTTGTCAAAAGGACTCGGTGCACCTATGGGAGCTATGTTATGCGGAAAAAAAGAGTTTATAGATGAGGCTTTCAAAATTAGAAAGTTAATAGGAGGCGGATTAAGACAGATTGGTTTGATGGCTGCTGCTGGAATATATGCTTTAGAAAATAATATAGGCTCATTAGAAGAAGACCATATAAAGGCAAAAAAAATAGCTTCTGCTGTAATTGAATCAAAATTGGGTGAGTTGAGTTTAGATGAAGTTGAAACTAATATTGTTATAGCAAAAACACAAAAGAAATCAATAGAATTGGTAAATAAACTTTTGGAAAAAGGAATAAAAGCAAGTTCTTTTGGTGATTATAAATTAAGGTTTGTAACTCATAGAGATATTAGCATGAAAGAAGTTGAAGAAGCTTGTGATATAATAAAAAGCTTTAAAAATAATATTTAAAAACAATATTAAATAAAAAATAATCACAAAAAGTTTAAAAAAATATTACTAAAATTATTAAAAACAATTATAAATCTATTGACTTTTTAATTATTTTGAATATAATATATTACTATGAAAGGTAATATTATTTTAAATACAAATAATTTTCTAGCTTATTACTTTAAGTCTTTTTATTATTTTGGCGTTTAAAGCGCCAGAGTATCTTTTTTTAAACAACCACACACAAATACATTTTAATTTAATAAACAAAACAAAAACATTATTATAAAGCATAATGCTTAATATTATTGTAAAAAATAAATTATATTTTAAGGAGAAAAATCATGATTATCGTAATGAAGGCTAATGCCAAAGAAGAACAAGTTAATAATATAACAGATAGATTAACAAATTTAGGACTTGGTACAAATAAAATCGTAGGAGTAGACTGCACAGTTATAGGTATTGTAGGAGATACTTCAAAAGTAGATAAAGAATTAATAGCAACATTACCAGGTGTAGATAAAGTATTAAAAGTACAAGAACCATTCAAAAGAGCAAACAGAGCATTCAAAAAAGAAGACACTATAGTAGATGTTAGTGGAGTAAAAATAGGCGGAGAAAAACCAGTAATTATAGCAGGACCTTGTTCTGTAGAAAGTGAAGAGCAAGTAATAAATATAGCAAAAAGTGTAAAAGCATCAGGAGCTTCAATACTTAGAGGAGGAGCTTTCAAACCTAGAACTTCCCCTTATGCATTCCAAGGTTTGGCACTTGACGGACTTAAAATATTAAAACTAGCAAAAGAAGAAGTAGGCATTCCTATTGTAAGTGAGATAGTATCTATAAGACACTTAGAAGATTTTGAAAACACTGTTGATATGATTCAAATAGGTGCTAGAAACATGCAGAACTTTGAACTTTTAAAAGAGGTTGGTAAATTAAAAAAGCCAATACTTTTAAAAAGGGGATTAGCTAACACTATGGAAGAATGGCTTATGAGTGCTGAATATATATTAGATAAAGGCAATCCTAATGTAGTGTTGTGTGAGAGAGGTATAAGAACATTTGAAACATATACAAGAAACACTTTCGATGTATCAGCTATACCAGTGATAAAAAGAATGAGCCACTTACCAGTTATAGGCGACCCTTCACATGCAAGCGGAAGAGCTTGGATGGCACTTCCTTTAACTCTTGCAGCAATTTCTGCAGGTGCTGACGGCATGATTATAGAAGTACATAATGACCCAGAGCATGCTTTATGCGATGGAGCACAATCTATAAGACCAGAAACATTTGCAGATGTAATGGAATCTGTTAATATGATTAGCGAAACAGTATCCAAAATAAAAGCAAAACACAACGGAAGAGTTTATACAAAATAAAATATTTTAATTAAATGATAATAAGTGATAATAAGCGATAATACAATATGTACTATCGCTTATTTTTTATAATTATTTTAAAACTTTAAAATATTAATATAATTCTGTATTTGCACTTTTCACGAAGCATACCCGTAGGGTAAAAACTTTTATGAAGTCCGCAGAGCGTATCGGCGGTAAAAGTTGAATAAAATAAAAATTAATGTCAAAAAAATATTTTTTAAATAAAAATTTTTGCAGGGCTTTGCCCCGCACCCCACTTCTTTTGGTGACCCAAAGAAGCAAAAGGACTGCATTTTTATGAAGTAGAATTTAGATATAGTTAAAAAATAGAATATGTTATTTACATATTTCTTAGATATAAAACTGAAATATTTTGCACTTTTCGCAAAGCGTACCCGTAGGGTAAAAACTTTGACGAAGTCCGCACCGCGAAGGCGGGAAAAAGTTGAAGAAAATAAAAACTTATATAGAAAAATATAGTTGCTTGAGTATAAATAAAAAAGCGATAATACAATCCGTACTATCGCTTTTTATATCATCAATATGATTTTTTTATCAAACTGTAATTTGCATTACATCTTCTTCTTTAGCTGAAGAATCTATATCATTATCATTACTCATATCACCGATTTCTTTGTTGTAAACATGTAATTTATTATAAAGTTTAACACCAGTACCAGCAGGTATAAGATGTCCGATAATAACGTTTTCTTTTAATCCAAGCAACTTATCAACTTTACCTTTAATAGCAGCATTAGTCAATACTTTAGTAGTCTCTTGGAATGAAGCAGAAGATATAAAGCTTTCAGTATTAAGAGCAGCTTTAGTTAAACCAAGAAGTACAGGCTTACCGCTTGCAGGAGAACCGCCAGCCTCTTCATAACGTCTGTTTTCTTCTTCAAACTCATACTTATCAACATACTGACCAACAATATATTTAGTATCACCTGGGTCAATAATCTCAAGTCTTCTAAGCATCTGTCTAATAATTAAAGCGAAGTGCTTGTCGTTAATACCTACACCCTGCTTATTATAAACGCTCTGTATCTCTTCAAGCAAATAAGTTTGTAAAGCCAAATCACCCTGAGTTTCCAATATATCATGAGGGTTAATTTTACCGTCACATAATTGAGTACCAGTTTTAACATAGTCCCCATTTCTTACCAACAATTTTTTACCATGAGGAACTAAGTGTTTAGTTTCATCAAACTCGTTTCTAATTTTAACTACTTTTTTACCCTTATGAGAACCGCCAATTTCAACCTCACCGTCAATACCAGCAATAATAGCAGTATCTTTAGGTTTTTGAGCCTCAAGCAACTCTTGTACACGAGGCAAACCACCTGTAATGTCATTACTTTTCTGTTGTACACGAGTAGTTTTAGCTATAACCTCACCCACTTCAACTTTTTGGTTATTTTCAACCATAAGCTGAGCACCATTAGGTATATCAGTTTCAAAAATATCATCACCATCAACAATGAGTATTTTTGGCTGCATACTAGCATCTTTAAACTCTTGAATAATCTTAGTAACGTTACCAGTTTGTTCGTCTATAGCCTCAACCATAGTTCTACCAGTAATGATGTCTTGATATCTTACTATACCAGCTTTTTCAGATATTATAGGTTCATTATAACCATCGAAGCTAGCAATTACTGTATTAGCATCAATAAATACATTCTCATTAACTCTATATTCACTACCTACTTTAATAGGTATATTATGCTTAGCACCTGTAATCATTACATATTTGTTATCGCTAGTGATTTTCAAAGTACCATTATGTGTAGCTTTTATATCTTCACCATCTTTTGTAGTAGCAATAACGTCCCCTATAAGTACTTTTGCATTGTTTTCTTTTAATATATCTTTTATAGAGCTTTTTTCCCATTTGTTAAGTACACGTCTTATTAAAAGCTCACCATTTCTTGCTGTAATTTTAACACCATTAGGCTGTACAACATAGTTAGAGAACTGCTCAATATATATAGGGTAATTAAGCTTAACTTCATTTTCTTCAACAGACTGAGTAGCAACACCACCAATGTGGAATGTTCTCATTGTAAGCTGTGTACCAGGCTGACCAATACTTTGAGCTGCCACAACACCAACAGCCTCACCAATAGAAGCAAGTGTGTTAGTAGATAAGCTTC
This sequence comes from Brachyspira pilosicoli P43/6/78, assembly GCF_000325665.1. Classification (NCBI taxonomy): domain Bacteria; kingdom Pseudomonadati; phylum Spirochaetota; class Spirochaetia; order Brachyspirales; family Brachyspiraceae; genus Brachyspira; species Brachyspira pilosicoli. Next base: position 1,571,405 of record NC_019908.1, read on the forward strand.
TACCATAACATTTCTGACAAACACCCATTCTGCTTTCACAAGTAAGAGGGTGTCTTATTCTTATTTTCTCTATACCAGCCTGCTCTATTCTATCAGCAATCTCTTCTGTAATTTCAGTATTAGCCTCACATATAAGCTCTTTAGTTTGAGGGTGATAAATATGTTCATTACTGAAGAAACCAACAACTCTCTCTTTTAATGATTTTTTAATCTCATCATATTCTTTAATAGGTTCAATCTCAATACCTTTAACAGTACCGCAGTCATGTTCTGAAACAACAACCCCAATAGCAACGTCAACCAATTTTCTAGTAAGATAACCAGCACTAGAAGTTTTTAATGCAGTATCAGCAAGACCTTTTCTAGCACCGTGAGTAGAGATAAAGTACTCTTGTACAGTAAGACCCTCTTTGAAGTTTGAAATAATAGGAAGCTCTATAATATCACCATTAGGCTTAGCCATAAGGCCTCTCATACTAGCAAGCTGTCTTATCTGCTGCTTAGAACCTCTAGCTCCAGACTCTGCCATTATGTATATAGGGTTAAATCCGTCTTGGTCTTGTCTCAAGTTATCCATCATAGCGTCGGTAATTCTACCCTCTACAGCAGTCCACAAGTCCTTTACCTTCTGGCTTCTCTCGTCATCAGTAATAATACCGTTCATGTACTGGTCTCTAAGCTGTTCTACCTGTTTAGTAGCCTCTTCAATTTCATGTTTTTTCATTGGAGGAATAAGTATATCAGATACAGATATTGTAGAACCAAATACAGTAGCACTTTGGTATCCAAGTTCTTTAATATCATCAAGCATATTAACAGTAATAGCAGTACCATGTTTTAAATATACTTCATGAATAAATTTAGCTAAATCTTTACTTCCGAAATCTCTGTTTTGGAATCTAAAGTCCTCAGGTATCACCTGATTAAACTTAATTCTTCCAACAGAAGTTTCAACAAATTTCTCTTCTCCGTTTTTATCTTTCATAAGAACTTTAATTCTAGCTTCAAGCTCAATCAAATTACTGTCATAAGCAAGTAAAGCATCTTCAGGAGAAGCAAATACTTTATTTTCACCCTTCATACCGCTTCTTAATTTAGTTAAATAACTAATACCAAGAACTATATCCTGAGTAGGATTAACAATAGGCTCACCGTTAGCAGGGTTTAATATGTTATGAGGAGCAAGCATTAAAGTCCAAGCTTCAATTTGTGATTCTGCAGAAAGCGGAGTGTGAACTGCCATCTGGTCACCGTCAAAGTCAGCGTTATAAGCGTGACAAACAAGTGGGTGAAGCTGAATTGCTTTTCCTTCAACAAGTACAGGTTCAAAAGCCTGAATACCAAGTCTGTGAAGTGTCGGAGCACGGTTTAAAAGAACTGGGTGCTCTTTAGCAATCTCTTCTAATACTCCCCAAACTTCTTCTCTGCCCTCTTCTACAAATCTTTTTGCAGATTTTATGTTATGAGCAGAATTAATCTCAACTAATTTTTTCATAATGAATGGCTTAAATAATTCTACAGCCATTTTTTTAGGAAGACCGCATTGATGCATTTTAAGTCTAGGACCAGCAACAATAACTGAACGGCCTGAATAGTCAACACGTTTACCTAAAAGGTTTTGACGGAAACGACCTTGCTTACCTTTTAACATATCTGAAAGTGATTTCAAAGCTCTGTTTCCAGGTCCTTTTACAACTTTTTTTCTCTTGCTGTTATCAAATAAAGCATCAACAGCCTCTTGAAGCATTCTTTTTTCGTTTCTTATAATGATATCAGGAGCTCTTAAAACTAATAATCTCCTTAAACGAATATTTCTGTTTATAACTCTTCTATAAAGGTCATTCAAATCTGAAGTAGCAAATCTTCCACCATCAAGCTGAACCATAGGTCTTAATTCTGGCGGAATAACAGGTACTACATCAAGTATCATCCAAGTAGGGTCATTACCTGATGATTTGAAATCTTCAAAAATCTCAAGACGTTTTCTAAGTCTTCTGTCAGATTTCTCACCCTTTTTAATCATCTCTTCTCTAAGCTTTCTGATTTCTTCGTCCATGTCAAGGTCTTTAAGCATATCACGTATACCTTCAGCACCTATACCAATACGAATATTATCACCATATCTATCTAAAGCTTCATTATATTCATCTTCAGTAAGCAAATCACCCTTAGAATAATCACTATCACCCGCATCAATAACAACATATCTCTCAAAATAAAGTACGCTTCTTAAATGAGATATATTCATGTTTAGAAGAAGTCCGATTCTAGAAGGAGTGTTTCTATAATACCAAATATGAGCAACAGGAGCAGCTAACTCTATATGACCCATTCTCTCACGTCTTACTTTGAAATGTGTAACTTCAACTCCACACTTATCACAAACAACACCTTTATAACGTTTGCTTTTAAACTTACCGCAATAACATTCATATTCTTTAGTAGTTCCAAATATCTTCTCACAAAAAAGCCCATCTCTCTCAGGTCTTAAAGTTCTGTAGTTGATAGTTTCTGGTTTTTTAACTTCGCCATAACTCCACTCTCTCATAACCTGAGGACTTGCTATACCTATTTTTATTTGGTCAAAGTTTGTAAATTGCATTAAACTTCTCCTAATTATTTAAAAATCTTAGTTTGTTTTTTAGTTTTTTTCTTTAATTCTTTTTCAGTAGAAGGAAGCTGATTGCCCTCTTCATCGTGAATAGTGATATTAAGACCTAAGCCTCTAAGCTCTTGAACCAATACGTTAAAGCTTTCAGGTATACCTGGAGAAGATATAACATCACCTTTAACAATAGATTCATATATTCTAGCACGACCTGTCATATCGTCAGATTTGACAGTTAAGAACTCTTGAAGCATATTTGCAGCTCCATAAGCCTCTAATGCCCACACTTCCATCTCTCCTAAACGCTGACCACCGAATTGTGATTTACCGCCCAAAGGCTGCTGAGTAACAAGTGAGTAAGGACCAGTACTTCTAGCGTGAACCTTATCTTCAACCAAGTGGTTAAGTTTAAGCATATACATGTATCCTACTGCTACATCATTTTTGAAAGGCTCTCCTGTTCTGCCGTCAAAGAGTTTTACTTTACCAGTAGGGTTAAGACCAGCTGATATCATAGCCTCTTTTAACTCATCTTCTTTAGGACCTTCAAATACAGGACAAGCATATTTTAAGCCCATCTTATGACCAGTCCAACCGAGTAACATCTCAATTACCTGACCAATGTTCATACGAGAAGGTACACCAAGAGGGTTCAAACAAATATCTACAGGAGTACCGTCCTCTAAATAAGGCATATCTTCTATAGGCATTATTCTAGCAACAACCCCTTTGTTACCGTGACGACCAGCCATTTTGTCGCCTTCTTGTATTATACGCTTCTTAGCTAAGAATACTTTTACTACTTCCTCAACACCAGGCTTTAATTCATCGCCATTTTCTCTGCTGTAAACTCTTACATCTATAACAGTACCGTCTTTACCATGAGGAACTCTTAAAGAAGTATCTTTTACATCTCTTGACTTCTCACCAAATATTGAATGAAGAAGTCTATATTCTGGAGTAACTTCTGTTTCACCTTTAGGAGTTACTTTACCAACTAATATATCTCCAGCTTTTACTTTAGCACCTATTCTTACAATACCTCTCTCATCAAGATTTTTGAATGCAGAATCTGGTACATTTGGTATATCTCTAGTAATATTTTCTTTATCTAATTTTGTCTCACGAGCTTCAACTGAAAACTCTTCTATGTGAATTGAAGTAAATACATCTTCTTGTACTAATCTTTTGCTTAAAAGAATAGCGTCCTCGAAGTTGTAACCTTCAAAAATCATGAATGCTGCTAAAACGTTTCTTCCAAGTGCCAATTCACCATGGTCTGTAGCAGGACCGTCAGCTAAAAGCCCGCCAGCTTTAACAGTGTCCCCAACATTAACTACAGGTCTTTGATGATAATTAGTATCTTGGTTAGTTCTTTGATATTTTATAAGTTCATAAACATCATAATCATCATCACTATTTTGTTTAGTAGGTTTAATAACTATTTCATCATGAACTACTTTTATAACCTTACCAGCTCTTTTTGCATGAACTGCTATTCCTGTGCCAGGCTGACAGATTTTTGCTTCTACTCCAGTACCAACTATAGGTGATTCTGGGAATAAAAGAGGTACACTTTGACGTTGCATGTTTGAACCCATCAAAGCTCTGTTAGCGTCGTCATGCTCTAAGAATGGAATAAGTGAGCTTGAAAGTGAAACAATCTGCTGAGGTGAAACGTCCATATACTGTACTTGATCTGGTGTAGAATATGGGAATTCACTTCTGTATCTTGTAGAAATAAGATTTTCTTTGAATGTTCCATCTTCATTTAAAGGAGCATTAGCATCAGCAATATGATAACGCTCTTCATCATGAGCTGTTAAGTATTCTATCTCATCAGTTACTTTACCATTAACAACTTTTCTATATGGAGTCTCTAAGAATCCATGTTTATTTATTTTAGCATAAGTAGCAAGTGAAACTATAAGACCAATGTTTGGACCTTCAGGAGTTTCAATAGGACATATTTTACCGTAGTGAGTATGGTGTACGTCACGAACCTCAAAACCAGCCCTATCTCTTGTAAGACCTCCAGGACCTAAAGCGTTTAATCTTCTTTTGTGTGTAATCTCTGATAATGGATTGTTTTGGTCCATGAACTGAGATAATTGGCTTGTACCATAAAACTCTTTAATTACTGCTTGTATTACTTTTATGCTTACAAGTGATTGAGGAGTTACAGCTTCCATGTCTTGCATTTGCATTCTCTCTTTAGCTGCTCTCTCCATTCTTGTAAAGCCTGTTTTTATCTGCATAGCCAATAATTCACCAACGCTTCTTATACGTCTGTTGCCTAAATGGTCTATATCATCTAATTGCTCTTCATTTATGAAAACTTTTATTAAAAAGCGAATTGTCTCTATTATATCTTTATGTCTTAAAACCTTATCCTGCTCACTTTCTGGGAAGTTTAATCTCTTGTTTATTTTGTAACGTCCAACATCACCTAAAGCATAAAGTTTAGGGTCAAATACTAAATCATTACAAGTTTTTACAACGTTCTCTATTAAAGCAGGTTCGCCCGGTCTTATTACATTATAAATCTTTGTACAAGCTTCTTTCTGATTTTTTGTAGTGTCTTTATCTAGAGTATTAATTATAGTAACATTGTCTTTTATTGCTTCCATATTTAATACTTCAATTTCATCTATACCGCTCATTAAAAGTCTTTCTGCCAAGTTTTGGTTAATAAGCTCGCCTGGGTTTAAGATGATTTCTTCTGGGTTTTCTTTATCAAATACTGTTGAATATGAACGTCTTCCTATAAGTGCTGCTTTTTTCTCTTCATCAGAAAGTTTAGCCAAAGATATTTTATCTATTTCATAGAATAATTTTAAAATTTCTTCATTAGTTGTGATACCAATAGCTCTTAAAAATACTGTAACAGGAAGTTTTTTCTTTCTGTCAATTCTTACATACATTATATCTTTTTTGGTATCAAGTTCAAACTCGAGCCAAGTACCCCTATCAGGGATAATCTTAGCTACAAACATAGCATCTCTATCACTGCGGTTAAATACAACACCAGGAGACCTATGAATCTGAGAAACAACAACCCTCTCAGCACCGTTAATAATGAATGTACCTCTATCTGTCATAGCAGGTATTTCACCAACAAATATTTCTTGTTCTATTATTCTTTCTGGGTCTCTTACAGTTAATTGTACTTTTATTTTGAATTGATAAGCATAAGTTTTATCTCTTCTTCTAGCTTCTTTTTCAGATATTTTAGGCTCGCCTATAGAGTAAGAAATAAACTCTATTTGCATTTTTTCATTAGTTGCCACTATAGGGAATATAGAAGTTAAAACCTCTTGTAAGCCTTCATTTTTTCTTTTATTTTCAGGAACATCTTTCTGAAGGAAGCTTTCATAAGATTCTTTTTGTATAGCGAGGAGATCTGGAGGCTCTATCACAGAAGCCGAACGTGAAAAGTTTACACGGCCATTCTCCATTCTGTATTTTTTTGCGAATTCTACTCCGCGTTCCTTATATACTTTATTATCTATCTGAATGTTATTAGACATATTTAAAGATCTCCACTATATTTATAACAGTTATTATATATTATTATTTTTTATTTTCTTAAGATACGCTAATAAGAAGGGTAGAAATTGTATCATACCCTTCTTAAATATAATCAAATATTAATGATATTATTTAATTTCAACTTTACCACCAGCTGCTTCTAATTGTTTTTTGATAGCTGCTGCTTCATCTTTAGAAACGCCAGATTTAATTGTTTCGCCGCCTTTTTCTACAGCGTCTTTAGCTTCTTTTAAGCCTAAACCGCTAACTGCTCTAACTTCTTTAATAAGAGCAATTTTTTGAGCTGCATCAAAACCTGTAAGAATAACATCGAAATCGCTTTTTTCTTCATCAGCTGCTGCTGCTGCGCCACCTGCTGCTGGAGCTGCTGCTACTGCTGCTACTGGCATAGCTGCTGTTACGTTAAATTTTTCTTTTATAGCTTCTACTAACTCATGAAGCTCGATAACTTTCATTTCTTCTATTGCTTGTAATATTTCTTCTTTACTTAAAGCCATTTTTATTCTCCTTAAATGTTTTCTTTAATTTCTTATTTTTAATTTAATATCAACATATTATGCTGATTTCTTTTTTTCCTCTTCAACGCTGTCAAGCACATAAGCAAGCTCTGATATAACGCTTTGCAAGCTGTTTGCAAAACTTGATATAGGAGACTCGAGTGCTGTAACAAGATGAGAAAGTAGAACTTCTCTTGGAGGTATATTAGCTACAACCTGTACATTAGCAGGGTCTAATAAATCCTCTCCCATGTAACCGCCTTTTATTTTGATTTTATCATTCTTTTTAGCGGCTTCACTAATAACCTTAGCAGCTGAAGGCATATCTTCTTTTGCAAATACAACTGCTGTTGGGTTAATAAACATCTCATCTTTTACTTCTCTGCCTAAATCTTTCAAAGCAATGTCTACTAATGAGTTTTTGCATATTTTCATTGAAGAAGAAGTTTTTGCTAATTCGCGTCTTAAATCTGTAAGCTGTGATACTGTTACTCCTCTATAATCGAAGAATACTAAACCAGCACAACTGCCCATACTTTCTTTAAGAGCTGCAACTGTTTCTATATTTTTCTTATTAGGCATATATCCACCTTCTTCTATTTATATTAAACAATCTCTATAAAGCTATTCATATAATGGGATCACAAAATACGACTTCGTTTATAAAAATGTTTATCAGCTAATTATAGTTTTATCTTTTTATAATCTATTTTTATACCAACACCCATTGTTGATGTTACACCAACGCTTTTTATATAATCACCTTTTAAGTCTGATGGTTTCTTTCTTAATATCTCATCATAAAAAGCTCTGAAGTTTTCATTTAATTTATTAACGTCCATAGATGCTTTACCTATAGCCATTCTTACAACACCGAATTTGTCTGCTCTGTATTCCATTCTTCCTGCTTTAAAGCTTTTTACTGCTTGAGCTATATCAAGTGTAACTGTTCCTGTTTTAGGGTTAGGCATAAGTCCTTTTCTACCAAGAATCTGTCCTAATTTACCTACTTCTTTCATTAAGTCTGGTGTAGATATTGCAACATCAAAGTCAGTGTATCCGCCTTTAATTTTGCTTATTAAATCTTCAAAACCTACTTCCATAGCACCAGCATTTTTTGCCTCATCTGCTTTCTCACCTTGAGCAAATACTACTACTCTTTTCTCTTTACCGAAAGCATTAGGGAATGATAATGTATCTCTTATTGTGTGTTTTGGTAAGATATTAAGGTTGATTGTAACCTCAATAGTTTCATCAAATTTACAGGTAGCATTTTTCTTAGCTAAATCAATAGCCTCTTCTACAGAATAGAGTGATAATTTCTCTACTGTCTTTCTTATAGCGTCGTAACGTTTGCCACCTATTTTCTTTTCTTTTGTTGCCATCTTTTCTTTCCTTTTTCAAACGCGTACTTCCATTTATTATTTATAAATGGTGTTGCCTATTTTTAATTAATAATTATTCTACTTTAATACCCATAGCACGAGCTGTACCCGCAACTATTTTCTTTGCTGCTTCTATATCATTAGCTGACATATAAGCCATTTTCTCTTGAGCTATTTCTTCAAGCTGCTTTTGATTGATTGTTGCAACTTTTGTTTTGTTAGGCTCACCAGAACCTTTTTCAATACCCAATTTCTTCTTAATTAAAGTAGAAGTTGATGTACCTTTAGTAACAAATGTATAAGTTTTATCTTCATACACTGTTATATAAGTGTTTAATAGCTGACCTTTCATTTTAGATGTTTTAGCATTAAAATCTTTAACGAAAGCGGCTATTTGTATTTGTTTCTGACCTAATGCAGGTCCAAGTGGTGGAGCAGGAGTTGCCTCTCCGCCGGGTATTCTAACCTTTACAATACCAACTACTCTTTTAGCCATTTTTACTACCTCTTTTTATTATAATTTCTTTACTTTATTAAAGTCTAATTCTGTTGGGGTACTTCTTCCAAATATCTCTATTTTTACTGTAACCTTACCCTTATCAGCATTAATATTCTCTATTAAGCCATTTAAACCATTGAAAGGTCCGTCTATAACTTGTACCTTCTCCCCTATTTCAAATTCCATTCCTATAAGCTCATTAATATCATTTTTGTTTTTAGCTTCTCTGTCTTCAAATATACGAGCAACATCAGCTTCGCTTAATGGAGTTGGAATTATATTACCTTCTTCTTTAGTTGTAGCATGACTTCCTATAAATCCTGCTACTCCTGGTGTTCTTCTTACCATAGATTGTGTAGCATCATTCATTACCATCTTAACTAAAACATAACCAGGGTAAAAGAACTCTTCTTTAGTTACTTTTTTACCTATTTTTATTTTTTTGTACAGTCTCAGAAGGTATATATATGTCTACTACCAAATCAGACATACCATTTTCTTTAATTCTTTTTTCTAAACGTTCACGAACTTTATTTTCATAACCATGCTGAGTGTGAACTATATACCATCTATAATCTCTAGTCATTTCTTCAGACATACATCACCTACTATATCTATTTTTTCTAATGTATCGTATAGCGAAATAAACCACAAATAATACCACAACAAGAAGTATTAAAACCAAAGCTATTTTTGATGAAGCTATAGAAGATAATATAGAACCATCTAATAAAGCTCTAGTTAGAAATGTTACTATATAATCTGCAGCACCCAAAAAAGCAGCAGACAAAATAAGCAAAATCACAACAACAACTGTCTGATTAAGAACCTCTTGACGAGTAGGCCATACACTTCTCTCAAAAAGCTCTTTTTTTATCTCTTCTAAAGAATTAAATAATTTGTTCTTTTTCTTCTCTGCCATATACAATACCTTAAATTTTAATATTAAATTAAGTAAAAAATCAGGTCAGACAGGAGTCGAACCTGCAACACCCGGTTTTGGAGACCGGTGCTCTACCAATTGAACTACTGACCCAAATATATAAAAAATTATCTTGAAACTTTCAATTCTCTGTGGATAGTGTGTTTTCTATCATGAGGGCAATATTTTTTTAATTCTAATTTTTCTTGAACATTTTGTTTATTTTTAGTTGTTATATAATTTTTTCTTTTACATTCTGTGCATTGTAAATGTATTTGCTCGGTTTTTACTTTATTACCTGCCATTTTTATATCTCCGAAATTTAGACTACTTATATTTTAAGTGGTATTCAATTATATAACTAATTTTCTTTTATGTCAATAGATTTTAAAGCAATTTTTTACAATATTAATATATAATAAAAAATATTTACATAATTTTATTTTTACAGTTTTATAATAAAAAAATACCGCATAGAAAACATATGAAAAACAAATTATATAAATACATTATTATAACAATAATTATATCAATATTAATACTAATACCTCTATCAATTATGGGGAATTTCAAAAGAACTGCATATATCTCAGACTTTAAAAATATTGTAGAAAATAAATACTCTTTTACATTTAAATATAAATCAAAAATTTTTAAAAATAATAAAATATATGAAATACAGCCAAACACAAACCAAACAATAAAAGATGTAATCTCTATTAAATTTAAAAATGGAAGCTCATTCGGCACATTAATTACAGATAAGAAACTAAATACAAACGACAAAATAGAGAATATAGAATACAAATTAAAATTAAAAAAAGAAGTATTTATATTTTTTATTTTAATAATACTAATATTTCCAATACTGTATTTATATATAATACCAAACATAATAAAAAACTATAAAACATATATACTTTTTCTAATAATACATACTCTGCTCTACTTCTCAATAACTAAATTAATTCTCCCATCATTTTCAATGTTAAAATTACAAACAAATGTTTATGATATACTGTACTCATATTTGTTTGTAATAATTTCATATAATTTACTAAGCTATATACCAAATTTTATACATTTAAAAAATCATAGAATAATTTTTACGATACTATTTTGTGTTATAACAAATTTTTCTTTTTTTGTGATAGAGACTATAGCATTGAGCGTGTTAGATATGGTAATACTTTTTTCTGATATGCCAAATCTATATTCTTCACTTATAACAGTGCTTCCTCTATATATGAAGATTATAACAATACTATCCACTATAATATATTTCTCTTCAATATTATTTTTATTATCACTATTTATATACAACTTATATAGAATGTTTAAAACGAAAAAATCAAATGCAATAATTATGATATTATCAATCATAGCTATATCATATGTTTTATTTTTAAGACCAAGCAAAGTTGACATATGGAGCATAGATTTTTTAAGAAATGCCAACAAAAGAGGAATAATATATACACTCAATTATAGAATAAATTATGACAGAATAAACAATATAAAGCCAAGCAAAGAAGCAGTATTAAACTCTATAAACTTATTGAAATCCTATGAAGAAAAAAGAGACATATCAAATTTATTATTACAAGAAAGTGAAAACAAAAGAGACATATTTTTAATATTTTTAGAGTCCTTTTATGATTATTCCCATTTTGTAAAACTATTTAATAAAGACCCATTCCCAAAAGAATATAGAAAATGGGCAAATGCCTCTCAAAAAATATCTCCAAATGTTAATAATGGAAGTTTTTATGCAAGACTGGCAGGACTTACTGCTTCAAGCCCACTATATCCAAAAACTCAATCAGAAAAAATAAATAACACTTTAATAAGCCTTTTAAATGAAGAAGGATACTACACTTTGGCATTAGAAGAAGCATTAAACACATACAACCTTAAGACATTCTACCCTTCAATAGGTTTTAGTAATTCAATATTCGGTTTAAACATCACAAATATAAACACATACCTAAAAACTAATATAAACAATCTTAAAAAACCTCTATTCGTATCTGGCTTTACAATTTTAGGACACACAGATTCTCATATAGAAAATGATTTTAATATAGCAGAAAAAAATAAAAAGTTTATGAATTATTTTAATGGCAATGATAAACTCAATCTCATAGAAACTATGGACAATTCCGTAATGGCAGCAATTGAAATAATAAAAATTAGAGACACAATACTAAAATATTCACCAAATGCATTAATAATATTCAAACATGACCATTTGTATCCATATTTAAGAGCAATAGTAGAGCGTTCAACTATAGATGAAAACATAAAGAAAAGCTTTTTAGAAGATAGTAGTCCAAGTCCGCTTCTTATATGGGACGGCACTAACGGAGCATACAAAGCACCAGTAAATATTGTTCCAGAAAATATACCAATGTTTATAGCTATTAATGCTGGAGCAACAAATTATAAAAACTCTATTATTTCACTGCTTTACAAAGAAAATATTGATAACACTATAAGCACATATCATAAATATTATAAAATTACTAATAACTCATTGATAATAGAAAATAATATTGATGAAAACTCTGAAATTTTTAAATACGAAAATGCCCAAAAAATATTGTCGCAAGATATATTTCAAGGTAAAAAATATTATTATGAGTTAATAGACAATTTAGAAAAAACTAATTAAAATTTTAAATACTTCCAAAGCTCATAAAAATGATTAACAGGTCCATGACCTTTACCAACACTGTCAATTTTAGCAGATTCTAAAGCATTAAATAAATAATTCTTAGCTAAAATGCATGCTTCTAAAGGAGTTTTACCATGTGCAATATAACTGCAAATAGCAGCAGATAATGTGCATCCTGTGCCATGTGTATTTTTAGTATCTATTCTAATAGCATCAAGAAACTCATGCTCTCTGTAGTTTATAAATAAATCTCTTGAAAGCTTTCCGTCTAAATGCCCGCCCTTAAGCATTACATTTTTTGCTCCCATTTTTAGTATATCATTAGCAGCAGCAATCATGTCTTCATCTGTAACAATTTTTTTGTTTGTAATATCCTCTGCCTCTGGTATATTTGGAGTAATCACTGTAGAAATAGGTATAATATATTTTTTTAAGCTTTCAACAGCATCTTCCAAAAGAAGCCTATCTCCGCTTTTTGCAACCATAACAGGATCAACTATTATAGGTATATTTTTAGCATTATTCTCTAAAAAGTTAGCAACAAGTTTTATTATATCATTATTAAAAAGCATTCCTATTTTTATAGCATCTGGCACTATATCATCAAATATGCAATATAACTGCTCTTCTATAGCCTTAATATCTATCTCATAACAGCTTCTCACCCCTTGAGTATTCTGTACAGGCAATGCAGTTAATACACACATTCCATAACAGCCCAAAGCAGAAAACACCTTTAAATCTGCCTGTATTCCAGCACCGCCAGAACCATCAAAACCAGCTATAGTTAAAGTCTTAATCATAATAACAAATCCCAATACTTAAGATATTAAATTTTTTTCTATATATTTTTCGTATATAAATTTACAAATTACTTTATGGTCAAAAGAAGATAAATTCTCAAATAATCCAATATATTCTTTACCTATTACCTCTATAATATTTAGAGAAAATGTCATCTTATAAGAACCTATAGACATATAAACAAGCTGTATATTATATCCAACATTAAGACGTACATGCTCATTTGGTATTAAAAACTTTAACCCCCTAGCAGACATCTCTAATATCATACTATGTACTATCTGCTTAGTTTCTTCATGTCTAAATACTATATCATAATTTACATTGCCAATAACAGGATATTTTAATCTCTTAGGAAGTAAATTAGATTTAGATAATATATTTGAAAATCTATTGAAAAAATCTTTTTCATTAAACGGCTTAAATAATATTCCAGCAACACCTATTTTAAACATCTTAGAAACAAACCCAGGCGTAATTTCTGGAACGTAAATTAAAACTTTAATATTTTTATATATATCATTATAATACATTTTTTCTAAAATATTATTAGCTTCTTCATCATAAGGAGATGTTTCTATAATAGCAATAGAGAAAGGCATTTTTGAACAAGTAGGAAGTATATGTTTTTTATCTTTTACTGCTACAACATCATAACCTTGCATAAGCAGTATTGTTGTGATATTATCTCTTATAGTGTGATTAGAATCGTAAACTAATACCCTCATAAAGCACCTCCATTTGCCTATATATTAATTATAAGATAGTTAAAATTAAAATCAAGAAAAAAAACTAAATTATGTTATAATTATCAAATATACATTTAACTCACAATTTAATAATAAAGTAAGGACATCAAAAATGAAAGAAATAAAAATCACAGATATAGAAAATATAAAAATAGGAAACGCTCAAAATATAGAAGCTGCTACAGGCTGCACTGTAATAATATGCGAACGCGGTGCTAACACTTCTCTTGATGTACGCGGAGGAGGACCTGCTTCGAGAGAAAGCGAACTTACAAAACCTTTTGCAACTACAGAAGTTATACATGCTGTACTATTAAGCGGTGGAAGTGCTTTTGGTCTTGATGCTTCTGGCGGAGTGATGAAGTATCTTGAAGAGAGAAATATTGGTTTTGATGTGGGTGTTACTAAAGTGCCTTTGGTTTGTGAGTCTTGTATATTTGATTTGCGTGTTGGAGATTATAAGGTTCGTCCTGATATAGAAATGGGTTATAATGCTTGTATTGATGCTCAGAATAATAATCCTAAAATGGGTAATTATGGAGCTGGTACTGGGGCTTCTGTAGGTAAGATATTGGGAGTTGATTATGCTATGAAATCTGGATTAGGTTTTTATGCTTTAGAAGTTGATGGGGTTAAAGTGGGAGCTATAGTTTCTGTTAATGCTTTTGGGGATATATTTGATTATGACACTGGAGAGAAATTAGCAGGGCTTTTAGGTGAAGATAAAAAAAGTTTTAGAAGCTCTGAAGAAGAATTGATAAAACTCACAAGAGATAAAGAGATATCATTTAATTTAGTAGAAAACACAACAATAGGAGCTATTATCACAAATGCTAAGTTTACAAAAACACAAATGGGAAAAATTGCCTCTATGGCTCATAATGGTTTTGCTAGAACTATAAAACCAGTACATACTACATTAGACGGGGATAGTATTTATGCTATGTCTGTTGGAGATATTAAGGCTAGTATTGATGCGGTTGGAAGTTTGGCTGCCATTGTAATGGGAAGAGCTATTAACAATGCTGTAAAAAATACTTCTGCTGCTTATGGGCTAAAAGCTTATAATGATATTTTTTAATTATTTTTTATTAATAAGTATATTAAAAATTGATATATTTAAATTAATGAGAAAAATATTTATCTTTTTATTAATACTTACAAATTTAGCTTTCAGCAATAATATAAGCAATAATCAATATAAAAATATCGATGATTATGCTGGAATATATTATGGAACATTGATTGCATATTCTGATGCAGCAGGAGAAGTGCATTTACAAAATTTTAAAATAGAAATTTCAAAATATGGAAATATTATATCCGTAATACCAACATCATTAATAATAGGAATAGATACAGACACAGATGTAGAAGTAAATAAAAGTAAAATTATAAGAAAATCAAGCACTCAATATGAGGTAATAGACAATATCACAAAATATATTATACCCCATATCTCATCAGTTTCAGCAAGCGGAAATATAATGCTTAATTTTTATGATAATGGAAACACTTTAGAAGTAAACGGCATCTGCGAAGGAAGTGTAAGCTTTAATATAGAAGCATTCGATAAAACAATCATAGAGGCTAATAAATCTACAAAAGTAAATATTCATGGAACTTTTTATATTACTGAAAAATTGAGTGATTAAATAAAAACTTCTAGTAAACTTAAAAGCCCTATAATTTGTAATAAATTAAAAACCTAATTCTTCATCTATAAATAATATATGTATTCTGTTTTTTATATGGCATTTATTTATAATAACAGTATAAGCACATAATCTCTCTTCTATATTGCAATTCTCATTACAAACCATATCACCCACACTGCAAGGATTATTTACTTTAAATCTTATAGAGTTTTGTGAAGCAGCAAAATCTTTAGCTCTCTTTAATGCATCTTGTTGAGTATTAGCAATCTTATTTCTTCCAACAACTAAATATACTTTTTTTGGTCCGTAAATCATAGCAGAAACCCTATTTCCGCCTCCGTCTATAGCGATAACATCTCCATTCTTACTCAAAGCATTAGCAGAACATAAATATACATCAGCAGTAAAAGCCTTAATCTCTGCCTCTGTTTTTAATTCTTTATTGTTTCTATCTACAAAGTTTTTATAATCTTTTAAATCTTCTAATATACCCATCTGATTAACACTAGTACTTCCGCCGAATGTTATAACATCATCTTTTTTTATTTGAGATAACAAAAACTTTTTAGCCTCTTCTTTATTAGAAAAGCTATCAAAAGCAAAACCCTTTTTATTGAAATTTATTTTTAATATATTAGATAAATTCTTAAAATACTCTTCTTGAATAGTCATAAAAAACTCCATAAAATAATTAACTAAATATTCTAATAAATTATACTTAATATAAAAATATTTGTAAATACATATCATTTTTTCTTTTTATATTTGTTTTATATGTTGACTTTTATAATTTTTTATACTATACTTGTTATTAGTAATTAATATTAATAAGTAATTTATTGTATTAGTATAATTAGGTATTTCAAAGGAGGAAAATATGCCTAGTTTTGCAAACCCGTTTAATGCAAATGTTGAAAGAAAGATTAGTAAAGAAGAATTAATACAGGCTGTGAGATTGGATATAGCTGGAGAATTAGAGGCTATATATTTATATGATGCTCATTGTATGGCTACAGATGACCCTGTTGCTAAGGCAGTTTTAGCTGATATTAGAGATGAGGAAAAGGCACATGTAGGTGAACTTATGGCTCTTTTAAGACATTTAGACCCTAAAGAGGCTGAACATTTTGCTTCTGGAGAAATGGAAGTAAAAGAAATGATGGAAGAGTTGGGAATAAAAGAACCAGATTTATCAGGTCTTACAGTTGGAAGTTTGAAAAAAGAATAATTATTATTATACTAAATATTATAAAATAAATTTAAAAGGAGAATATATGGACTTTTTAGCAAGAGATGGTTCGCCTTTTGATAGCGACTTTTGGAGTAAAATAGATAAAGCAGTAATAGAAACTGCAAGCAGAACTTTAATAGGAAGAAGATTTTTAAGTATATATGGACCTTTAGGTTCTGGCACTATAAGCGTGCAATATGATAGAAATGATAGAGAAGAAGTTTTTCAAGATGGTATAGTAAAAACTTCTGGAAGGCATTCTGTGGAACTTCCTCAGCTATATCAAGACTTCACTCTTCTTTGGAGAGATATAGAAAATAATGAAAAAAATAAAATGCCTTTAGATTTATCTGTAACATCATTTGCAGCACAAACTTTATCAAATAAAGAAGATGAATTAATTTTTTATGGTAATGAGTTTGTTGGAGTTACTGGAATACTAAACACTAAAGGTGTACAAAAACTAAAAATTAGCGATTGGTCTGCTGGTGAAAATCCTTACATTGATATTGTAAAAGCTATTAATATGATTAGAGAAAAAGGAATAGTTGGAAGAATAATACTAGCTTTGAGTCAGGGATTATTTTTCGACTTACAGAGAATACAGCAAGGTACTGGCATGACTGAAGCTCAAAGAATAACTAATATGATTCATAATCTATATAATATACCTACAATAAAAGGTAAAAAAGCTGCTATTATATGTGTAGAGCCTCAATATATAGATTTAGCTATTGGTGTTGATATGTCTACTGCATACTTAGAGCAAAAAGACCTTAATCATACTTTTAGAATTATGGAAACTGTTTTACCTAGAATAAAAGAACCTAATGCTATTGTTGTACTAGAATAATACCCCAATAATTTTTTAAATATTATAAAAAAGCAAAAGTAGGCAATAAAGCTTATTTTTGCTTTTTTTTATTTATATAGTTTTATTAAAAAAATATATATAAAAAATATTATGGAATAATTTATGTGTTACAAAAAAATATCAGAATATATAAACATATTAGCAGATTTTTGCGGTACAAGAGATATTAGTTTTTTAAATAAAGAAGAGTTAAAAAATAAATATAATATAAATCAAGCAGATATTATCGTATTATTTGGAGGAAGCATAATTGAAGGAGGCGATATATTTGCTCAAGCTATAAAAGAAAAAATTGCTAAAAAATACATAATAGTCGGAGGATACGGACATACAACAGATACTTTAATAAATAATATAAAAGAAATAATGCCAAACATAAACTATAAAACAGAAGCAGAAATATTTAATGAATATATAAAAAATAAATACAATCTAGAAGCAGATTTTTTGGAACTGCATTCCACAAATTGCGGAAATAATATTACTAATCTATTAGAAATAATAAAAAAAGAAAAATTAGATTTCAACAATATAATATTAATTCAAGATGCATCTATGCAGCTAAGAATGAGTGCTGTTATAAAGAAGTATATAGATAAAAGTATAGAAGTTATTAACTATGCAGCATATAAAGTAAAAGTAATAAATAAAGATTCAAAATTAATTTATGACAACTACCCTATTGGAATGTGGAATATAGATAGATATATTAATCTTCTTATGGGAGAGATACCAAGATTAACAGACAATAAAGAAGGTTACGGACCAAGGGGTAAAGATTTTTTAATTCATATAGATATACCAGAAAAAGTGGAGAATGCATTTTTAGAATTAAAAAAATATTATCCTAATATGGTAAGAGAGGCAAAAGAGAAATAAAATAGTTACTAATAACTATATCATTTTTTTTAAAAAGTAATATATTTTATACTAGAAAAGTATATTTTAAATTGGAGCTTATAATGAAAAGAGCATACATTAAAAACATAGCCTATTATGTACCAGAAAGAATATTAGACAACAAATATTTTGAAAGCATATTAGACACCAATAATGAATGGATAGTAACTCGTACAGGTATAGAAACAAGACATATGGCAAGACCTGATGAAACTATTTTTGAAATGGGAATTAATGCTGTTAAAAACTTAGAGAAAAAAGGTGTGGATTTAAAAGAAGTTGATGCTATATTAGTTCCTACTGTAACAAAAGATTATATATTTCCATCTATGGCTGGACAATTACAACAAGCATTAGGACTTAATCATTGTTTTGCTTTAGACTTATCTGCTGCTTGTTCTGGATATATATATTCACTAAACACAGCTGTTTCTTTGATAGAAAGCGGACAGTGTAAAAATGTACTTATAGTTTCAAGCGAAAAACTTACTAAAGATGTTAATTGGAAAGACAGAGGTACTGCAATTCTTTTTGGAGATGCTGCTACTGCTTCATTAATTACAACAAGAGATGACGGAAAAGGAATAATAGGCATGCATATGCAAAGCGAGCCTGATATGAGTATTGTACTTAATGGCGGAAGCGTTTGCCCTATAAGAGCCGATGATTTAGAAGCTCCTGAGTTTAAAATACATATGGACGGTTCTGAAACTTTTAAGAGAGCTGTTACTGAGTTTTCTAATAGTATAGATAAAGTTTTAGAATCTACTGGAAAACAATTAAGCGATGTTAAATATTTTGTACCGCATCAAGCTAATTTAAGAATTATGCAGGCTGTTGCAAAAAGAATAGGTCTTCCTATGGAAAAAGTAAGCGTTGTATTAAATAAATTCGGAAACTGTTCTTCAGCAAGTATAGGCTTAGCTTTAACTGATGCTTTAGAAGAAAATAAAATTAATGACGGAGATTTAGTTCTTCTTACAGGATTCGGTGGCGGATTTACTTGGGGTTCCAGTTTAATGATTTGGTAATAAGACCTTTTTAAAAATATATAATAAGGATAGCTTTAAGGCTATCCTTTTTTTTAAATTAAATAAATTAGAATCTGCTTTTTCTAAATTTATTTTTAAAACTACCACGCCATTTTTTTATAGGAATCCACCAAGCAATTTTATTAATGATAAAATCTCTATGGCTTAATTTTGAACTTACAAAAATAGAATTTCTTTTTTTGCTTCCCCCAAGCTTAATCCATTCCTTATAATTCGCATTCCAAGAATCATTTTCTATAGAATTCCAAAATTTCTGAGGACCAAAAGCATGTAAAATTTTAGCATCTTTATATTTATGATGTTCCCTAGGGTGTACAACATATATTGTTCTATCTATTACTTCCGGCTCTATATTAAAATCATGAAGCATTAAACTAAAAATTGCTTGCTCCGGCAAAAGTAAATATTTACTATATTGCATAGTTTTATCTAAACAATAATTATATAACTCATCAATATTTTTTATAGTATCATAAAAAACTATTAAACCAGCACCCATTACAAACATATCTTTATCATATTTAAATGATGGCTCATTAAGAATATCATGAGACAAATCACCGCCAATAATTTCTATAAAGTCTTTAAGCATTTTACATTTCACATTATTATTTTTTGGTATAGCTATTTCAGAAATATCATCTAATAATAATACATCAAAATCTGTAACTATTACTGTTTTATATTCGTTTAATAATTTAAGACATTCATATTTAAAAAATATCAAATCAGAAAATCTTTCTCTTACAAAAGTATCTATATTATTTAATTTTTCATTTAATTCAAATTTAATAAATTTGACAGGAATTATGCTATTCATAATCTCCTGATCTTTTTCAGATATATTATCATGATAAATAATTATATCATCAGCTAAATTTGGAGAATATTTTTTTAAATTTATTAAAAAAGCACCAATTGCAAATGATAAATCGAAACTGCCGCCTAATACAATAGCCGTATTTTTCTTCATAAGATTATTACATACCTTTTTTATTACAATATATAATATTTTTTTTATTTGTCAAATTGTTTTAACTATATACTTTTTCGATAATTCTTTATCAATAAAAATATCTTACTGATAATTAACTCATAAAAATAATATATTTACAAATTCCTTAAATGAACCTTGCCGTTTTTATCTATGGTTTTATTTCCTTGTTTGTACATTATAAAAAGATAATTAAAACCTCTTAAATAATAATTATATTCTATAGCAGATAAATGATAATTACCCTTGCTTAAACTTTTATTGTGCCTTACAACAGAAACTATATCTATAGGCATAAAATATTTACTCATAATCTCAAAAAGCTTAAAACCTATAGGCATAAAAGGATAATCTTTTTCATAAGAGTCTGAAACATATAAAGCCATATACCTATCTTTTTTCATTATTCTAAATATTTCAGATATAACTTTCTCCATAGCATTATAATACTCATCTGTTTTAGTCAGTTAATTTTCCTTATGCAATTTTTTTCTATCAGAGTAATTGATATGCGTGCTATAAGGAGGGTCAATAAAAACAAAATCTACCTTTTCATCTTCTATAGGTATCTTTCTAGCATCTGCTCTAAAAATGTCTTTTCTCTCTAAAGCCTTTGGATTAATATCATACCCTAAAGCCCTTCTTCCGAGTTCTCTTGCAACATCAACCGTTGTTCCGCTTCCAGCCATTGGGTCTACAACTAAATCTTTTTCTTTTGTGTATCTATTTAATAAATTCCATATTATATACGAAGGTGTTGCTCCTATATAATGTTTATGCTTTTCTTCTTCACTTTTTAAATATTGCTGGGAAGGATAATCCCAAAGAGTTGTGGTTTGTAATTCTAGCTTCTTTTTCATTTTCCTCATTATACACTATAAAACTATATTAACAAGTATAAAGTATTGTAAAACATATTTTTATTGACTATACTATACATAATAAGCTTTTTATTAGGAGATTATATTATGAGAGAAATAGTAATAGCAAGTGCCGTTAGAACACCTGTCGGTAAGTTTTTAGGCTCATTTGCAAATACTTCAGCTGTAGAGCTTGGTACTATTGCAGTGAAAGAGGCTTTAAAAAGAGCAAATATAAAACCAGAGCAAGTTGATGAAACTTATTTTGGCTGTGTTATACAATCAGCACTTCTTCCAAACGTTGCAAGGCAGGTTTCTGTTAATGCTGGTATACCTGTAGAAAAACCTGCATTGACCATAAACATATTATGCGGTTCTGGACTTAGAGCTGTATCAATGGCAGCACAAATGATTAAAGCTGGTGATGCTGATATAGTGGTTGCTGGTGGAACTGAAAATATGAGCATGGCACCGTATACTTCTTCTGCTATGAGAATGGGGGCAAGAATGGGTGAGACAAAAATGCAAGACACTTTACTTAATGATGCTCTTGTATGTGCTTTTGAGCATTATCATATGGGGGTTACTGCAGAGAATATAGCAGAACAGTGGAAAATAACAAGAGAAGAACAAGATGAGTTTGCATGCAGAAGTCAAAACAGAGCTGAGGCTGCTATAAAAAGCGGAAGATTTAAAGATGAGATAGTGCCTGTTACAATAAAGACCAAAAAAGGAGAAATAGTAGTAGATACTGATGAACACCCTACATTTGGTACTACTATGGAATCTTTAGCCAGATTAAAGCCTGCATTCAAAAAAGACGGTACTGTTACTGCTGGTAATGCTTCTGGTATTAATGATGCTGCTTCTGCTGTAGTACTTATGTCTAAAGAAAAGGCTGATGAGCTTGGAATTAAACCTATGGCTAAAGTTTTGGGTTATGCTACTCATGGTGTTGAGCCTAGGATAATGGGAATTGGACCAATAGAAGCTAGCAGAAAGGCTTTAAAAATGGCTAATCTCACAGTTGAAGACATGGACTTAATAGAAAGCAACGAAGCTTTTGCTGCTCAGTCTATTGCTGTTGCACGTGAGCTAAAATTCAATATGGATATAGTAAATGTTAATGGAGGCGCTATTGCTATAGGTCACCCAATAGGAGCATCAGGAGCTAGAATACTCACTACACTTTTATACGAAATGAAAAAACGCGGTTCTAAAAAAGGTCTTGCTACACTTTGTATAGGCGGCGGTATGGGTACTGCTTTAGTGGTAGAGATGTAATTTATAATTAAAACAATAAATAAGGGTTAAAGCTTAATTGTTTTAACCCTTATAATTTTTAATTGGATTTTTCTTCATGATATTCTTCTTCAGTATTAATATTCCATATACTGCTTTTATCCATATTCTCATTAATGATACAATTAACAGCTTCCATAGCAGAAAGCATAGAATGATCCATATTATTATATCTATGCATTCCATTTCTTCCTATCAAAAATAAATTATCTATTTTTTCTGTATATTCTTTTATCTTATAAAACTCATTATAAACACCTGTATAAGAAGGATAAGCCTTTCTAATTCTAACAACATTAGAAGACACTATATCTTCATCTCTTATTAATTTTAATGAT
The DNA here is from genome assembly GCF_000325665.1 of Brachyspira pilosicoli P43/6/78. NCBI lineage: Bacteria > Pseudomonadati > Spirochaetota > Spirochaetia > Brachyspirales > Brachyspiraceae > Brachyspira > Brachyspira pilosicoli. Next base: position 1,594,307 of record NC_019908.1, read on the forward strand.
TTCATTTCACCTATAGCAAATTTTATAAACTCATCATCACTCATAGACCATAACTCATCATTTTCAAAGCACATATATTCCATACCAACATAATGAAGTTTTTTATCAGAAACCATATAAGGACTCCAGTTGTTAAATAATTGAAGTCTAGCAACTTTTACATAAGGCTCTTGTATATAAATCCAATTATCTTTTACAACTCCATCTTTATTATGCAAAGCTATGTCTTTCAATAATAATCCAACTGTTATGAAATCTCTATATTGAAGCTTAGATGCTATCGTTGATACATCTTGAGGAATTTGACTCATAGATGATATAGAATGTATTAAGTCTTTAACAGGCATTGTTGAAATTAAATAATCAATATTATCTATAGTTTCATTATCATTTGAAGCGATTGAAATAATCTTATTATTTTCAATTTTTATTTTATCTATTTTTTTATTAAAATATATTTTTCCGCCCATGTTTTCTATTTCTTTTGCAACTGTTTCCCATAATTGACCTGGACCATATTTAGGATATAAAAATTTCTCTATTAAACTAGTTTCTACACCTTTTTGTTTTATATCATTACTTTTCTTTTTTGGTTTTAAAGCATTGATTATAGTTTTCCAAACAGAAAGCCCTTTAACTCTTTGTGCTCCCCAATCTGGGCTTAATTCAGAAGGTTTAACACCCCCACACTTTCTCTGTATAGTCCCTAAAAAATAAATTATATAATTCTCTTCCAAATCTGTTAATATAAAATTTTTCAAGAGAATCTACTTTTTTATATGGAAAAAGAGAAGACTTGATATAACTAAAACCTATTTTAGTACATCTTAAAAAACCTAAATTAAATATTAAATCCTTACTTAAAGTTACAGGATAATTAAATAATTTCTTTAAGAAAAATATTCTTGATAGCCTATTTCTTATAAGCATAACCCTATCTATATTTTCAGGATTTAAATCTTTAGATTCTTCAGGCATAATATTAAGCCAAAAATTCATTACTTTATCACTTTTAGAAAAAAATCTATGCCCTCCTATATCCATTCTATTTCCATTATTATTTACAGTCTGAGAAATTCCGCCTATCACATTAGTTTCTTCATATATATCTACTTTAAGGTTCTCATTCTTTTTTAATAACTCATAAGCAGCTGTAAGCCCTGCAGGTCCTGCACCTATAATAACTATTTTTTTATTATTGACCATTTATTCTCCTTAATTAAATAAAATATTTTTTTATTAAACCTATATCATATATATATGATATAAAAGATACTAATAAACTAAAATTCATTACTACTATTGGAAATAAAAACCTACTATCATTTAAAGAAGTAAATATTATTACTATAATAATTGTAGCAAAACTAGAAAATGATACAAAAAAAGAATACATTAATAATTTATTAAAACTTCTTAATTTTATAATTAAAAATAATGATGTAAAAAATATTAATATACTAATAAATATATTAAATAAATTATATAGCCTTATAGAAAAAGTGTGTAAAAAATTATATATTGATATTTTTACACTATTGGGTTCTATATTATAATTTTTGAAATTAAGTTCCTCTAAATTTTTTGGTATATAATATGTATGATAAGATCCAATTATCCATACATTTTTAGATAGTATTACAGAATTAGCAAATTTTAATATATGACTAATATAGCTTTTTGGATATTTTAATATATATTTAATCCAAACTTTATTTATATTCTCCAAATATCCAGGCTTAAATATTCTCTGCGGGAAATGTGAAAATACAAATACATCTCCAAATAATGAAGTAGAATTATACAATTTTTTTAAATCTTCAAAATCTTTTCCTTTTTCATACCAATCACTAGGAATTAGAGAATCATCATTATTAGCAGCAGCACAGGCAGCTATTTGCATAGCAAATATATTATTTGGAGCATTTCTTGCAAATCTATCATTAATATCCATCCAAATTTCATAATCTATAACATATCCATATTTAGAATATAAATCATCATAATTAATATCTTTATAATAATATCCATCATTTGACTTTATCCATATATAAGGATTGATTTTTACTATAAACACCATTAGTATTGCTGCTATAAATGAAATTGATATAAAAAGAAAAACATTTTTCAATTTAGATTTCAAATTAAATTTGCATACTAATAAAAATATTAGAAATAATATTATTGGATATATTGTTACTATTGCATTATGTCGCCATAATAGTGCTAATAATAATGACACCAAAATGATAAGTCTAATAATTATATTTAATATTATATTTTTTATTGGCACTAATATCATAAAAAATATTAATGATATAGATAGCCATATAAACATAGAACATGTTATATCTTTTAATTGTGTCAATGTAGTAAAAAACATATCTGATATAAATGCTATACAAAATAATAACAAAACTTGCGGATTTTTATACTTTAAATAAAGTGCAATTATTATTAATGAAAGTCCGCTATAAAGACAAATTAAATTAATTAAAGTTAAATAAAAAGTATGCTGTCCAAATATTTTATATAAGAGGTTAAGTATTACTGCTATTATAACTGGATGCCAGTTAGAATAATCTTTCAATATTGATTGTTTTAGTATGACTATATTATCTGGATTATAGAAATAACCAGGAAATCCCAACCAGAAATGAAATAAAAATAATATAAATCCTATTAATATTATAGTAATTATAACATCTCTATCAGTATGAAATATCTTTTTAAGATTAAAAATATTTCTTATTTTAATATATATTGTTAAAAATATTATAAATATAGAATATGTTAATAACATTGGTTTTAGTTTCAGAACATATGTTATATTATAAATTTTTTCAGCATCTATAACTTTACTAGAAATTAAATTACCAAATGGACCGCCATTTTCATTCATTTCTATTTTTTTAA